>JAIETZ010000001.1:300000-600000 GCA_019744775.1 Candidatus Obscuribacterales bacterium
CAATAGGTTGGGCTTGACCAATATCGAGATACAAACAGCCGACGGCTCAGAACTTACACTAAACGAACGCATAGACAGGATTTTAATAGATGCACCCTGCTCAGGCACAGGCGTAATGAACAGGCGCTCGGATTTGGCATTGCACAGACAAGCACCAGATATGGTGGCACTAACCGATTTGCAAAAAAAACTCATGCAAAACGCCGCAACTCTTCTCAAGCCGGGCGGCATCCTTGTCTATTCCACATGCTCGATAGAGCCCGAGGAAAACGAGGAGCTGATAAAGTGGTTCCTCGAAGCGCACAAAGACTTCGAGCCGGAGGACCTGAGCCGTTTTATTAATCCGAATCTTCTCAAAAAATGGCAGGGCGCCGACAAGGATCTATCGCTAAGTTCAGGTATGTTACAGCTATTGCCCTCAAGACATGGCTTATCCGGTTTCTTCATTGCCCGCCTGCGTAAAAATGTCCATCCGGAATAGACCCGTCAGGGGATAAGAATTAATAACAAATAGCCTGGATTTAGCCTACTGCAACCTGCCGGTGGTACACATAACTTGGCGAGTCTAAGGAGCAGGTTATGTTTGAGTTACTTTCTGTATTAGGAGTTATTGGCGGTCTTATATGCCTATCCGGCATAAAGTTTGTCAAAGAGTATGATCGCTTGGTCGTGTTCAGCTTCGGCAGAGTTACAGGCGTTCGTGGTCCAGGACCTGTAGTAATTATTCCTCTGGTTGAACAAACCAAGAAAGTGGACACAAGAATAATAACCATGGCTATACCGATGCAGGAGATTATCACCAAGGACAATGTCTCAGCCAAAACTGCAGCCGTCTGCTTCTTCCAAGTAGTTGATCCGTATAAAGTCGTCACTAAAGTAGAAGATCCTGTCATGGCAACCAGCCAAATCGCGCAGACAACTTTGCGAAGCGTGCTTGGTCAACATGACCTTGATCACCTGCTTTCCGAACGTGACACCATCAATGCAAAGCTACAAGCAATAATTGACCGTCAAACAGAAGGCTGGGGCATTAAGGTCATAGGCGTTGAAGTTAAGGATGTGGAAATTCCTGAGCAAATGCAGCGGGCAATGGCAAGACAAGCAGAAGCCGAAAGAGAAAGAAGAGCAAAAATTGTTTCTGCCGAAGGTGAATTGCAAGCAGCCGAGAAACTCGCTATGGCAGCTGAGGTAATTTCCAACCAACCAGGAGCTATGCAGTTACGTCAACTGCAAACGATGGTGGAGGTTTCTGCAGAGAAAAATTCAACGCTCATATTTCCAATCCCCATTGAACTCTTGGAACTAGGAAAGAGTCTGGGCAGCACAATTAAGATTCCGCAGAAAGAAAAGCAAAACGAGAAAGCCTAATCAGCTTCTTGCGTTCTCAATTCCCTTCAAGAACTCCAGAAGCGTCAATTCTTTAGGACGGCTGAGTATCCACGTACATGCTTCAACTACAGCATTGCCTAACTCCACATGCGGATCGTCGGCGACATCTGCTGAATAAATGAGCTTGTAGTGCGCTAAATTTTCTCCATACCAGAGAAACACCTGAGGATTATCATCGTTGCCGAAATTCATCAGCAGGTGATCAAGTTCAGCCGGCGGTGACACATCAAAATGGCGCTGATACTCTGTAACCGTATCAAGACCATAAGGCACAGCCAACCCCGCTCTAAATTTGCCCCCGAATAATCCACCCTCGGCAAATGCTTGTCCCCGGCAAATTATTAGGCAGTCGCCATTGCGTTTATAAGTTAGCCAGCCGCGCCAATCTGAGGGCACTTTGTCAGCCAGTGAAACTTCAACTTCCTTAGCCACATATTCAATTAGCTCCTTGCACTCAGGGGACAAAGTCTTAAGTCCCTTGCTGGACTGCTCTTTGGCTATTAACTCTGATTCAAGCTCAAGAAGTTTCAGGTGAAACATAAGCTCAATATTCCCTTAAAGCCGAGCAATTACCCTGAAGTAAAAAGCGAATGAATTTCCTTCAAGGCAAAAACAATTGAGACAACCAATAAGAGGACACCGAAGGCACGTTTTATGACGGAATCCTTCAAACGCAAGGAAATAGATGCGCCAATGCGTGCTCCAGGTATTGATCCCACGATCATAGCTGATGCCACGCCCAAATTCACATGATCATGTATTGCATGAACAATGGCTCCGGGAACTGCAACAGCAGCTACAGTTAGTAATGATGTGCCTATGGCTTCTTTTATTGGTACACGAAAGATATAGACAAAAGCAGGCACCAGAATAAAGCCGCCGCCAATGCCAACGAGTCCGGACAAAAATCCTGTTGTTAGTCCCACGACAGAAGCAACATATGTCAATTTGCCAACAGGAGCCAAGCTGGCCAATTTAGCCTCTTGCTTTTTAAACTTGCCCAAAACCAATCCTACTATTCCAGTTGCAAAATCAAGACCGCTCATAGCTATTAGAAGAGCAACAACCATCATCAAGACATGACCGTTGAGATAACGACAAACGAAAGAACCAATTACCGTGCCGATGATGGCCGGCACTAGGCACGCGCGAGACAAGAATTTTGAATAAATGCCCTCTTTGACGTAACGCATAGCCCCGGAAATTGCTGTGGGTGCAACCAATACAAGGGCCGTCCCTATTGCCTTGTAAGGATCTAGTTGCAGCCACATTCGGGTCATTGGTGTTGCCACCATGCCGCCACCAATACCGAAAGCACCTGAAAGCAGACCTGCCACCACGCCAAGGAAAGTCGCTTTACCTAGATAGACGAAATCCAAGTTCACATGTGACCTGTTATAAACCGTCCAAGATCCGGATTTTCTACAATCATTTGATTGAACATCGGATGCTTGGAAAGAATTCTGGCGATTTTAGGATTCTTCTGCACCGCACGATAAATTCCCTCCGGGTCTCTTGTAATTACAGGACCGGCATTTGGATTTTTCACAAGATAAAGTGTTGCCTTTTTCCATTGAGTAAGGCGACGACAAAGATAAGGATCGGCTTGAGCAATTGCATCAATGTGCGGATGTTTAGCCAACAACTTAGCGGGTCCCGGATGAGCGCAAATAGCCTCAGGCAATCCAGGATCAGCTAAACAAGCTCTATCTATCCAAGGATCTTTGGCCATCCGCCAGGCAATCCATTTATCACGGCGAATTTTTTCCAGATGTATAGTTTGCGTAGTTTGAGTTTCGCTACGTTTTTCATGAGGCGCCGGTTCTGCATGAATGACAGTGGTATCAGTAACAGCTGGCGTCGTAGTGGTTGTTGTTACAGGCGGGCGCAATGACGGCTCTTCTGTTTTAGCCGGCTCAGTTCCCCAGTTGGCATAAGCCGGTTGCGTAACGAGCAAGAGGGCAAAAGCAAATAGCGTTCTTTTCATAGTTTTGCTCTCCTCGGCTTATTAAGCCATCTCCTGACAAGGGTTAAATCCAGCCAAAGCCTCAGCTTGTCAGCGATTCTAACATAAATAGTCCTTAAGGGGAGAGTACAATGGACTAAGGACAATCGGCTTGGAGAGCGCATCGTGTCCAATCCCCATACACCGAAAGATTCACCAGGCGACTTAGGCAAAGACAAGCCGGACGAGGCTGAACAAAAGCCTGATTCACTTTCCTTTTCCGACCTCCTGTCCGATAAGGCGCAACCCGGGGGCGGTTCGGCATCAAGTTCGGCTACGCCGACAAACTTTTCTTACATGGGCGACAAACCCTTTTTCCAGGCGCGCAAATCGGAATTTGCCCACGAGACAAAAGGTGAAATCAAGCCCTTAATTGACAAGTTTCTCAAGGGGACAGAGCCTTCAGACAAGGACGAAATGACCGAAACTGAAAGGCAAGCCATACTCAACACGCGAGAGGATTTGGTGAAGGCGACAACGGCCGCCGACGGCGTCTTACATGCCCTTCATTTAGCCCGACTTTATCAGCAGTTACGGTATATTGAGGAGGCAAAGCAAGCTACACTTTTGTCTTTGGGCTTGAGTCCCGACGACCATTCAAGCAGGGAATTATTTAAGGAATTGGAAAGAATGCATCCACCTGATCTAGCTGTTTCTCAAGCCCGCACAAACTTACATGAGCTTAGCAAAACAAAGCTGCGCGAACGCATCAAACAATTATCTTCAGGGCGTGTAATTGTCTTTGGAGACTTACTAATTGATGAGTACGTTGAAGGAAAACCGGAACGTATTTCTCGCGAAGCACCAGTTCTTATTCTTGAACATGTGGATACTGAACTTATCTTAGGCGGGGCCGCCAACACTGCCAATAATGTCGCAGCTCTTGGGGCAACTTGCCATGCAATTGGCGTCTGCGGTAGAGACGATTACGCAGTCAAATTGACACGCATGTTTGAATCAACTGGTATCACTCACGGCCTCGTGCAAGATGTTTCAAGACCAACACCTGTAAAGACACGAATTCTCTCTAAGTCACATTCGCATCTGCAACAATTGCTTAGAATGGACCGCATTTCACACGAGGAAATTTCCAGTTCGATTGAATCGAAGCTCATTGAAAAGGTCAAACAAGCAGCAGGACAATACCAGGCAATTGTTCTTTCCGATTACCGCGGCGGCATTATGACTTCGGCTGTTATAAAAGCATGCCGTCAAATTGCCCAAGAGAAAAACATTCTCCTTATAGTCGATGCTCAAGATCACTTTGAGCGTTTTCAGGACGTCACACTTATTACACCCAATCAAACAGACACCGAAAAAGCCGTCGGTTTTGCTATAAATTCCACTGAATCTTTGAAAGAAGCCGGCAAAAAGCTCATGCTCATCACAGGCAGCAAAGCATTGCTCATTACTCGCGGTGCAGAGGGCATGGTTCTTTTTGAAAAAGGGCAGGAAATGGTTGAATTGCCGGCCTTCAATGTAAGTGAAGTTTTCGATGTAAGCGGAGCCGGCGACACGGTAGCTGCTACTATGGCGCTGGCCATTGTAACCGGAGCTAGTTTTGTGGAAGCCATGGCTTTAGGTAATTTAGCAGCAAGTATTGTTGTTAAAAAACCAGGCACTGCCGTCACTAGCCAAAAAGAAATGCTGCAGGCACTAGATCACGTGGCGATGCCTGAAGACTAGTACTAAAAATTAGAAGTGCCGTAAAGTAGCTTGGCTTTCTCTTGAACCTGAAGCAAACAGTTTCACCAGCACGACTCCTGCTATGAAACCACCCACGTGCGCCCAAAAGGCTATACCGCCTGTCTTGGCCCCTGCCAAATTCATGCTGGCTAGTGCCGGCAAAAATTGCATCATGAACCAGATGACAATGAAAAATACAGCCGGCACCCAAATACTTGTATAAGTGCCGATATATGTTCTTACTCTAGCACCGGGGAAAAGAATTAAGTACGCACCTAAAACACCTGAAATTGCTCCGCTTGCGCCTATTCCTGGAATAGTTGTGTTTATGTCTGAGTAGACCTGAGCAAGTGAGGCTGCAATGCCACAGATCAAATAGAAAAGCAGATATTTGAAATGTCCCATGCGGTCTTCGACATTGTCGCCAAAAATATGCAAAAACCACATATTGCCTATGAGGTGAGACCAACCGCCATGCAAAAACATGGACGTAAACAAGGTCAGATACTCGCCCGTGCCTGGACTATGCGTCAGCTTCGAAGGAACCGTACCCCAGACATCGAGAAAGCTGTTGAGCGCACCTTCCGGCATCGTCACTTCGTTTACAAAGACAAATACGTTAATGACGATAAGGACCCAGGTGACTATGGGCTTGCTGGAAGATTGATTGTCATCATATACAGGAAACATTGACTCAATTATGCCATTAGCTTAAGACAATAGCTTTTGTCCTGTATTATTGATTTAAATTTGACGCGAGGACTACCAGTGAATAACGAATTCAAGTTGTTTGGACGACTTAATGCAATTGATTCCTGCTTGATTGCCATCATACTCTTGTCAGCCCTCGGTTTTGGCATGGCCAGAGCCGGACATGCCGGAGTAGACAAGGTAATTAAAGGCGTTGAGCAAGTAGCAATTGATGTTTACATAACGGGCTTGAAAACAGAAGATCAAGATCTTTTCAAAGTCGGTGACACAGCCTCCATTACTATTCGCAACCAACCGGTAAAGCCACCAATGGCCATAGCAGCTGTTAAACACTGGGCTAAGCAAGTGTCCTTCATGGCTCCTGATGGAAAAAAAGCTGTTGCTTTTGCTGATCCTGCCCAACCGTTAGCCCATGATTTTCTAGTAACTGTAGTAGATCAGGCTGAAGTAACTGACGACGGTTATGTGATTCGAGGCAACAAAATAAAAGTAGGCAACCAGGTTGAACTGGAATCCTTTAAGTATCGCGCCCAAGGCGTTGTTGTCGACATTCACAAGTACAACAAATAAAAACTAAATGATCACAGCCATACAAAAAAGATGTGATGCCATGGCCTCTATTGTGTCCCTGGAAAAGGCCGATGCCGGCTGGCAGACAACTTTTGAAAATTCGCTTTTCGGAAACCTAATTAAGTCAGTAAATAGTTTTCTTGCCAAACTGACTCAATCCAAATTTCAGTCCTTGGGCACGACTCTTCAATGGTTTAGTTTTCTAGCTGTAATTCTGCTTGCCTTTATGTTGCCCCTGCCGCAGTTTGCCAGCGATAAGGAAGGTCTTGCCGTAATTGTCCTCGCCGCGCTTGCAATGAGAATTTTGGGCACGTTTTTAGGCGGTAAGGAAAAATACTCGGCAACAACGCTCGACGCGCTCATTGTTGCTCTTTTGGCTGCAAATGTCGTAGCGACATTTGCCTCCCGTTACTTTGCAGACAGTGTTATTGGACTTGCTAAAGTAGTCGTCTATACAGCTAGTTATTTTCTTTTTTCCGCAGGTCTTAACAGGCAACCTAAAAAGATAATTTTAGTAATAAGTTCCCTTGTCTTGTCGGGTCTCCTAATTTCACTCTATGGTCTCTACCAGTACAAGATAGGCGTGGCGCCATTAGCTACTTGGGAGGATCCTACTCTCGAGTCAAAAGCAACACGAATTTATGCAACGCTCAACAATCCTAATTTGTTAGCCGGATATTTGGTACCACTATTACCGCTATCCTTTGCCTTAACAGCAGTTTCGATTGCTGCCAGGAAATTCATTCTGGCAATTTTGCCGGCCGGCGCAACAGCAATTATTTTTGCAGCTCTTTTGCTAACAGGAAGCAGGGGAGGCTTCATCGCACTTGGCGCTATTGCCTTTGTCTTAGGCGTCGTTATCTTTGAATGGCTCTTTGTAGAAAAACCAAAAACACGTCTGCTTCTGATGTCCGCGGTAGTTCTTCTTCCCCTAATTGCTTATGCTTCTCTGCAGTTTGTACCGAGTTTCAATCAGCGAATCACTTCTATTTTTGCCGGACGCGAACACTCATCTAATTCGTACCGCATGAATGTCTGGGAGTCTTCCTGGCAAATGTTTTTGGACAACTGGTGGATTGGCATAGGACCCGGCAACAAAACTTTCAGACTTGCTTATGGACTCTATATGCGCAGCGGTTTTGATGCTTTAGGTACCTATTGCGTGCCTTTGGAAGTAGCAGTTGAAACAGGTATCATAGGATTTCTTTTATTTGTTGCAATAATCATTGTTTCCCTGACGCGAGCGCATCTGACTTTTTGGCAAGCAAAAGATGCGTATGTCCGTTGGCTTGCCGCCGGTATCGCTGCAGCAATCGTGGGCGTAATGGCACACGGCTTAGTCGACACAGTCTTTTTCCGCCCGCAAGTACAGTTGATATTTTGGTTCTTGCTTGCTGCTTCCGTTGCGCTAAGACAATACTGCCGGAAATCAGAATCTAATTGAGAAAGTCGTAAGCCGGAAGAGTCGTAAGTCTTGGATCAAATACTGCTTCACCAACGGTGAAGTTATAGACGACTTCTTGCCCATCTGGCAACGGCAAATAAGTGTTTATCTCATCATCAAGGAAGCAGCCAATTCCTGTTGCCTGATAGTTAAGCGCAGTAGAGGCTAAATAAAGCCACTGACCAATAAGACCAGCCTCGTAGTGCGCATAGCGATAACAACGATTACCAAACAACTCATATCCTAAATTGAAGTTGGCTACCATTGAAACAGCAAAACAACCATCGGCTGCAATGTCCTGAAAGCAACTGACAAATTTGGCGACTTGCTTTTGATCGCCTATTGCCAGAGGCTGAAGCTTCTCAGTCTGTCTTCTCCAGTAATAAACACCCGGTGCCAGCCCATCCACGCGGTGAACGTAAAAGTACAAATCAATCAAATGAAAACCACGCTGTCCATTAGTTTGAAAGTCAGCACTAAATCCTCTGCCCAAAGTTTTTAGTATAAGCTCAAATTCAGCTTGGGGCATTGAACGTATTCCGTCCATATCGACAGCCGATCTGCGCATGCGAATTATTTTGTGAACAGACTCATCAAGTTCTTTTGCTACAGCCGCGTCCGTCTTAAATGCCGTTTCCTTCAGATCCTCGAAAATCGCTCCTACAGTCAATTCTGGAAGATCCTGCGCAAATCGGGCGCGCCATGTATTTTTGTCAATTACGGTTGAATCATATACGGCGTCAATTGCAGGATACTTAATTTCCTCTTGAGACAAAACATTAGGCACGCCTCTAAATTCAATGTCATTTACGCAAGGAAAGTCGAAGCTAGAGCAACTAACTTGTTGCTCACCTGCCGGAAAAGCTCCAATAATTAGAAACGGTTTCTCATCGTTGCCTTCTAGTC
Organism: Candidatus Obscuribacterales bacterium; assembly: GCA_019744775.1. Taxonomy (NCBI): domain Bacteria; kingdom Bacillati; phylum Candidatus Melainabacteria; order Candidatus Obscuribacterales; species Candidatus Obscuribacterales bacterium. The sequence goes on from JAIETZ010000001.1 coordinate 308,712, forward strand.
CCAGCAGTTGAATGACTTCTGCATCAGGAAATTCACCAATTGCATGCACCTTCCAACCAAGAATATTAGCCGACAACATAATTGAAGCCAGCGCATGCCCCAAATCATGATTGCAATAGCGAAATGCGCGACTTTGATACTTCCATGATTCGCGCCAGAATATGGAAGTCAGACAAATTACTAATTTCGGCGAAACGTCTTGACCGCTCACTGCTCGCCAGAGCTGTGGTCCCAAATTGGCTTCAGATCTATGTTCCAGAGAGTGTCGCGGCACGTAGTAGTGATAGGCGCCATCAGGCAGTCCCTCAATGCCGTTTAAAAGCAAATGAGTGTCTGTCGGATGCAAATTACCTGATGATGGATTGACTCTTAACGCCCAACGATGATCGGTGCCTCGTATCTCTTTCCAGGCGCTAATAGCCATTGAGTAAAACAACAGATTAGATACAAAGGTAGAATCCGCCTTGTGTGGCTCAGGATACTTTTCCGAGAAGAGATTGTCCATCGACTCAAAGAACGTCCTAGGCACAACAAGTAACTCGTGCGGCAAGGCAATTTCCGGTGCACCGTCATAAAAACGAAACGGATTAGGCTGATTTGCCCAATCTAGAAAATGTCTATTTGAACTGAGCTTTTCAACAGTATGTTTTGTCTGATGATGGTACTTATAAAATGGCGAATCAATTATCATCATCAAAAATCCAGTAAAAACCCTAGGTTCAATATCGGGAAGAGCGCTTAATGTGAAATTAGTGCGCTGCCCTCACATTTGCTGAGTTGATTAACCATCGGCAGCCACTAAAATTGCGACCTATAGGTCAACAAATCCAACGGCTCGACACGGAGCGGCGCTGGCACCAACTAGTTTCAGGGGGAAAAAGGCGACCTTAAAATTAGAAGCCGGCAGCTTGTCTAAATTGACTAGTTGCTGGACAACATAGACTTCCGCATCACGATAGGCATAGTGCGCATCCCAAATGTGCTTTTTATCTCCTGATGTTTTGTAGTCGTTTACCATGACAGGAAAAGGTCTATCCCAGCCGGTGGCATCCGTGCCGCCAACCTTAATACCTTTTTCGGCCAACCACAAAGCCGACTCTCGTGTAAGTCCGGGATAGAAGTAGCGCATCGGATCATTCAATGCAAATTTGTCATGATCAGTGCGGATCAATGCTGCATCTCCAGGCTTTATCTCATAAGGAATTTTGGCAAGCGCAGCTTTTAGATCATCAATCGATATTCCTTTTCCTGTTCCTTTCAAATGGGAAAGATCAAGGACGACGCCATCACAAAAAAGATCTGACAGCGGAATTTGATCCACAGTTTTAGCAGGGGCACCATTGCAAGTACTGCCATAATGCCACGGTGCATCGACATGCGTGCCCAGATGGCTCGATATGCTGAGGTTGTCTTCCGCCCAACCTTCTCCATTGGGAAGATCTGTTGTCGGACAGGAAAAAATTTCCTGCATGATTTTGGCACCTTGTGCATGATCGACAAAATCTATCTCCGGACAAATGATGCGATAGAGAGGCATCAGCATTGCTGGAAATTCCTTTTTGTCGACGATTTCCAATGGACGAGTGAGATCAATTAGCGTTGTCATCTTTCAAATTCCAGTCAGAGAATGCCTGATAAGGCGCCGTCAGCAAAAGATCTTTACACATTCGCGCAAATTTTGTTGTTGTTTGGTGGCACTTCTCTCTCTGGTTATCAGACCGCCTTGATTACTTGCCTCGTCTCAAACAAGTTCAATATCTCGAGGATTTTCAACGCATTTGTGATTGAAACGCGATAAGCGGGTACAAGAAAAATGTACAGCCTGAAAGGACTATTCAAGAGCCCTTCGCATGAAGCATGCAATCTCAGGACCTGTTACACTGGGTTTTAATGATCGGTATCTATTATAGGTATCATCATGACCCAAACATAGAGGCCTTATATACGCTCATCAGGCTTGTATAAAGCATCTTGATTTCCCCAAATGTGACTCTTAGGTAAAGGTGAACACGCATGAAGAAACAGATAGTAACCAGTATTTGCAGTGCCTTGCTCCTGAGCATGGTAGCAATTACCGGACCGGCTTTCGCTCAGAAGGCAGCCACGCCAACAACAGTGAAGCTCGGCTATTACAACTACAACATGGTCAAGACGTCTTTCCCAGAAGCTGCTGGCTCAGACTCGTTGAGACAACAAGCGGAAAGCCAACTAAGAGCTTTCCAAGAAGATGCCAACAAGCGTCTGCAAAAGGCTCAAGACGATAAGAAGCCCAAAGAAGAAATCGAAAAGCTGAAGAACGAATTGCAAGCTGAATACAATGGCAGATTGCAAGCACTTTCTCAATTGGTTTCAACTCAAGTAGCAATTGCCAACCAGAATATTGCCCAAGCCTTGAACTTAGTAATGAAGGACAAGGGTCTGGATTTGGTAGTTGATACCAGCACAATTTTGGCAGGCGGCGACAAGCTGGTTAATAACGGCATTGACGTTACCGACGAAGTTGTTAAGAAGCTCAATCCAGCACGTGGATTAACGAGCGGTGGCGGCGGTGGTTCTGCTCCAGCACCAAAAACTGGTGCCGGCGGTGGTGCTGCTCCACAGTAATTAATCAACGAACGTAAATTCGTAAATGCAAACAGGCAGGGAGAATTCCCTGCCTGTTTTGTTTTTTGCCTTCGCTGGAACTTGCACTTGCAAAACGAAGTGGTACTATTTCAATACTTAAAAGATATACCCTTTATCAGCCTAATATATCCATTTTGCTGATAACCCAAATAACCAAACTAATTCCGGAACGCACCGGCTAGACAAGGGTCCTAATTGCTTCTTAAAAAGGAGAGCGTCAGCTCCTCCTCACGAGCATTTAGATTGGCCAAGTTGATGGCAGCCTCGCAGGCGCTCGCTTTGGCATTGACCCCTGCTTTGCAGTTGTCTTCTTACGCTCAACCTGGTGCCGGCACCTTTACAGGTATCGAGAACGCCAACATAAGATCCGACGTTCGTGCCTTACCTGGCTCAATTATTCCAACCGATGTGGTACCACTACCGGCTGCTGAAGAACGTTTGTCTTTCGGCGAAAATTTGCAATTGAGAATTTTGCAAAGGCTGCCCGCTCGTCTATATTTCAACGGCTCTTGTGAATCAACGTTCCGTATTGAAACCAACCCGTTTCAGTTTCCCAAGAAATCCACTTTTATAAAAAAGAACTTTCCGCCGCCACCTGTTTTTGCGCAGTTAAACGCATTCCAGCAAAACGACTTTTTCAGGCAGCTTAGTTTCATTAACGCTTTTGACGTTGTTTTCCGTGTCCTGCCCAACGTAACTATAGGTTGGACTTTGACACCACGTACAAGAGTTTTCGGAAACTTCTTTATGATCCGTGACTCGTTGATGCACGAAGTTCGCTTGAACACAACAATATTTTCCGTTGCCTACGGCATTCAGCAAGACGTTCCTATTACCAGACGAGGCAACCTGCAGATAGAGTGCCAAGCCCGTGAGTTAATGCAGCAAAACGGCACGCCTGTATTTGACTTGTTGCCTGCTTTGACTTTCTCCTACATTCTCACTCCCCGCATGGTGCTCTTTGCCAACACGCTTTTGCAGGCAAGAGGCAGAGGCTACTTCAAACCGGCAACACGTGAACTTGATCCGTTCTTTACTTTCGGCGGTCTTTATCAGCGTGGCGGTTGGTCGGTTTCCGCAACAGGTACATATGTACAGAACTGGCGTGAAATGTATGGCGCTAACGCCTCAATTCCTATCAATAACCAATCGTGGATTTGTGACTTTGAAGTAGCAAGAAGACTATTCAAAGAATTATCCGGATTGCAGGCTTTTGTAAGAGCTGAACCAATCTGGAACTTCGGCTCACACAACACTGCCGGACTAGCTGGATTTGACTACCGCTTTTTCTGGGGATTGCGTATGGCAATGGGCAAACCGCCATTGACTGCAGCTCTCAATCAAATTAGACAACAGCTGGAGGAAACAGAGGGCGAACCACCACCACCGTCTGCTCCAGGCACATCACCTGGCGCACCACGTCCTTCTGCTTATCTTATGCCTTACGAGATATCAGCGATAAAGCCGCAACCTATTCACGGCTTCATTTGCAAGGACACAGACAACCTGGCGCCAGTGCATACCATCAAAGACGAAATTGCTAATGTACCAACTAAGTATTTCTTCCCGCCGCAAGTCGATGAAACAATTGGCTACTACGACGACATAACTCCTATTATCGCCGGTGATTTAGAAGCACCTGTAGAGAAAAACGCTGCCTCTTCTATGATGTCGGCGCATCCTGAACTGGCTTCCAACCCTGACATCGACAATGAAGTTATGGATCCATCAGTTGAGTTTGCGGATCAACAATTGCCTGATTCACGTCTTGTTGCCATGCTCACGCCTGACGAACTGGATATAGTCATCCCGGAAGCTGACGGTGGCGCCGCTACAAATCCTGATAGCGAAGATGCCATTGTTGAAAAGGCCGCTCAAAAAGCACAAGCCGGTCAAGACACAAGACGCACTCGAAAAATTGGCAAACCCGCGACTAAACGGATAGCACAAGTACCGACTGACACTAAGGCAAAGAAACACCTGCCCATGGTCATCATGCCTCCTCTACCAAGCGTCAATATTGAATCGGATAATCCGCTTACTGGCACCGGCCTAGATGTAAGCCGTCCGATCATGTTCAACGTAGTGAGATAAAAAGGTCTTTTAAAACTCGGCGACGAGTCCGAAGCAGGCAATCAATACGATGCAGGCAAAGTAAAAGGCGAAGAACCATCCCCAGCGGATGATCATTTCAATTTCGCTTACTTTTGGTTGTGCAGCAGCCATTTACTTAGCCTCCGTTATGCTATTTAGGGTTTGCAGATGTCCGACAAACTCCTTAGCTTCCGAAATAAAACGCTTGGTTTGCAATCTGGATAACCAGAGAGCGACAACACGTCTTCTATCGACAGTTTTCTTCAAACCTGGTGGACGCTCGCCCAAAAGGCGTTCGCGAATCATCTTATTGCCTTCGCGATAATAGCAATCGCCAATCTGGCAGCCACAAACAATTACGCCCTCAGCACCGGCTTTCAGAGCTGCTTCAATCATCAAAGGTTGAATCATGCCGCTGCAGGGGAACTTAATGACCGTAACGTCAGGTGCATCTTTCAGGATACCCTTCTCATCCATCTCGCGATCAAGATCAACTGCTCTTTCACAGATGAGGGTGATTACTGTCTTCTTTTTTGTCTCGACCATGATAAGACCGACTCCTGAAATAACTAAGACTGAGCTGCTGCTTTGATTTGGTTGGAAACATCGCTATCGAGCAAATTGGGTAAATCAATTGCATCGAAGGCACAGGCGCCAACGCAAAGTCCGCAGCCGGAACAACGATATGACTTAACTGTCGCCAGAAGTTTGAAACGACTGCCGGCAGGTGCCGGCACCATATCAATTGCTTCATAGGGGCAATCTTTATCGCAAAGCGAACAACCGGTACATTTTGTAAGGACTACTTCTGCTGTTTCCACAGGCTTGGTTCTTACAAACCAAGGAACTGCCGTGAACAGGATTACACCGCCAATCATCAACGCCCAGAAGAATCCTAAGGACATCTTGGTCATCATCCAGTAAGGCCAGAGGAAGAACCAATCTATTTCAAAGGATGTTGGGGTTTGAGTTAACTGAGCCATTGTTCCGCTTTGAATTGGGAACATGGCGACAACAGCCAGAATAATAGCTACAAGGATGTAGTTAATTACAGGCGGTGGTGTCAAAACCGGACGTGCCATACGCACATAGTGAACCCACAAGCCGAAAAGGAGCATGAAGGACAAACCGATGTGAATAAAGAGGTAGTTGGATAAGGTGAGGTTGGTTATTTCCTTGCCGTTGATAAACCAATCTTTCAATGGCTGACCAATAATAGGCAAAGCCTCAAATGCCGACACTGTCATACGAGTAAGCAAGAGTGAGCGTTCATCCCAAACAAGGTAATAGCCTGTTTGACCAATGAAGAGCACAGCTAATAGAAGAACTACTCCTGATACCCACTGCACCCAACGATACTGTCTATAGCGGTCGGTAAACCAAACTCTTAACACGTGCAAGATGATAGTGAGTACCATAGCGTCACCGGCATAACGGTGCAAACCGCGAAACACAGCTCCAAATGGAATTGTCTTGGTTATGTAATCAACTGATGTCCAAGCGTTAATAAGTCTTTCAGACGCATAAGCATTATCAATGGTTGGAATGTAGTAAGCGAAAAGCAAAAGACCCGACAAAAAGAGCACCCACAGATAAAACTGTGGCAGCGCACCGTGGTAATAAAACGGGTTGTACTTGCTTGTTGCTATAACGTTAGTCCAGTGCTCAAGCCACAAGGTAGCCTTGTTTAGCGGATCTGTGTATAGCTTATGCATCACCATATTGTTTGTTCCTATTTACTTACTCACCAGATAGGCTGAACGCCCCTACAAAACCAAAAATTATTTCAACGGTAGAACTGTTTTTTCCTCTGCGTCTTCACGACCGATTACGGCTATGCCAATCGCAGCAGAAATTAGAGCTAATGCCATGAAAAAGCCGTAGACGTAATATGGAGCATTTACGTCATCTTTGAGATACGAAAAATTGTTGTTCACGAAGGCAATTGCCGGTTGAAGCAGTCCGGAAATTCCCAGGGTATCGGCAAATTGCTTACCCCAATCGGAGCCGGGAATAGATGGAGTCAAAAGTCCGAATTCGGCCCAGGGCATCATAAAGGTCATGCCCAGACAACCGGCGGCGAAGATAAGGACCAAAACTATCGGCAAAAATCTGTCGCGAGCGCTCATCGAATACCTCCGCTAGCCTGACTGTTAACCCGTCTCATTAAACGCACCTGCATTTTCTCGAAAAGCTCGATGCGCTTTTTCAAAGTACCTTTGTCTTTTTCCTCAAAGTAAATCCAGTATGACTGGACACCCAAAAGAAGAATCGTAAACACTGTTCCTGAAGCGAGCAAAAGCCAATCGGCAAATACCGCGGTTTCATGAATTTGTCGCCATCCGGCAAAGAACCAGGAAAGCGTAATGACGGAGGCTACAAAGGCAGTAAGACGAAATGCCCAGTGGACTTTTCGTGGATTTATTGCTTGGACTTCCTTCTGACTCACGATTTCTCCAATTGCAATGCTACGACGCTTGTGCCGAAGCTTGTGTTTGTGTTGCTTGAACCTGACTGGATTTCTTACACCACCACATGGTGCCGAAACCAGCGACCATAACAACAGCGCCGGCAATCATCCAAACCCAATCAAGATCGGGCACCGGCATAGGATATGGCGGGTTGCCTGGAATTGGTTGGGCCAAAACTGACGTGCCGATACCTTCCATGCGATCGACATAAGTGGCGTAGTCAAAACACCAGCGGTTGGAGACCATGAAGTCAATCAAGCCGTTGTACTTGATACCTTCAATAAATGTCGGCGCAGCGGCAAAAATGCCGTCAAGTGGTGTCGACTGTTTGCAGATGTCGGCAATCTTAGTTACAACTGCTGGAATATCTCCACCTTTGGCGATTATTTCGTGGTAGTTCCAGTAAGGAATACTGCCTTTAACTCCTTCACGTACAAGCTCCTCGGCAGCTTTAGCATTGTCGCCCATAAATGGTCTGAATGCTGCGTACGTCCAAGCTTGTGTGATTGGCGACATGAACATTTCTGTTCTCGCCATGAAGAAATAAACAATGGCAACAACAGTCTGAACAAGTCCAACTATGCCCATAACCATGGCAGCAAATGCACCTTTGGCCCTTTGAACCAAATTGGTTTCTTTCCAGATGAGCGCTAATTGCAAAAGAACGCCGATATCGATCATTAGGTAAAGACTGTCACGCCAGTACGGCGGATCATTGTGGATGTTGGCGATGTTGACAATGATGAGGAACGAGAAAACAATCCAGTTAACAAGTCCCATAAGTGCCACCCAGAAAATAACCGGTCGTTTGTTGATGTCCTTTTCCGGTCCTGTCAGCCAAACATCAATGAACGGCAAAAGAACAACAGACAATGGAATTAACATCGTAATTTCTGTAGCTACAACCGGCTCGAGGTACTTATACATTTGATACAAGCCCAAGAAGTACCAGTCAGACAAAATAGGCAATGGCGTTACATCTGGATTGGAACGTCCACCAAGAGCCGCCGGCAAAATAATTGCCACAACCGCAATCATCAAAGTGACAATAATGCGCTTGGTCCAATTGATATTAATACGCTTGTAACCTGTCTTATAGAAATACAGCTCAACAAAGATGAGCGGTATTAATGAGAAGGCTAAGTGCAATGAGAAAAAGCGCGTAATTGTTTCTTGAGTAATAGCGCCGCCGGCACCCAATAGAAATTCAGCCGTATTCCAACCCATGTGCATGGACTTAACCAGAGGCAAGTAGAAATCACCCATGCCCGGGAATTGGTCCATATAGGTTGGGAATGTGGCGAACACTTTTGTAGCCCAAAATGCGCGCTGGTTCCAGATGAGCAGATACCCAGTCAAACCGGAATACATAGATAGTAAGAGCGTTACAAGACCAATAGCAATGTTGAATTCCTTGCCTGGTTTGTAGTCTGCATTGATAAACATACGGAACATACGGATAGTGGCTGCAATAATCATCGCGTCCGCGCCGTATTTGTGCATGCCTCTCACGACGTTACCGAAAAGGATGCCGTGCTGAATGTTCAAGATTGAGTCATAGGCAGCCGCTTTGGTCGGGATGTACCACATAATCAAAACGAGTCCGGTGAACATAACGATCATCCAGACCAGGTAGAAAATTGAACCGATGGCATAAAACGGGTTGGTCTTTGCCTCGAGTTGGTAATGTTCGTCAAAGAGATCAATGTTGGCTATGCGTGTTTTAAGCCAATCGTTGGTTGCAACTAATGCCCCCATTAGCCCCGCATTTTTAGTTGTACTAGGCAATTCCCCCGGCCTCCAGTGATAAGACTGCTATCTTGTCTCCGTCCTTTTTCAGCTCAAAGCGTCTTGGTGGTCTAGGAGCAGGACCCGATACCACCTTGCCGCCCTGGGCAATATCATAAACGCTCAAGTGACACGGACAAGCAAATACTGGTCCGTTTGGCTTATAGTTATAGCCTTTAGCGCACTCTTCAGGATCTTTGACGAAGTTGAACACGCAGCCTAGGTGCGGGCAAATGCGGCTGTAAGCAACCTTTTCACCATCAGGTAGGCTGACGATAAATCCTGGAATCTTACGAACTTCCTGACCTTCCGGGTTGTATTCCTTGTAGGTCTGTTCAAACATGAAGGGGATACATGTCCAAGCATCCGGAAAATCTGAATCCTTGAACTCAACTTCCTTCTTCGGCTTTGGTTGATCGGATGGACCGAGCAAATCCAACGGCTTAATCGTCGGTCTCAAAAAGCGCAATAGCGGTGAAGCTACCAAACCAAAGGTAAATGCCAATGGAATGGCGGCTGCTGTCTTGAGAATAAGTCTTCTTGATGTTCCCTCGGTCATTTTCATCACATCCTTTGAGCACGTTACTATTGCTACTCTATCCCTATTTCTTTTCAATTGCTGATGGGTTCTGCTGCGAAGCCGGCACATTTAAGCCAACCGCTACCGTAGGCTCGTTGGAGCTATGGAAGTGGCGTACAAATTGCACAAGCTTCTTGATGTAAGCCTCATCAAACTTCACGTTCTTGGCTCTGTCTTGCTTATTCAAGAAGTTGGGCATGCCTTCCCATTTAATGCCATTGGCGATGTGATCCCAAAGGACATCATCAGTTCTGTCGAAGAATCTATTGAACTGGTGGAAGTTAGCAGGCACCGGCTGAAGAGCAAAGTTCTTAGTAAGAGGTCCATCTCCGTGTCCACGCTTACCGTGGCAAACGGCACAGTTGGCGCCAAATACTGCGTCCATATCGTCAATTTCTTTCTGAGCCAACGGCGGCACAGCGATTGAACGTGTGTAGAAAACCAAATCCCATACTTGCTTACGCGAACAGGCGTCCTTCAAAGATGGGTGGTTGACCTCATGTCCGGCGACAATTGCCGAACCTTCAGCCATTGGTTTGCCATAAGTCAAGAAATAGTAAAGATCTAAAGGCTTTTGCTTGTGGACCATAACTTCGTTGCTCAAATCAACGGTAGTTTTGTTGGCCACGCCTTTACCGTCAGCCCCATGGCAGGCAGCACACTGTTGTTTTTCATAGACGACCTTACCATCCGGAATGGACGGGTTATCATCCGGGAAAATGACCACATCGGCAGCTTCTGTAACCTGACGGCTGGCAATTTTGTCATCTGCGCCTTTGAGAGTTACTTGTTCAGTACAACTGGACAAGGAAATAGCTGCCGGCAAGGCAACTAAAAGGCTTAGTGTTTTCCACGAAAAGGTCTTGTTCAACATCTTAATATCCAAAGAAAGGTATCCATGAAATAGAAGCCCAAATGACGATGATGGCAAAAGCCACAATCAAGAAGAGAGGCGGTGGTCCTTCGCCGATTCGATATTCGGCGACTTCTTCGTAGTGTTCAGTTGGTTGTACAGCATCTGCTGCTGCGCCTTCTGGCTTTTTCTTTTCTGCCATTTTTTCCCGCCTAGCTACTTAACTGAGTTTGACCATGAGTTGCTGTCGGCTCATCGGTCATCATGTCGTACTTAACTGATTCCATGTCTTCGAACTCGCCGTTACGGAAAGCCCACCACATGGCTGCAATTCCCACCACAAAGAACAAGAAGCAGACGCCAAAGGCCACATAGAGACCTGGTGAAATGCCGACTTGATTCAAGATGCAATTAGGACACATGCTTAGTTACCACCTGAATGAGGTTCCCACTCTTGTTCTGTCAACTTGGGTAAGTGTACTTGTCCAACTTTGTTCAATTGATCAAGTTTGTCGACAGTGATTTCCTGGTTTTGCGGCAGAGTCTTCAAATATGCCACCAGGTACCAGCGCTCTTCTTCAGTCAAAATTTCGTTGAAGCGCGGCATGCGAGTACCAGCCACACCTTCGCTCACGCGATAGAACCAGAACGCATCCGGATACTGCTTGTAAAACGCTCTTGTGAAGTTAGCAGGCTTTTTCTCCAGTGAAATGGAGTTTGGTCCGTTGCCTTCACCTTCAAGTCCGTGGCAAGCAGCGCAGTTTTGCGTGTAGATACCGCGACCGGCATTAGCTGCCGCATCAGAATTGGTATCAACGGTCTTTTTCGGTAAGTAAACAAGTTCGTATTCAGCCGGTGCTTCCACATATGCATGAACTGTTCTCTGGTTACCCAATGTTTGAATGTAGGAAACCAAGTCGTTCATGTCACGATTGGACAAGTGGCTGAAACTCGGCATGATTGAACCGGGCTTAACAGCACGCGGGTTAATCAAGTGAGCCTTTTGCCATTCCGAGGGAAACTTGCCGCCCTCGTTGGTCAGATCCGGACCGGTTCTGGCTGTGCCTAATTGGTGCGGTGTTTCCCACACATAGTCACCAGCTTTAACAAGCGGTCCATATCCTCTATCTTGCAAACGCGTAAATTGCGTGTGGCAATAGAAGCAACCTTCACGCACGTAAATTTGACGACCTCTAGCCGGGTTGACCTCAGAGGTTTTTACGTATTTGTTGTAACTCTTAGACGGTACCGGATTAAAGAGCACCATCGGCAGAAGTACAGTAGCTGTAATAATCGTAAAAAAGGTAATTACGATACCAATTGCACCAAGGCGATAGCCGTTCATTAGGCCTTCACCTCCGCCGTCTTAGCATCGGCTGCTTTTGCTGCCGGTGTGTACAACGACTTGAATGCATTGTAGGCAAATATACATTGTCCGAGCACAATCATGACTCCACTGACTGCTCTTAGTCCCCAGTAAGGACGAATCTGCAGTCCCCATTGATCAACTGGCACACCGAATGCCCAACCTGCTGATTGAATCAAACCGGCAATGGTGAGTGACACCATCATCAGCAAGAATCCTAAAAACTTCAGCCAGTAGTGAGCACGAATAAGACCTTGGCTGTGCCAGTCGCGCCCAGTAATTCTAGGCAGACCGTAATAAATAGCCGAGGTCAAAATAAAGGAAAACGTTCCAAGCAATGCCAAGTGAGCGTGTCCGACTACCCACTGAGTAAAGTGCAGGTACCAGTTGACCCAACGTGTTGCTTGAAATGGTCCTTGCACGCAAGTAACTAAATAGAACATGCAAGAAGTAACGGCAAAACGCAATGGCATATCTGTGACAACCTGTTGCCACTTGCCCTTCATGGTCATGAAGAAGTTTGTCAACACGGTTAAAACAGGTACCAAAAGAAATACCGATGAGATAACGGCAATTGCTTTGAGCCATTCAGGTACAGGCGATTGCAAAATGTGGTGAGTACCAGTCGGTGCATAGAAAAGTGCAATACCCCAGAAGCCCAACATGGAAAGACCGTGGCTATATAAAGGAGCATTGGTCAGTCTTGGCAAGAGGTAATACATCATGCCGACACCAACTGTCGTGAACCACATACCAAGGATGTTGTGTCCGTAGAACCAACCGACAATAGCATCGTTCAAACCAGGCAAGGCAACGAAAGTACGCTGACCGATGATGTAAACCAGTGGAAACCAAAATAGTGCGCCCAGGAAATACCAGAGCGATACATATAGTTTCTTGACCTTTCTGTTTACGACGGTCATATAAACGTTGGCGGCAATTGTGACAAGCGCAATTGCTACAAGCACATCGAGTACGGCGCCTAGTTCGGCGTATTCACGACCTTCTGTCGAACCATTGATCAAAGTACAAAAGGCACCAACCATCACGGCATTCCATGCCCACATAGTAAAGTTGCCCAGGCGCTCCGACCAGAGCTTTGTCTTGGCCAGAGACGGCACCATGTAATACATGGCCCCAACATAACCCATGGACAGCCAGCCTACGGCGACTGCGTTAACGTGCCACATGCGCAAGTGTGGAAAAGACAGTTGTGGAATGTTGTGGATGAGGTCTGGCATGGAGAATTCGAGTCCCCCAAGCATCCCTGCTCCCATTCCTAAAATTGACCACCAGATGGCGGACAGTATGAAGTTTCTGGCAGCGCTGCCTTCACGATTGCTTAAAACGGCGTCTAGTAACATTGTTGCCCCGCTTGGCTTCTTGTTTTATCAACGGCAAATTTTAACGTACTTACAACTATCTAAAAGCGTTGGAAGCTAAGGGCGTTTTTGAAGATTACTCTAAACAAATTGCAAAAACCCTTGTTAAGAGATGAATTCTTTGCATGCGTAATATAAGCAACTGCGCTATCTCAAAACAGCTAGCTTAGCCAACTTGGCCAACTTGCCAGTAGATCCAAAATGCTTTGCCGACAAGGTATCAGCTCGCTTGATTTGAGTGTCGTCAGCTACATCTTTGCAGCAACAAATTGATACAAAAATAACTTACGAGGAGATTATTTTTTCCAGCCTGCAACCCACTCAGATCCATTTCGATATCCACTGAAAATCTCTTTGCTTCTACTGAATTTCAGAGGCAGCCAAATCAAGTCCATTGAATTTGTTGGCTGCTTCCACGGCACCTACTGTCAGCCAACCATTTGCTGCCTGAGCGGCATACTTTATGCAGCGGTTATAAAGATGGGAATTTGGTTCTACTTGCAAAACATATTTGCCGCGCACATCGCCACCAGGGTCAGGTCCAACGCCAACTTTTATTCTGTCAAAACCTTGTCCGCCTAATTGTTGAATTATGGATTCCACTCCATGTTGCCCACCGGCACCACCTTGAGCCTGCACGCGAATGCGACCAAGCGGCAATGAAACATCGTCATGAATAACCAACAAATCCTTTGGTTCAAGCTTGAACCAGTTAAGAACTGCTCGTACCGACTTGCCGGAATCATTCATATAGGTAACTGGTTTAACAAGAAGAACTTCGACTCCTGACAAATCGATTTTGGCCATGTCACAGTACAAATTCTTCTTGTTGGCAAATTGCGCGCCAACTGAATCTTTCAATCGGCCGACTTCATCAATGACGGCAAAACCGGCATTGTGTCTTGTGAAGTAGTATTCAAGCCCTGGATTGCCAAGCCCAACAATAACTTTCATGCGACCATATTATGATGAATGTATGGCTCAAGATAGCTGGTTTCCAAGTTTGATGTAAAAAGAAACTAACGGCGAGCCTACCGCCTAATGTATTAATGTAACTTTGTATTTGGTTTTAGAGATATAGCTAAAAGCTAGGACAACTGAGGACAACAAATGAGTGAGAGCCAGAACGTCCCCTATTTGCCGCACACAACAAAAGATCGGCAAGAAATGCTCAAAACAATTGGCGTTAATAGCTTTGAGGAATTGATAAAACATATTCCCAAAGAAATTCGCATCAAGGAATTGGCTCTTCAAGACAGTCTTTCCGAAATTGAAGTACGCGAAACAATTACTCAGTTAGCTGCTAAAAACACACCAGCATCAAGGCAAGCTTCCTTCCTTGGTGGCGGCTCATACCGCCGTTATACTCCAGCTGCTCTAGAATCAATTGTTTCTCGCTCTGAATTTGCCACTGCTTACACGCCTTACCAACCGGAAGTAAGTCAAGGCACGCTCCAGACAATCTATGAATTTCAAACTGCCATTTGCCTTTTAACAGGAATGGATGTTGCTAACGCTTCATTGTATGACGGACCAACAGCCTGCGCCGAAGCTGCTCTTATGGCTTGCCGTCTAACTGACAGACAGCATATCTATGTTGCTCAATCGGTCAATCCTGAATACCAGAAAGTGACCAAGACTTATGCCCAATCTTGCGGACTGCAGTTTGACACACTTGCGACACCGGATGGCTACTTGTCCGACAAGTTTGAAATTGCTGACGATGCATCCTGCGTGATTGTGCAATACAGCAATTACTTCGGCATTTTGGAAGATCTTCAAGCAATAAGCAAAAAGGCCAAGGAAAAAGGAGCCCTGCTTGTTGTCGTAAGCGAACCAATCTCACTTGGACTTCTGACGCCACCATCAGAGTTTGGTGCCGATATAGTTATTGGCGATGCGCAACCATGCGGTAATTTCTTATCATTTGGCGGTCCGTCTGCCGGATATCTAGCTTGCCGTAAGGATTTTGTCAGACAGCTACCCGGAAGAATTTGCGGCATGACCGTTGATTCGGAAGGAAAGCGCGCTTATACGCTGACATTGCAGACCCGCGAACAACATATTCGCCGTGCTAAGGCAACTTCAAACATTTGCACCAACCAGGCACTAAATGCTCTTTCCATGCTCGTCTATCTTGTCTTGATGGGACCAATTGGACTTAGGCAGTTGTCGGAAATAAGCGTAAGACGCGCGCATTATTTGCAAGAGCTGCTTACAGCAATTGATGGAGTAAAACTTTCTTTTGCCAAACCGTTCTTCAATGAATTTCTCATTGAGACAACAAAACCGGCCACACTAATTCTGCAGCAATTGCAGAAGAAGGGTGTGCTTGGAGGCATTGCCGTAAGCCTAAACTATCCGCATCTGGAAAAGGCAATTCTCATCACTGTCACTGAAATGAATAGCGTAAAAGACTTGCACAAATACGCCGACGCTCTCAAAGAAATCCTGTCCAATGGACAAGACAAAATGATTACAGCCAATAGCGGAAAAACTGCTGCAACCAATTTAACCAAGTAAAACTATCAAAATAACTAGTTGAGGTACAAACTCGTTTTATGGAACCCGTAGAACCAACGGCAAAGACTCAGACCGAATCTCAAAAGGTCTCCAGCCAAAAAATAGAAGCTCGTAAAGCCGGTGGTCTTAAAGGCTTCATCAAGGAAATGGTAGAACTGGTTGTTGTCACCCTTGTTTTGCTCATTGTTATTCGTTGGTTGTTTGCAGAAGCTCGCTACATTCCGTCTTCTTCGATGGAGCCGACCCTGCAAATTGAAGACCGCTTACTTGTGGAAAAACTTTCCGGCCACCTGGGCAAACCAATTCAGCGTGGCGACATTTTGGTTTTCTATCCGCCACCAATTGAAATGGGCGGACGCGATTTAAGTAATGACCCTCGCTATATTCTGGGTCGCTTAACGGGTCTGCCCTTTTTGCCAAACGAGCCGGCTTTTATTAAACGAGTAATTGGTCTGCCGGGAGACAGTTTAAGAATTCAAAGAGGGGTCGGCGTCTTCATTAACGGCGAACTCTTGGATGAGTCGTCTTATATCAAAGAAAAGCCCAATTATGACTTGACGACGATGGAAGACATTGGCGGACGCTCGTCCACAGGTGGTGCAATACGTCCATATGGTCAGAGCAAAGACCAAATTGTCGTGCCTGCCGGCCAACTATTTATGATGGGCGACAACCGCAACAATTCCGAAGACAGCCACGTATGGGGCTTCCTGGATGAAAAGCGGGTGATCGGTCGCGCCTGGCTTCTCTTCTGGCGCCGGCTTGATCTAGGAATTCCGCACTACCCGCGCTTCCCACAAGATGGCGAAGACTAGTCCGGATTAAATCCTGAGTAAAGGCCTGTTCACATTCTTAAAAAAGCGTATATTAGTGGCAACTAAGTTACTTGTATGGGCTTGATAGCCCGCCAAGCCCGCTTAGCCGAGAGTTGAGCACCTGAGAATTCCCCTCTCAGCTTGAGAACTAAGCTCTCACTGGGTATATAGCTCCCAGGGCTAAACCCACTGTATTGGCACTTACTACAGGAAAGCCAAAATGGCCAAAGAGCCTGCCGCTAACGATCCCACAAGAAGACAGGGTCAAAACGCAAACAATCCTGTCAATCTTGATGCGCGTAGGCGTTTGTTTCAGTCTGAGCCCAGACAAGTAAATGAAAAATCCAAGAAAAATAACCGTCCAAAGATAAACGAGGCTCCTGCCGCATCTGACCTTGCCGGGCGCGAAGTGGAATTGATTGAAAGAGAAATCAAAATTCTATCCTTGCAGCAAGAAGTCGAACATTTGCGCCCCGTATCCGGTCTCTACAGACTGGTTAGAGCAATGGCATCCGAGCGCAATCTTGATTCGCTCTTATCTCTCATTAGTCGCGAAACAAAGGCAATTTTGAAATGCGACCGTGCTTCTTTGTATGTTTTAGATAACGAAAATGGTGAACTCTGGACAACACACTACGATGACGGTCCTAACCACGAACCAACTGTAGTTAAGCTGCCTTTGTCCTCGACAAGCGTAGTTGGGCTGTGTGCAAGAAATGCCGAAACGGTAAAAATAGATACGGCATACAGCGACAACCGTTTTGACCCTGAATTTGACAGGCAATCAGGCATGCTTACAAGAAATGTCCTGGCAGTGCCGATGCTCAATCCGGGCGGCGAAGTATTGGGAGTTTTTGAGGCAGTAAACAAAGCAGGCGGTCCTTTCGCTGCAGAAGATTTAGAGTGGTTGCAAGGGCTATCTGTTGTAGCCGGTGGCTTAATTGAACAAACCAAAGCGTACAGTGAAATGGAACGCTTTATGGACAAGACCCTGGAGATGCTGGCACGCACAATTGATAAGCGTGACCCGCTAACAGCCGGACACTCCATGCGTGTCACCAAATACAGCCTATTAATCGCCGAAGCATTAACTATAGGACAACCAAATATTGACGTATTGCGCTATTCAGCAATGATGCATGACTATGGAAAAATTGGTGTGCCGGAGTCAATTTTGTGGAAAAACGGAAGATTGACACCCGAAGAATATTCCTGCGTGCAACAGCATGCCAAATTCACCTACGACCTTTTAATTACTTTGCCATTTACCAAGCGACTGGCTTCAGTTCCTTTTGTAGCCTCCTGCCACCACGAAAAACTTGATGGTTCGGGCTATTACCGTGGACTTAAAGGCGATGAAATTCCTTACCTGACTCGCATCATTACAGTTGCCGATGTCTTCGATGCTCTAACTTCAGTCAGACACTATCGCAATCGCATGGCAATTACCAAAGTTACTGAAATTATGGAATCAGGTCGCGACAATCATTTTGATGCGCAGATGGTCGACACTTTCTATTCCCTGCCTGCTGATTTCGTACTCAAGGTAATGGAGTCAGAGCGCGGTCAAGCACAGCTTGCAGATTTAGATCAGTTCTCGGCTCTAAGCTTAAGGAGACTAGTTGAGTTATGCGCCGGCGCCAAAGGAAGTCCTGAAGAAATAGTACTCAAAGATGCCTTTGAACAGATTTACTATGCCGGGCTGCCTTCTGATTATCAAGCTCTGGATTAGTCGAAAAATTCAAACTAGAAAGTCAATAAATGAGCGAATTTACAACCATGCTTAGAGAGCTGGAAGGCTTCATCAAGGAAGCTGGTTCCAGTGCCTACAAAAAATTCGACAAAGCAACTTACCGCATGCTTATAGATGGGCTGAAAGGCGAAGACCCTGATTCGGTCAAAGTAGTCATTGACCAATTAAAAAATGAAAGACACGCACTTGCCATCCCGCCGATGTTCATCGTCGCTAATGCCCACCCCATCGAATGGGTACGCAAGCAAGCCCAAAACGCACTTTTAGATTTGGCCGGCGCCAACGAAATAGAAGGACTGACAGCCGGTAAAACCTTTAAAGAGCAAGTGCATGTTTTGCTGGAGCACTACGGCAATTACCGCGATTAGCCACCTACTTGTCACTAATACCGTTTTCTATTAAGGTTGTAGGGGCGCATTGCATGCGCCCTTCTGGTAAAGGCCATGGTAATCAACACGCAAAGTGCCAATGAAACTGTCGATGGAAGCGCAATATCAATTGCCGACCTGTCGTTTCAGTATCCTCTAAGGCGTTATCAGCAAGAAATTCTTGAACTGGTCAAAATAAAGCTCAAGCGTGGTGAAAACAAGCTGCACATTGTGGCACCACCAGGAGCCGGCAAAACCATTATTGGCTTGCAGCTTGTCTCCGAGTTTAAGTGTCCCAGTTTGATAGTCAGTCCCAACACCACCATTCAGTCGCAGTGGGGACAAAAACTTGAACTCTTCATGCCACCACATCTAAAGTCTTACGGCCTGGATGATTTGATAGGCACTCATGAAGACATGCCGCTTAAGCCGATAACCACCCTAACCTATCAAGTCTTATCCACTCCCGGTCGCGAACAGGAATATTTAGAGCGCCTGGCACGCAAATCCTGGCTTGAAGAAATCTGCAGGGCTCAAAGTCTTTCAGCAGGGAATGCCGAATTGCGCATGATTGAACTCATGCAAAACAATCCTCGTGAATATCAAAACGAAGTCTCTCGGCACTTAAGCCGTTTAAGAAGACGACTTACAGAAGTGCTGGATTTAAAAGAAGTACTGCACGACAATGCGCTGGAACTTCTGCAATCTTTGCGCCGGCAAAAATTTGCGCTTGTGATTTTTGATGAATGCCACCACTTAACCGACTACTGGGCCGCTGTGATGACGCACTTAGTTAAGCGCCTAGACAATGCCGTCGTCATAGGTCTTACAGGAACTCCGCCTGAAGGCAAATCCAATCAGCAAGAAAATCGCTATCTAACTTTAGTTGGTGAAATTGACTACCAAGTACCCACACCGGCTCTTGTTAAAGAAGGCGGATTGGCTCCCTTTCAGGATCTGGTGCATATTACTCAACCAACAGAAACCGAATATTCATTTTTGGAGTTACAACACGAAGACTTCCATACTCTAGTTGATGAGCTGACAAAGCGAAGAAGCGAGGAAAAACAATCGCCTTTAACTGCTTGGGTTCAAGCAAGGCTGGATGAGTTTTTGTCCTCGGATGAGAAAAATATGCCTGAATGGCAACGAGAACTAACTACTGCCTGCATAAGATATCTCTGGCGTCTGGAGAAGCCCTTACCCAAAGGCATTGAATTGTCCGAACAACTTTGCCAGTCTCCATTACTGGATGACTGGATGAACATCCTGGAAGACTATGCACTGCGCAAATTGAAGATAAGTTCAGAAGCAAGCGACCATGAGATGTACCAGGTAATTAAATCAGCAGTACGCAAACTTGGTTATGCTCTAACAGAACAAGGCATTCGCAAACAAGCATCGCCTGTGGACAGGGTGCTTGCTTTCAGCAAGAACAAGGCTCATGCGGTTGCGGAAATATTGAACCTGGAATACAGAAGTCTGGATGACCGCTTGCGTGCAGCTGTCGTCACTGACTTTGAGCGCATGTCCGCGCTTGAGACAAAGAGTCTAAAAGGCGTCCTCACTGCCGAATCAGGCGGCGCAATCGGTGTCTTCCATGAATTACTCAAGGAGCCTATTGCTGAATTTGTAAATCCTTGTCTGGTTACCGGCTCACTTCTTCTTGTAGATAAGCGTATTGGCGAGCAATTTCTGACAGCAGCTGAGCAATACGTAAAACAAGAAGGTCTTAAACTAGCACTCTCAAAAATAGACAATGATGAATTTGGTTACTGTGAAATAACAGGTAATTCCAGCGCTTGGGAAACAAGGCTTTACGTAGGTCTGGCCACAGAATTGTTTGAGCGTGGATTATCCAAATGTCTTATAGGCACGCGTGGCTTATTTGGCGAAGGATGGGACAGTCAGGCGTTAAATACACTGATTGATCTGACAACAACAACTTCCCCTGTATCAGTCAAACAATTGCGTGGTCGTTCATTGCGTATCAACACTAACGATCCTCTAGGTGGGCGCAAAGTAGCCAACAACTGGGATGTTGTCTGTGTGGCGCCGCAACTGGAAAAAGGACTAAACGACTACAGCCGCTTTGTGCGCAAGCACGATGGCTATTTTGGTATTGCCGACGACGGACAAATTGAATGCGGTGTAGGCCACGTGCATCCGGCATTTTCCGAACTAACACCAGCTGATGTTTTTGCCTCTTCAGAAGAACTAAATACCGAGATGAATTTGCGCGCTCTTGCCCGCGATGGTATTTATGATCTCTGGAAAGTTGGACAACCTTATGCCAACAAATCGCTTGGCTGTGTCGAGCTTACTCGATTGAAGAAAATGGCTCTCACTCCGCCTCACATAAGACAAGACTTGCCCTACAAAGAACACATCAAGTACCTGCGCTCACATTTAAACGGCATCTGGCTGGAATATCTAGGCATTGGCAGCGCAGTCTCCGCTATTCTTGCTTATATGCTTACCTCGTATGGCATTCTTGTGTTTGCCGCCGCCTTGCCTTTAGTCTTTTCTTTGGTAATAGCAATAAGAAAACACTCGTCTTTATACGATAGGCTCAAAGCACAAGTCTGCCAACCAAACACGCAAGAATCTTCTCTTAAGGACATGGCATTAGCTGTATTTTCTGCGCTGCAGCAGATGCGCCTGCTGCCCAATTACCTGGAGCATAAAGCAGTCACAGTCACTAGAAGATCTGACGGCTCGTTTCGCGTATTTTTAGATGAGGCAGAAGAAGTACATGCAGATATTTTCGCCGCTGCATTTGAAGAGACTATGGCACCTCTCAATAATCAGCCTTACATTATGCCCAAATACGAGTACTCACTTGAACCTGTCGAACCAATCGAAGTCCTGGAAAAACAAGAAGAGTCTTCAGATGGAACGAAAGAAATTCCCAAGCCAATTTCCACACAAACAAAGGACCCGGTAGAAAGATTTTTCAAATCATACTTGGCAGGCAAATGCGAGCCCTATATTGCCTCCTACCATGCCATTCCCAAGGTGCTTGCCCGCTCAGAAAAAGGGCGTGAAACCTTTGAAGCAGCCTGGAATAAGTATGTAAGCCCTGGTTTTATCATCGAAACAGAGACAAAGCCGCATCTCTTAAAACGCTATTTCGGCATTGGCCCAAGTCTGGCTCATAAGCTCATCTGGGAGTAGCCACCGAGGCTATTGGTTAAATCAGTCGACTGGATAGCAGCAAATGTCCTTGCTAGGATAAGCCTTCTATCCAAGTGAGGGCGACCATGAACTTTGCAAGCGGCGTAAAAGAAATCTCTGCCAAGGCTCTTCAAGAGCGCATTAAAACCAATCCGGATCTTTTGTTATTGGATGTCCGTGAAGCAAATGAACTTGCCGTCTGCAAACTATCAAATATCAAACATATTCCTCTAGGCGAATTACCTGCCCGAGTAAACGAGTTATCCAACAAAGACTCTGAGATTGTTGTTTATTGCCGCTCAGGCAAGCGCTCAGAACGTGCCTGCCAATTCCTTACTGCCTCCGGCTACAAAGACGTGGCAAACCTAGATGGCGGCATTCTTGCCTGGGCCAAAGACATAGATCCAAGCATGCCGAATTACTAGAATTCTTCCCAGCTGACAGTTGTAAGACCGTTAACTACATAATTGCTACCCGAGCCGCTAGCAGGCACATAGCCAATCGTATTGACTGCAGCATAGGAAGAATCTTTCAAAGCTAGATCAAAATGGATATTGCCATTACCGGAAGAGGTAATTGATTTGCCAACTATCGAGCCATAAACGGTGCCATTTCCGCTCACAGAGATGCTGGCTGATGGCGCATAGATTACACCTTTAAAGTCCGCATTTCCCGATAATGAAACACTTTTGGAACTATTAGTAAATATTTGAAATTTCGCCGGAATATTTGTGGCATTACTCATTCCATTTCCAGCAATCTGAACGACTGTCGAGCCGGCGGAGTTCCCTTCTAAATAAACAACAGTATTGGTTGAGACATTGCTTTCAATTTGCAACTGTCCATTACCAGTAACACTAAATGAACTTGCTTTATATTTGCCAGGCGGGATATAGAGCGTGTTATTAGCACTGACATTAATCGAACTTACCGGCGCAACACCATTTCTTACTATTACTTTCCCATTGCCAGAAATATTAACAGCACCGACATTATATGAACCATCAGGCGAACTAGGAGCTACAGTCAAGCTGACCTGATCCTGACTTAGAGACTTATCAATTGGTGTTGTATAATCACCGCTGCGAGGAGTGCCTGCTTCAAGAGCTTTAACATTATCGCTGCCACCAGGTGCTGGTCCGACAGTGGCTGTAAAACCGCTGGTCATCCCATTAGCCTTGATTTGATTTTCAACAATAGCATTACCGCTTCTAGTTGCAACAGTAGCTGTTGTGCTTCCCTTTGGCAAAGAAGCGACAATCAAATTGCCCCCAATATGGGTATTACCAGACAGATTAACGCTGGTATTAGAACCAACATCACCTAGATAATTATTATGATTACTCGCACCATATGCACCATTTCTAGAATCATAAGCATCCGTAATCATATTACCGGAAGCGCTGAGAGCATTTTGAGAGTAAAGAGCATAGGAAAAAAATGGTGTGGTAGCAGGTACCGTAGTTACTTGTTTCAACATAGGTGCAATGACTATGCGTACGGTTGAAGTCAGCCCAGCATAATTAGAAGTAGCTGCAATCACTCTGAAACAGTTGGTATTTGATACCACATTGCCGGCCAATTGATCATCAAGCTGACTTTTCCAAACAGAGGCCGTAGATGGTGCTCTTACATTATTCACCGACACAGTTACAAGAGCTGCACTACCTACCACACTGGCGGGCACCTGCGATACGTGCGGCGCGCCATCAAGGCTTACATCATCATAGTTTGAAATCGTACCGTTCTTAAATGCGGTATCCAGCTGAGAGACCACGTAATCCAGACCAGCCTCCGCAGAACTCCTAACTATGGACCAATATCCAAGCTCGGATCCCTTCTGATACGTAGGGATAACGATGCTGGCCGTAGCCATTAGCCAGGTGGCTACCACAATAGAAAATACGGACACCGCTACTAAACTATATCCATTCTGAGCCCGTCTATTGCGCCTGTCAAACAAGAACTGCATACGCATATGCCACCGCTTAGTCTGATACAAAAAAATGGCCGGTCGCAACCGCGCACGACCCTTTCATTCAGCCCCTATCTGAATGAAAAACGATTGCGACCGCCTACTTCATCAGTACTTCCAGCATAGATCAGCAGTTCACTGGAAGCGTCCCCCCTAAGAGTTACCACTTGCTTAGATAAGCGGTAATTTAGAACTCTCTGCCTTAGCGCTCTTCCCAACTAACAGTTTTGAGCGAATTCACAAGAGTGGGTGTAGTAGTAGTAATGGTTATCTCTTGACCAGGAATGGTCACGGTGGCACCCAAGTTGTGGGTATTAGCATACGTACCATCAGCTAGAGCTAAATCAAAATGAACAGTGGCATTACCAGTTGATGTAACTTGTTTTCCAACTATTGCGCCATATACGCTACCATTGCCACCTATGGTTATCGGAGAAGAGGGTGCATAAATGACACCACGAAAATCGGCATTGCCGGTGATACTGGTACTTTTGGAGCTATTTGTGACAACTTGAAATTTAGAAGGAATTTGCGTCGCATTAGAAACACCATTACCACCCAGCGAGATAACCGTGCTGCCGGCCGTATTACCTTCGAGGCTAATAACCACATCCGTACTGACATTACTTTCCAACTGAATTTGTCCGTTGCCTGAAATTGACAACGATGTAGCCTTATAGTTACCCGGAGGAATATAAATAGTGTTATTCGCTGACACATTTATTGAACTGACCGGGGCGGCGTTATTGCGAACAATAACCTTGCCGTTACCAGAGACATTGATTGCTCCTACATTGTACGCGCCGGATGGCGCGCTGGGCGCAGGTGACAGGGTAATCTGATTTGAAGTTAAAGACTTATCTATGGGGGTTGTGTAGTCGCCGGATCTTGGTGTGCCAAATTCAAGAGCTTTAACAGTATCACTACCGCCCGGTGTAGGTCCATTTGTACCAGTAAATCCACTTGTAACGCCATTCACCTTCAATTGATTTTGCACCACTGCGTTGGCAGATCTGGTTGCCACGACTGCAGTGGTACTTCCTTTGGGCAATGAGGTGACTACTAAATTGCCGCCAATATTCGAATTAGCACCAATTGTGGCACTTGTGTTGGAGCCTACGTCGCCCCTATAGTTATTTCTATTTGTCCCACCATAGGCCCCGTTTCTTGAGTCGTAAGCATCAGTACTCATATTACCGGAAGCCAACATGGCGCCATCTGAAAAAATCGCATAATTAAAAAACGGCATAGTACTCGTACTCGTAGGACCTGTTGTTGTTGTCGTTGTCGTTGTCGTAGCAGGTAAGCCATTCAAATCAGGTCTGACAATAATTCTCACAGTTGAACTTAATCCAGCATATGTAGCAGTTGATGAAATAACCCTGTACCGGTTCACACTCCCGACAGAATTGTTTGTCAGCGTATCATCAAAAGCAGTATTGTAAACAGACGAAGTCGTCGGTGGTCGCACATTATTGACTGAGACATTTACGGTTGCATATGTTCCAATGACACTTGCCGGCACAGCACTGACTTTGGCCGTACCATCGACAGTGGTATCATCAAACGACGAAACTGTACCTGCTTTGAAATTTGAATCCAATTGAGCAGCTACATAATCCAACCCAGCCTCGGCAGAGCTACGGACAGTTGACCAATAGCGGAATTCTGCCGCTTTTTGTATGACTGGTAATGACACCGACGCAGTCATAAGCATCCACGCACCAGCTACAACGCTAAAAACAGTGACAGCGACTATCGAATAACCGTCATCTCGATTCGAACCTTTCACCCTCTTAGGTTTGGCATTCGGATTATGCTCTGAAGCTTGCATTAAAGCAGAGACCTTTCTACAAATGTCCCCCGCTTTATTATTGAGCCGTTTCAGAACTGTTCTCACCGGTCCCCTCTCCTGGCTTCCCAAGACATCAACCGTCTACTTCCAGCCTATTACACATACCTCTTGTCAACTTATAATTGCTCTCATAATAAGCAAACTATAATGAGCTAGATCCCTGCAGATCGCCTTACTACTGGTTTCAACATCACTAACTGACCCATTTTGTTTGTTATCTCAACCCTCCTAGATTGTTGTAAGAGTGTTGTTGCGCAAGAAAATCTCGCTCTTGATTCCAATCGTGCTTCGATTTCTCGCTTGCACTGACTCATGCCGCCGTAATTCAAAATTGACTATTACTCCTGTGTAATTCGACATTTGATCGGCTAGCACCGTGTCTTGCGGTATACCAGCACTGGTCAAAAACTGAAACGTCTTGGGGGTTTCGGTCGCATTATCCATAGGACCAATTATTCCCCGCAAAAGCGTTCTTGGTGGATTCAACACTGGTCTGGTTGAGTTATTGCCGGGAAAGCTGGCCACCTGCAACATAAACGTGCCTGGATCAGTGCTATCAGGTAAAACTTGATAGACGTAGGTATCCGTATTATCCAGCGTTCCAATTTTTTGGGGAAAACCATTCGAGTCAAAAATTGGAACCTGTATTATCAAACAGGTGTTGGAAATGGTATATGGATGACTGGGCCAAGGCGAGCCTGGCCATCCGCCAGCTGGAGCCTGCCCAGCACCATATATGGGATTACTTGGAGTGGCAGGAAAGTAGCCGACGCTAATTTCCGGATTGTCGCCAGGCTCGCGCGTAATATCACCGATATTGCGGCCCATTCTCACGTCACCAGCAATTCTATCGATAGCTAATCTGGCTGCATTCAGACTGTCCACCTTGTTGAATAATTTCCACGAGCCTTGACTGTTCATGAACAAAAGTTCGGCTGTTCCTGCAGAAATGATGCCAATGATCATTACTGATACCAGCATCTCTACCAGCGAGAGCCCGCTTGTCCTCTGTCTTGCATTATTTAGTGCTAAAAATGTACTCATAAAAACCTCTCAATTATGAATACCGTTTCGCGAGATAAACGTGCTGACTGTATAGGTCTTATTCATCTTAATTTCGGTCCAATTGACCGTAATATCTACTTTGACACCATTAGGAAGAACCGCTCCTGCAGCGTCGGTATAGCTACCCCAACCAGCATTGGTTAGCATTTCTGTTACGGTGCCGACAAACTTGTTATTTTCCGCGTCCGTTGACCAGTCCAAATTAGTCAAGTCCAGCATTAGAGGTCTGGTATTTACCGGATTTCCAGAATTCGAGCTGTTGATATTTAGCGTATAAGTACTGCCAACCAAACCAGACAAAACCGCATAGTCAGTGTTTCTGGCGTTATCTATAAGTTCCTGTCCAATAGCTGCCGCAACAATCTGATTTTGTCCGCTGCTTGTCAGCTTGAGCGTCTGAGACATATTTTCTGCCAGCGCTGCTGCTAATAGGCTTGAAATAAAAACCGCTACTAAAAGCTCAACCAAATAGATACCAGAATTCGACCGGACATTTCCAGCATTCAAACGTACAGACTGTAGATTACGTCCCATACGCATATTCGCCTTAACAATCAAGGTCCGGCGCAACATCCGTACCCCATACCCAATATTCCACAAAATCGCTTGAAAACCATCACGCACAAGGGTTATTGGATTATTATTGAAGGATATTAATCTTTAGGGGATGGAAATCAGACCCTGCTCGCTAACTAGAACATGCTTCGTGGTGAGCCCATGGCGAATTGTAAATGAGACTTGCCCGTCCGGTACCCCTTGCGGATCAATACGAACTGCACCCGACAACGTCAGTCCTTTGGGCATAAATATCCGACTATCACCGCCACTGGGGGGTAAATATCTAACCACGTAGGAAGCTGGAAATCTTTGATCAGGTAATCGAGCTTCTAATATCGCGCAAGTGTTCGTTTTATGCGCCCGTTCTTTTATCTGACGCAAGGTAGCGGCAAGTTTGGCTGATTCGGAAACCATCGCCAATTGAGATGTAATCTCATCACAGGCAGAGTAGACCGCAAATGGGAGAAGCAACAGAACAATCAAAATCATTAACCGCTCAAAATACCAGGTAGTACGCCAGTAATTTAAGGCCTTCTGACGCCAGGTAATTTTGACAATCGGCTTGGCAAGTTTTGTATATGAGCCGCTTTGCCGAATGTCTGTCACTTATCACCTAGGCAGTTGTTACTGAGGCAGCCGATTCCAACTTGAGTTCGGCAATCATCTGATCGCGCATAACAAACTTTTGAATCTTGCCTGTCACAGTCTTGGGATATGAACTGACAAATTTCACATAGCGTGGCACCTTAAAATGGGCAACGCGCGTCTTAAGCCAGGTTTTTATCTCATTTCCCTCAGCAACAACTCCTTCTTTGAGTTGAATCCAGGCGCAGACTTCTTCACCAAAATGCTTGTCCGGCACTCCAAAAATCTGTGCTTGCGCAATCTTTTCATGCACATGCAAGACTTCTTCAATTTCGCGCGGATAGATATTTTCGCCGCCACGAATAATCATATCTTTCTTACGGCCGGTGATGTTCAGATGACCGGCTTCATTGAGCACACCTAAATCACCTGTGTGCAACCAGCGTCCTGCATCTATGGCATCGTCTGTCGCTTGCTTGTTGTGCCAATAACCAAGCATGACGTTATAACCACGTGTGCAAACTTCACCTTGTTGCCCGCGCGGCAATAATGCACCTGTTTCAGCATCGACAACCTTGCACTCAACATGCGGTAAAACGCTGCCCACGGTTGTTGTTCTGACTTCAAGCGAATCAGTAGCCGATGTCACTGTAATTAAGGGCGAAGCTTCTGTCAGTCCGTAGAAGATAACGACTTTCGTCATATGCATTTTGTCGGCAACTTCTTCCATTAGTTTGACTGGGCAAGGAGCCCCTGCCATAAAGCCGCCGACAAGACTAGTTAAATCAAACTGGGTAAACTGCGGATGCTCGAGCTGATCGATGTACATCGTCGGCACACCGCATAAGTGCGTGCATCTTTCAGCAGCTACAGCAGTAAGAGTAGCTTCCGGATCAAAATGTGGATTAGGCACAACTACACAGCCGCCACGAATAAGCGTCATTATGGTGCCTGTAACCATGCCACCACAATGATAAAAAGGCATAGCTACGCAATAGCGAGTTTTGTTGTTTAGCTCCAGTGCGCGGCCTGCAAACCAGGCATTGTTGAGCAAATTATGGTGCGACAGCGTTACACCTTTTGGAAAACCGGTTGTGCCCGATGTGTATTGGATATTGACGGCATCATCGAACTGCAATGACTCACTTCTTGCCTCCAACTCAGCTTGAGGCAAATCTTCGCCAATTTTCAAAACTTCCTCAAAACCAAGCGCCGGTCCTTCTATTTTTTTAGTTGAGCAAATAACAACAACTTGCTCGAGAGGCAGAATATCGTCGGCTTTTTCACTGTCCTGTCCGGCACCTAAAAGAGACGGCTTCAGGGCTTTTACCATCTCTAAATACTCATGGTCTTTAAACCCGGGGCGGCAGATGAGCAACTTCATTTGCGATTGCTTCAAAACATACTGCAATTCTTCTTTGCGGTATGCCGGATTTATATTGACCAGGATGGCTCCGACTTTTGCCAGAGCAAATTGACAGATAACCCATTCGGCACAGTTGGTTGACCAGATGCCGACGCGGTCTCCTTTGGCTATTCCCAGCTTCATAAGTCCACGGGCAAACAGGTCCACTTGAACCTTCAACTGCTTGAAGGTAAAGCGTAAGTCTTGCTTGGGGCTTACTAGAGCCTCACCCTGAGCATTTTCGCAGACTACCTTATCCAGCCAGGCGCCCAAAGTATGTCCAAGCAAGGGCTCATCGCAAGCCCCGTGCTCATAGCTCAATTTCGAATCTGCAATTATGTCCGCCACTTGAATCTTCAGGTCTAATTTCTAAATTACATGGGAAACGCTTCAGCGCCACCCAATATTAATACCTTATCGAGATCCTTGTGCGCCCGCTTGGCAGCTTTGGGCTTACCGGCAACCACTTGGCGACGTACTACTTTCTTATAGGTCTTGTTGTTATAGGTCCCGTTGAGGGTTTCTAATGCCTTGCTCAGTGCCGGGTCAACAATCGACGCCTTACCAACTTCAGCGGAGGCTGCCGTTACGCTTATTAGGCTTAGAGCTATTGCCAGGTTTATTACCTTAATCACAATTTTTCCCCTCGTTGGGTCCAGTTCCGGTAGTCTGTGAGGAGTATAGATTGGAAGCAACCAAAAGAAAAGGGAAAAAACACGTATGCGGCTTAAACAATTTTCCTTAGACTGCCTGTCACACTTCTCCTACCTAGTTGCCGATAATACAGAGGGTATCGCTTGTGTAATTGATCCCCAACGTGATATCGACATTTATCTGGAAGAGGCCCAAAAGGCTAACCTAACTATTAAGTACGTCGTTTTGACCCACTGTCACGCTGACTTTGCTTCCGGTCATCTAGAGCTTGCCGCAAAGACCAAGGCGACTGTCGCCATGGGTGCTAAATCCGACGCAAAGTTCCCATTCCAAGGGCTTTTTGAAGGAAACTTATTGGAATTAGGCAAAAATGTAACACTGAAGGTACTTGAGACACCCGGTCACACCCCTGAATCCATCTGCATTTTGGCTTACGACAAGAGCGAATCAGACAAACCATATGCTGTTTTTACAGGTGACACACTCTTTTTAGGCGATGTAGGCCGTCCGGATTTGCTAGCTTCTAAAGGTCTAAAAGCAGATGATCTAGCTTCAATGCTCTACGATTCATTGCAGACAAAGCTCTTGAATCTGCCTGATGAGACTATCGTCTATCCCGCTCACGGAGCCGGTTCTGCCTGTGGGAAAAATCTGAGCAAGGATTCTTTCTCGACGATGGCTGTGCAGAAACTTACAAACTGGGCACTTAAGGAGAAGAACAAAGACGCCTTCATAAAAGAGCTCGTTAGCTGCCAAACAAGCCCGCCTAAGTACTTCTCTTTCACTGCTTCATACAACAAAACCAATCACGAGCTTTTAGACAACTCATTGGCAGGCAAGCTGAGACCCTTAAGCCTCAAGGAGCTATTAGCTGTAAAAGACGCTCAAATACTCGATGTGCGCACAGCTAATGAATTTGCTCAAGGTCATATAAAGGACAGTATCAATGTCGGACTGGGAGGAAAATACGCCAACTGGTGTGGCGCTATTTTGTCTCCCGAATTACCCATAGTAATAATTGCCAATAAAGGTGATGAGCGGCAAGCCGCCATGCGTCTTGGTCGCATAGGCTTCGACAATGTCGCCGGCTTCTTAAATGACCTATCTGAAATACCGGCAAGTGATGTTTGTCGGTCAGTTACGCGTCTAGGTTCACACGAGCTTCAGCAAGCAGTAGCCGATGGCTCTCATACAGTGCTGGATGTAAGAACTGAATCCGAGTATTACGGTGGTCATATTGAAGGCTCAGTTCATGTCCCCTTAGCCGAACTAAAAGAGCGACTGAGCCATGTCCCCCAAAATAAAAGGCTGGCAGTCGTTTGCGCCGGCGGTTATCGTTCTTCAATAGCAGCCAGTTATCTGCGTAAACACGGCTTCACGCAAATAACCGACTTAATTGGTGGCATGGGCGCCTACGTCAAAGACGTCGGCTTAAGACCAAAGACCTAACCTTGCGGTTTATCCTCTGACTTGACCATTTCTACATCCAGTGTAATCTTCACGTCGTCGCCAACCATAGCTCCGCCGTTATCTAAAGCAGCATTGTAAGAAATTCCGAAGTCCTTACGATTTAGTTTGGCTGTGGCAGATGTTCCGGTGCGAGTTTTGCCGTGCGCATTTACTATGGGACCCATTGCTTCCGCATCAAGTGTCACCTCTTTAGAAACACCATGCATGGTCAAAGTGCCGAGAATTTTGAAACCATCTTTTGTTTGAGTGATTTTCCTCGACTTAAAAGTAATTGTCGGATATTTATCTACTTCAAAAAAATCTTTGCTCTTTAAGTGCTCATCACGTTTCGGCTCGTTGGTATCGATGCTGTTCACGTCAATCACAGCTTCAACAGTGGCTTTCGGCAGGTTCTTTCCATCGTATTGAACATTGCCTGATACTTTGCCGAATGAACCATTGACGTTGGAAATCATCATGTGTTTAATAGAAAATCTTGCCGATGAATGCGCCGGATCAATTGTCCAACCATTCGCTGTGGCAATTTGTTCCTTAGCAGCAACAGGTAGGCTGAGACCTACAAGCATGGCAGAGACAATAAGAGTTCTAGTAATGTTCGTCATTTCATTCTCCAATTAAGTAGTGAGATCGAGATCCTAATTTAGTAATGGGTCACCTAGACTTTTAATAGAGATCTGCCTTCAATAAGTACAGGCAGTCCGCGAATAATACAAAAGACGCACGAAACATAAACAAGTGCCATGGCGATTTCCGGCACGGCAGTTGTCTCACATTTTTCCGTATGGGCGGCAATCACCAAGCAAAAGGCAGCGGCTTTAGCAATT
The DNA here is from genome assembly GCA_019744775.1 of Candidatus Obscuribacterales bacterium. Lineage (NCBI taxonomy): Bacteria > Bacillati > Candidatus Melainabacteria > Candidatus Obscuribacterales > Candidatus Obscuribacterales bacterium. The sequence continues at coordinate 340,898 of JAIETZ010000001.1, forward strand.
GCATAGCTAAAGCGACTGAAATTAGACGCCACAAGAAACTTGCCTAGACCTGATTGCATCATGGTTGTTTTACCAAATGCAGTAAAGCCTTGTTCGCTTGCTACTTGTCTTATCGCATCGACAAAAGTTCCTCTAATCAAATAGAGCAGTGGCACCCAAACAGGAATCCAGGAAAGCGCAGAAAAGGCTATCCAGTAAGCCATTTCCACAGCCCTGTCGCCGACTATATCAAGCATCGCGCCAAACTTGGATGTTTGATTCAGTTTGCGCGCAAAATAACCATCAAGGCCATCACCCCAAATAACCAATGCCGTCAAAACAAAGGCTATCCACCGCCAAGTATCACCGGGCAGCCAAAGCAAGGCAAGGGTCCCCAGTGCTAAAAACACTCTGGATACTGTTATTACATTGGCTACGTTAATCACGTTTTTTAAACGTCCAGGTTGCCCACTAAGTGCGCATTACGCTCAATGAATTCACGACGCGGTCCTACAGCTTCACCCATCAAAAGGTCAAAGACGTGGTCGGCTTCAGAAGCATCTTCAATGGTTACCTTCTTCAGGGTGCGTGTTTCCGGATTCATTGTTGTATCCCAGAGCTGCTCGGGCATCATTTCGCCCAAACCTTTGAATCGCTGGATAACTGCTTTATCGCCCAACTCAGCTAAAACTGCTTCCAGTTTATGCTCGTTGTAGCAATACTCAATACGCTTACCTTTTTCTACTTTATAGAGTGGCGGCTGGGCGATGTATACATAGCCTTGCTCAACCATCGGCTTGGCATAACGGAAGAAGAATGTCAAAAGCAATGTTCGGATGTGGCTACCGTCGACATCAGCATCGGTCATGATAATCACTTTGTGATATCTGAGCTTGCCGAGATCAAGGTTTTCTGCGTTCGGACGCAAAAGACCGGAACCCTTACCACCACCATTTTCTTCGTCTTCCTTAACGGATAGTCCAAGTCCCTGAATCATCGCTTGCACTTCAGCGTTTTCGTAAATTCTTGTTGGCTGAACACGTTCAACGTTCAAGATTTTGCCGCGCAGAGGAAGAATAGCTTGGAACTGCCTATTGCGACCTTGCTTAGCAGAGCCACCGGCGGAATCACCTTCTACAAGGTAGATTTCACACTTAGCCGGATCTCTGTCTGAACAGTCGGCTAGTTTGCCCGGCAACGAGGAATTTTCCAAAGCCGACTGACGGCGAACAAGAATTTTAGCCTTGTGCGCTGCTTCGCGCGCAGTGCGCGCTTGAATGGCTTTGCCGATAATTTCCTTGCTTTGCTTCGGATTTAATTCCAGCCAATCAGAAAGGTTGTCTGTCGTCACCGATTGAGTAATACCTTGCACTTCTCGGTTGCCCAAACGTTCTTTTGTTTGACCTTCAAATTGTGGTTCAGGCACTTTGACGCTGACGATAGCCGTCAAGCCTTCGCGAACATCTTCACCGCTAAAGTTGGAATCGGATTCTTTAACAAGTCCGCTCTTCCGTGCGTAATCGTTAATGACGCGAGTGAGCGCATTGCGGAAACCGGTTAAGTGCGTGCCACCATCGTGAGTATTGATATTATTCACGAATGTATAAATGGATTCTGAGTACATATCAGTCCATTGCAACGCGCACTCGACGACAACATTGTCTTTGGCAATTTCAAAGTAAACAGGAGGTTTGTGCAATGCGGTACGAGTATCATTGAGGTATTCAACGTAACTGGCAATACCACCTTCGTAGTAGAAGGTATCGCTCTTGTCGGAGCGCTTATCGGAAAGAGTCATGCGCAGTCCCTTGTTAAGGAACGACATTTCCCTAAGACGAGTAACCAACACATCATGGTCCATGACAATTTTTGTGCGCTCGCCTTCTTCATTGACGTCATGGAAAATCTGATCGTCCGGCCAGAAGGTAACTTTGGTGCCTGTCTTATCAGTCGAGCCGATTACTTCCAGTCCGCCGGAAGCATTACCACGCTTGTATTCTTGTCTATAGACTTTGTTGTCGCGTGAAACTTCAACAACAAGACGCTCCGACAACGCGTTTACAACTGAGGCTCCAACGCCGTGCAAACCACCTGATACTTTGTAGACGCCACCGCCGAATTTGCCGCCGGCGTGCAAGACGGTAAATACTGTTTCGACACCGCTCTTGCCTGTCTTTGCTACTTTATCGACAGGGATACCGCGTCCATCGTCGGTTACGGTTACGGAGTTGTCTTCGTTGATTGTGACTTCAATGTTCTTACAAAAACCGGCAAGCGCTTCGTCAACCGAGTTGTCTACAATTTCATAGACAAGGTGGTGCAAGCCACGTGGTCCTGTCGAACCGATGTACATACCAGGACGCTTTCTGACTGCTTCCAAACCTTCCAAAACATCGATTGTAGCGGCTGTATAATCGCCACCACCTTTGCCCTTGGATTTGCTTTCTGTTTCAGCTGCCATATCTTCCACTTCTTTGGTTTTTGCCATTTGAATTTCACACTTGATTCGATAGTCAATTTATGTATTCGCTCAGGGCACATCACGCGCGTTGAGCGCAAACTGGAAACTGCCCTCAAAAAGGGTTCGTCCAGCTCACGGGGATATTTTAACACCAAATGAGTCTAAATTTGAGTCCTAGAAATAGATAGCAGAAACGATATCTACGGATATATAGCCACTGAGATACAATATTAACTTGTCTATAGGTAAAGCCGCCCGACAAGGCGCTGGAAGCCCCAATTCATGGAAGTTTTCTACGATTTTAAACCCGGCCTCATAAAGCAATCGGCACTTGCCTTGGGTTTCTTTGACGGTGTTCATCCAGGACATCAAGTAGTCATCAAAAAAGCCTTAGAAGAAGCACGCCGACTAAAAGTCACGCCGGCAATTGTCACCTTTACCGATCATCCGCGCTCACTGACAACAGGCAGCGCGCCTAAACTTCTCACACTTGTTGAACAAAGGCTGAAATTATTTGAAGAACTGGGAATCGAAGCCGCTTTAGCGCTGACCTTCCGCGAAGAGATATGCAAAATGACGCCTCAAGAATATGTGCAGAAGGTGCTTGTAGAAGCAATGGGTGCCAAGTCAATTTCTGTCGGCGTCAATCATCGTTTCGGACGCAATCGAGAAGGCAACCCGGACTTACTGGCTGAGCTGGGCAAAGTTCACGACTTTTCCGTGCACACTCAGAAGATGGTAATGGAGGACAACCTCGATGTATCCAGCTCGGTAATACGCCAGGCAATCATGGAAGGAAACGTAGAATTGGCGCAAAAACTCATGCAACGCCCGCATGCCATTCTAGCCCAAGTCGTCAGAGGCGATCAAAGAGGCAGACTGCTGGGATTCCCCACAGCCAACTTAGCTGTTTCTGCCGTGCAGGTAATTCCCAAGACAGGTGTTTATGCCGGCTTCTACAAAGACGATTCAGGCATTCATCCCTCAGTCATAAATATCGGCTATCGTCCAACTGTGACAAATGACTCGAAGCTGACAATAGAAGCGCACATTCTTGATTTCGATAAGGATATTTACGACAAGGAAGTTGCCTTTGAGTTTTGTCACCGCTTACGTGACGAAATGAAGTTTAATGGAATTGAAGAGCTTAAGGCTCAGATACAGGCTGACTGTCAAAAGGCACGTCAATTACTCACAACTCAATGCAAGTAAAAGAAGTCACCCTAAATAATTACCGCAACTACAAACAAGTAGAAGTTCAACTTGCCCCCGGCAAGAACATACTTATCGGTGACAATGCGCAAGGCAAAAGCAACTTCCTGGAAGCAATAGAAGTTTCCTCTCGCGGCAAATCCGCGCGAACAAGTGATGACTTTGAACTAATTGCCTGGAAAAAATCGCCCATGCAATTAAAAGTCGTCTTTGAGCGCGGCGGCTATGACGAGGAAATTGCCATTAGCCTAAACAGGCCGGATACGGCAAGCCGTTTGGAAAAGCGCGTCACAATTAACGGAGTCAAGCCTCCTTCAACAAAAGCACTTTTCGGCAAACTTGTAAGCGTGACATTTTCCACGCAAGACTTGTCCATGCTGCGTGACGGTCCCAAATTTCGCCGTGATTGGATTGACACCATTCTCTTCAGCCTGACGCCCAGCTATCAGGACACTTTGAGTAATTATCAAAAGGTAGTCACTCAGCGCAACAGACTGCTTAAGACAATATTTGAAAAAGGCCGTGTCACAGTTTCCGATCAAGATCAATTAATTGTTTGGGACAAGCAGTTAGCTCACTATGGCTCAACTATTATTAGAAGCCGCATAAAGCTTTTAAAAGAACTTTTGCCTCTAGCAGAAAAATACCAGTCACACCTGTCAAAAGAAAGTGAGCTGCTCACAGCCGATTATCTTTCTACGGCTGCTTCTTTTGATGAGTCAAGTGAAGCAGAAATTGCCGATACGTTAATGACTATCTTGAAAAAATGCCGGGCAGAAGAAATTGCCCGCAAGCAAACGGTTGTAGGCCCGCACAGAGACGATATTACATTCAACTTGAACGGCGCGTCAGCCCTTGCCTTTGCCAGCCAAGGACAACAACGAAGCCTCGTGCTTTCCCTTAAACTAGCTGAATTGGATTTGATCAAAAACAAACTAAACGAGTCTCCGGTGCTTTTACTCGATGATGTCCTGGCAGAATTAGACGTTGACCGCCAGGGACTCTTAATGTCGGCGCTTAATGGCGATATGCAGACAATAATTACCACGACCCACTTGTCTAAATTTGAGCCGGAATGGCTTAATGAAGCCAATATCTTCTCTGTTACAGCCGGTCAAGTCGAGAAAGCCCAGGCGATAGTTTAATACGCTGCTCGGGTAAAACCAAGGTAGTTAAAAAGAACCCGATAAGGTAAGATTATCGGCCCTAAAGGGTGTCTTAAGTGCTGGAAGACTTACAAGGACAGTTGACGAAGCGCTGCGTCACTTGCGATCGCAAGTTCAGTGACACGCACGCCAATTGCCCTTCTGACGGCACGGTCCTTATCCCTATAGCCCAGGACCCCTGGGTAGGCAAAAAGCTCACCGAGCACTATGAAGTCTTATCCTTAGTCGGTCATGGTGGCATGGGCGTTGTCTACAAAGCCAAACACGACTTGATGGAAAGATATGTCGCCATCAAAATGCTTTTGGCCCAGCACATAACTGACTCTCAAAGCGTTCGCCGCTTTCAGCATGAAGCAAAAGCAGCCAGCAAGTTAAGTCATCCAAACATCATTACCCTCTATGACTATGGTGTGTCGCCAACCGGTCAACCCTACTTGGTTATGGATTACCTGGAAGGCATAAGTCTTGCCGACATAATAAAGTCCGACGGGCAAATCGGCTGTGAGCGCGGCGTAAAAATCTTTTTGCAGGTTTGCGATGCCCTTGAACACGCTCACAATCAAAAACTTGTGCACCGTGACTTAAAACCGGGCAACGTAATGCTCATCAACAACGAAGACTTGAAAGACTTTGTCAAAGTAGTTGATTTTGGCGTTTCCAAAATAATGGGCAGCGACGAAGCGCAAAGACTTACGCAAACAGGAGAAATTTGCGGCAGCCCCGTATACATGAGTCCTGAGCAGTGCGAGGGCAAAAAACTTGATCCTCGCTCGGATGTTTATTCAATGGGAGTGCTCATGTATGAAGCGCTTACCGGCGAATTGCCTCTTATGGGCAAGACTATGGTTGAAACCATGTCCAAACATTTGGGCGAAAAGCCTCCTCGTTTTGCTTCCGTTAGAGAAGATCTCTACATACCGGAAAGACTGGAAAATGTAGTCTTTCACTGCCTGGAGAAAAACCCCGCCGACCGACCGCAATCAATGGCTGCCCTCAAGGAAGAATTGATCTACTCAATTCCGCAGACAAGACCACCAGGCGAAGAACCACCATCTGTCAGAGACACACCAAGGCTAACTTACGCAATGAGCAAGCCCATTGGAAAAGGTCGCTACATAACCATCTACATTCTTCTTGCGTTGGTTCTTATGGCACTTTGTTTTGCCATTGCACGCTACCAACAAATAAAGCCTCAGAAGAAGCCTACGGTCGCAGCTCCTTTAGTGAAACCTTCTGCGGTCAAGCCAACGGTTGAAAAACCTCCTGCTGCGCCGCCTGAAGTTGTCGCGCCGCCCAAGACCGAAGCGCCAAAGACAGAAATACCCAAGATCGAAGCACCTAAGGCCGAAGCACCCAAGCCGATTAAAACAGCTCGACTAAAAATCAAATCCCCGGTAGCCAAATCCAAAATTAAAAAGCCGGCAGCTAAGCCGGCTGATCCCTGGGGCAACCTGGAATTAGAAAGCAGTGGTCGCAAGTACGCCGATTGATTTACTTTCTCTTTTATTCTTCTTGGTCAGACTGCGTTGGACCTTCAGATGGGTAATCGCCAACCTTTACATTGGCAGGAATTAGTTTTCCGCTTCGTAAAATGAGCATGTTTACTGATTCGCCTACTTTGTGCGCGCGAACTAGACCCTGTACTTCCTTAGATGTTTTAACAGACTGCCCATCAACGCGTTCAATCAGATCACCTTGCTGCAACCCTGCTTGATCAGCAGGTGAATTTGTTGCCACTTGAGCAACAACTACTCCTTGCGCACCGTTTGACAGACCGAGAGAGCGAGCCAATTTTTCATCGAGCTCTTGCATATAGACACCTATATAAGGTCTTTGAATACTGCCTCCTGCCAGAAGTTGGCTTATCACGTCCTTAGCACTGTCGATGGGAATGGCAAAACCAATGTTTTGCGCATCACTGCGAATAGCCGTGTTGATACCAATAACTTCTCCATGAATATTAAGCAATGGGCCACCTGAATTGCCTGGGTTAATGGCGGCATCGGTTTGAATAAGTTCAACATTGTTATTTAAGTCGGCAAGTGAGCGACCAAGAGCCGAAACAATTCCTAATGTCACCGTATGATCCAGTCCCAACGGACTGCCTATGGCAATAGCCCAATCGCCCGGACGCAATGCTTTACTGGAACCAAAGCGCGCAACCGGCAAATCTTGAGCGTCAATTTTAACAAGAGCCAGATCGGTGAAACTATCGCGCCCTACAACTTTGCCTTTAAAGACTTGTTTATCATTAAGCGTCACCTTAATAGCGGTTGCATTTTTTACAACGTGATTATTAGTCAGAATATAACCGTCCTTGCGCACGATCACACCAGAACCTGATCCGCGACTTTCAAAACGTCTGGGTTCCTGGGGCAAACCCTGAAATCCCGGTCCAAAGAAAAATTCAAAATTGCCGAAGCCGCGCCCATTATGAAAAACATCACGCGGCATGGACACAGACATTTGCGTATCGATATTAACGACACTGGGAGCAGCTGACTCAGCGATATCAGCAATGGCGTTGTCACCAATTTTAAGTGTGATAGCCGGTCCGCCTGATTCAGTAACTGTTGCCGATACTTTTGGCGCAGTATTTTTGACACTCTTATTAGGCAAAATAAAATAGCCCAAGCCGATGCCGATTATGAGCGTTAAAAGCACTGTGATAAACCACAAGATAGGACCATTCGATTTGTCAGTCTTATCCATTTCTGTGTTTTCTCCTTAAGACCCGCGGCCGTATAAAAGCCCATCATAGCAATGCTGACAATTTTCAGCATGGCTTTTATAACTTAATGCAAAACCTATTCTTGACATTAACAAAAGACTCAACATTTAGCGCACATATATAATTGCCCTGAACTTGAGGTGAACCATGTCCGGCATACTGAAAATCCTGAACTCGAAAAAACTGGCAATTTGTCTTGTGACACTAGCCTGTTTAGCCCTTTACTTGCCTTTTCTAAATGCGCCGGCACATTTAGACGACCAGTTTCTAATTAACTGGCTCACTCATCTGAAAGATGACGGCTCGGCATTTATGCAATGGGCAGGACCTGATAAGCCTGACGCCTGGGGCCCGTTTATGCACTTTTGGTTTTTCGCCAAAGCTGTCTTTATCAAAAAATCAATTTGGCTGTGGCGTTTTACCGGACTGCTAATACATGTCCTGGCAAGTCTTAGCGTCTATTTAATTGTCAAACGAATAACGAAGGAAAATTCCACACTAGTAGCTATATCGGCCGCACTTTTATTTGCTGTTTATCCTCTGCATCCGGAAGCTGTCTTCTGGATAAGCGGCAAGGCTTCTGAATTAAGTGCTCTGTTTTTCCTCATCTCCACCTATGCTTTTTTGAGAGGGAAGGAAAACAAAATATGGTTGGCAGGCGCGCTTCTCCTCTTAATTTTAGGCTTCACCGCGCAGGCTTATTTTGCCGTTTCCAGCCATGTCTTTTCGTTCAGCGAGTGGTATCAATTACTGCGCAATTTATTTTTCCCGATAAACAATGAAATTGTGCCGAAGTATCCACGCGAATACCGCTTTATGTATTTCCTTATTGCACCGGCACTTGTAGGATTTGTCGCAGCTATTTGGAAAAACAAACGATTCGGCATATATGCACTTATAACATTCATTGTGCTTGTAGTTCTTGTTTTGCCCTATGTAGGTGTTGCTGCCGACCTGCGCAACCTATACGGCAGCCGCTGGCTTTACCTGGCGTCTTTTCCTGCTTGCTTGCTCCTAACCTATATCCTCACAAGCTTTACTTTTATCGCAAAGAAATTTCAGCCCGTGACAGTGACAGTAAGCTCCATCTTTGTTCTCTTGCTTGTCCTATTCTTTTGCCGCCTGACCTGGCAACAAAACTCTTCTTACAGAGCCAATACTCACGTATTGCAAAGCATTCAAAAATCAGTGCAAGTAGTTGTTGCCAAAGAGGGTTCACCCTACGTATTCATCAGGGATTTACCTAGAAATGTATCTGTCGTACCTGCACCGGAAGAATATTCTGTTGCCGCACTTGATGGACAATCAGAATTACTGTCAGCCTGGGTTGTACCTTCTGAAAGACTCAAGCGCAGCCTGCAAGAAGGAAAAAACATTGGCTCAAGTTTGCGCTGGGACAAAGATTTTCTAAGTCTTGTCGGATTCGACTTAACACCTGACAAAAATAGCCTGCAAGAACTCGATGGCCCATCAATTGTGGCGCGCATGATGCCCGGACTAATCTTTTACCGCACAGCTTCTTATGACGAACCAAATAAATTGCTTGTTTTAGAATCCAATTCCACAGTAAGCGGACCTGCCGTAAGGTTGTCTGCAGACGGTCTGAGTCCAATAGACAGCGATGTATTTTACATAGAAGCACGCATCAATGCGCCTGCTGTTTCAGCCAATCAAGAAGTAGAACTTTATTGGACAACAAGATTATTAGATGACTACAACCGACAAGACAGACGGAGTTTTACCCAGGCTTTTACAAATGACGGGCAGTTTCATCGTTACTATCTGCCTTTGAGCGCAGCAGGCTATTTTACTAACGGCACCATAGCAGCTCTCACGCTAGGTTTTCCAGCAGGATCCAAAGTTTGGATTAAGAATATTGGTGTGACCACAACAGAAAAGCTGAAGGCTCAATTGTCCATTGATCCGCTATCTATCAAGCCTGGAGCCGACTTTGTAAGCCCCTATTATAAATATCCGCAAACTGCTGAATTAGGCTTAGTGCAAATTGGTCCGCAAGACGACCTTGTCCTCAATTACTCTGTATCAAACATTGAAGGAGCAACGGGAGCCATAGTTGAAATATCTCAACCCAATGAATTTTTCCAAAACCCCAACGGCAATAAATTATCAGCCGCCTGCTTTAAGCAAATCCCTGTTAGCGGGTTAGAGGGCAAATGGACGCTCAAAAGAAGCGACCTTAAGTCCTCTGGTGTTTACAGTATTCGCTTGATTGCCACAGCCGCCAATAACCTACCGGCAGGCAATTTTTCAGACTCTATTAACTGCCTTGCCAGATAGTTACTAGGCTTGTATTCTCGAGACATGCAACCTGAAATCGACATGAAATATCTCATCTTTGCCTGGCAAGATGAATCACCGGATCACAATTACTACCTGGATATTGAGCTAGGCAGCGTGCAATTCTTGCAACGCGACTTAAAAGACTTGCGGGACCTAACTGATGAGTTGGAAACACATAGCCGACGATTTTTATATCTGCCCAAGCCCAAATTGTCCGAATTAAAAGCCGACATTTCCGATTTTATTGAAACCATGAGCGATACACACTTAAAAAACATCGCTACAATAGCTTTTGAGAGCCCGGATCTTTCAGGAGCCTTTAAGAAGATTCTTGCAAGCAATAAAGACGAACTTAACCGCTGGCTGGAATTTCGAGACAACCGCGTAAGGGAGCGCATTGAAGAGTGGTTAAAAGCAAATTTCGTACAAACGTAATTCTTCTTGTAGGAATGCTGGCAACACTACTAACCGGTTGTGGCGACCTATCGCAGCTGACAGGCGGTCTATTAGGAGGCAATAAAGAGCCGCTGACAGGCGAATGGACTATGGGTTATCAAAACAATGATCAGGTAACAAAGGCCAAAGTCCGCTTGAAGCAGAAAGGCGAAAAGTTTGTCGGCGTCGGACAAGAAGAGCAAGGTCGCAAATTTAAAATCCTCGACGGCTCTATTAATAAAGACGGGCAACTCACCTTCAATAAAGCATACGTTGATCAAAAACCTAGTGAGGTCAATCTGGTTGTCACCTACACAGGCGTAATGCAAATGCTCAACGATCCTGATTACAAAGGACCTTATTTAACTGGTCAATACCAATCAGTCTCGCAAGCAGGAACTCTTTCAGGCGAATGGGAAGCACAACTGACAAATGCACCCAAGGGCGATGCCGCACCGACACCACCTGCCGAGCCCACGCAACAACAAGCACCAGACAGCACCATATCTGATACCAAAGCGCCGGACTTATCCGGCAAATGGAATATTGCTTTCCGCCACAATTTCAAGATTATTAAGTCGACAATGTTCATTGAACAAGACGGAGACAAATTGCATGGACATGGTGTCGATACCAATACCAATGAAAGATTTGTCATAGAAAAGGGCTGGTATAACTTTCCTAAAGTTACGATCGTTAGGAAATATACAAAAGGTAAGGATGCGGCAAGCACGCGCTCCTGGACCTACAAGGGCGAGGTTTCTATTGTTAAGGATGCCGATTATCAAGGCCCTTACATGAAAGGCGAATTTCAGGGTGGCGGCGACTGGGAAGGCCAACAAGTCAAGTGACAGTTTCCAAGAGAAGCGCTGAGAAACCTTTTAGGTCACGCCAAGATCCTGCCATTTGATATCTGCTAACCTAGTTCGGCTGTCAGTAACTACTGGCATCACACAGATGCATGGCTATTGCCTACAGCCAATGCGAGTCATGGATTTTCTTTGGATTTTCAATACATATGCCTTCGGTATCTCGTGCTTTTTTAGCAGTCTCACTTATCTTGTCAGCTTATTTGCCACTGCCGGCTCAATCTGCCGATCCGGCACCGGATGAAAACGGCAATATGCGCATGAGCGGTTTGCTCATGCCTGTTTTTGATCAGCTGGAAGAAGAAAAGACATTACAGACGGCTCAAGCAACACAATCAACGCAAATTAACGACGAAATAGAAGATGTAAACGAAGCAAGTTGTGTCTTCAACTTGCGCGCTATGAAATCTGAGGGTGATTCTCGTTGGTCACTGCCTATTTATGGTCAGTTAAGCAAAGCAACATCGCTTATTCGCACAGCCAAGCGCGTCATTTTAAATGAACCAGCCAAGCAGGAAATTCCGCAACTGGAAATAGGCATATCTCTTTCAGATCAACACACAAAGATAAGCCAGAGTATCGACAACTTACTTGACTGTGCACTCAACAATGACGATAAGACAAGTTCGCTAAATAAGGCTGTCTATCACTACAACAAGCCTTTGCAAAAGGCTTTTGCCGAAGTAAAAGACGGTGCTGACTACTTAGTGCCTTATCGCGGCTTTGGACCGTCTGCTGAAGCCGGCAACATCATCCTTGGTGAGAAGATAAAAGTTAAAAGCCGCGCATCGGCCGAATACGCCAAGCAAAAGCATATCGATGAAAAACATTTGGAAGTAGTAAGCAACATCTCACAAATTGCTATGGGGCTGGGCATGTCCGACAAAGTACGCGGCGCCCAAGTTGTTGAATCCGGAAAGACTTCCCTTGTTGCTTTGGTCGGGCAAGATGAAGCCGACAAGACAATTGCCATGCTCAAGAGTTGGGCAAAAGACATAGATGTGCCTCAAGAAGTATTTGCGCAAGGTCCATGGGACGTACAGGCTCGTCAGGAAAAACTAAAAACTGTTGTCTCGACATCACTAGATAATGATCCTGTTGTCGGCGAAATTAAACGCCGCCTGCACAAATACAATCAGAAAAGCAAATTCTCCATGGTAACTTCGCAAGTTGTGCAGACGACTCTAGGTGTTGCTGCCATGACGCCGACATTTATTGGTCCGGCGGCAAAAGTAGCCTTGCTTTCTTTTGTCATGGCCACAGGCGGTCCTGAGTCTTGCAAGCTAATGAAAGAGCTTTACTTGGACAAGCGCTTTGAAAGCCGCTGCCAGGTCACAACAGAAGAAGCGCATTTGGCAGTGGAAAACTATCACATTGCAGTGCTCACAAAAAATCCTGTCTTGTTGGCATTTTCTGAATCCATGATTGCCGATATGGCAGGGCGTGCCTCAGTCAAGAAAGTCCTTGGCTTGGAAGTACTGGCTTACGCAACTGAAGTCAGTCCGGATAAAGGTCCGGAAATAGTACAATCATCAGCAGTCAAAACCCAATAGAGTCAAGATATGAGTCTTAAAGAACAAATTTCCAGCGATCTAAAACAAGCAATGAAGGATCGCGACCAGTTGCGTATAGACACATTGCGCTCGATTCTTTCAGCCTTTACCTATAAAAGAGTGGAAACGGGCAAAGAAGAGTTAACAGCAGATGAAGAATTGGCTGTCGTCGCCAAGCAAGTAAAGCAGCGTACTGATGCCATTACCGAATTTTCCAAAGCGCAAAGGGCAGATTTGCTCGAAAAAGAGCAGAAGGAAAAGGACATCTTGGTGAAATATCTACCTGCTCAAAAATCCGACGCTGAAATTAGAGAAATAGTACGCGGAATAATTTCGGCAATACCTGAAGGCGAGCGCAATCAAGGCAATGCCATGAAACTAGTCATGCCGCAATTAAAAGGTCTTGCCGACGGCAATTTGGTCAGACAAATAGTAACTGAAGAACTTTCTTAGTCGCGCAAGCGCACAGCGAAAGCCTACATCAGATCGGTGCAAAGATATGAGCCGCCTTTTTGCACTCTTTTAGGTGTGTTAGGTTCATCGGGATCAAGACTTGTTTGAGAACCTTGAGGATTTTTTGCCACAACACCTCTGAATTGCCAGTAAGCCATAGCCATTGGGCTTAAAATTGGCTATAGGAGAACTTGTCACAAAGCCATCTTTAATTGTCTTGCAGCCTGTAGCTTTAACAAAGCGCGAGAACTCGTGACTAGTTACTTCCGTTCCGGTAAAGACTTCTCGTTTGCTCCCATCGTAAACAAGCCGGGCTTAAGCCAAATCATGTCCGAATCTGTCCCAGCTAGAAAACGTATGCAACACAGCAACAACTTCATTTGCGACGCCAAATGGTTGCCAGAGACACAATGTATTGATACTTTCTCTTGTGCTCTCGTATTAGAAGCGGCATGTCTTCTCTATGCACAAGTTCAAAATTTTCTGAGAGCGCTTCTTTTAATGCTTCTTCTGAAAGCTTGGCGTCGCCCTTCTCATCGTAATAGCCACCCAACCAGACATCTTTCGGTGTAAATTGCTCCATCCATGTAAATGGAGTTGTGAGCATAAGCAGTCCGCCTTTGCGCACAACTGCAAGTTCGCCTGCCATGCGCGAAAGCAAAGCACTTGGGCTAGGCAGACGACAAAGGACATTAGCTATGAGAACAGCATCAAAGTCAACATATTCAGGCGGCAAAGAGCAGGCATCCGCACGCCTGAAATTGATATTACGAACCTTGTCTTTTTCTACTTGGGCAGTTCTTTGTTCATATAGCTCGCCCTCTGCCAGCACGCGATAAGCGTAATGCCCCTCACTCTGCAGAATTTTTGCAGTGTCAATAAAGGCTTCGCTTAAATCAATTGCCTCGACATGTTTAAAACTGCGAGCCAAAGCAAATGCCGAACCGCCAACTGCACAACCAATGTCTAAGACCTTGTCGTGAGAAATAGCCAACTTGTCAGTCCACGTCGCTAAAAGGTCAGCACAACGTTTTGGGAAATTCAAAGCTGTCTTAGGTCCTAGTCCAAACGGCATTTGGTCATCATCGTCTCCAAAATGCAAGAGCATGTATTGATCAACAAGCATCTGTGTTTCATATTGGCTGGAAACCGTATTGGCATTTTCAACATGCTGCACTGAACCGTCGTCGCCATCCGGACAATATGCAAGACGGAATCCCGCGTGCTGGAAAAAGTGCGGGCGAAAATGAAAACGCGCCCAAGGCGTATCTTCATCACCCAGGCTGACAAAGGAGCCACCCATGATCATCTTATGCTCACCATCAAAGCAAGGCGTGCTGAAATCATCGTAATAACGATGCACCTTGAAGCCAGGCAATGGATTGAAATCGTCTTCCAGCCATTGCCAGACATTACCAAAAACATCACTACAAGCAAGTCCAAAAGCATCAAGCGCATTAACGGATGACTCTGAGCCGTAATGCAAATTGGTGTTGTGTAACGGAGCAATTGCTAAATGCTCATCTTTGTCATCAATACCTACAAGCTCACGCAAACGATGATGTTCGGCTTCAGTTATTAGCCTATAAGGCACTTTCGTTTTGTCCTTTAGTCCAAGCCAATTGGCATAAGCATGCGCCTCGTGGTAATTGACTATTGCCGGCCATGACCATTGCATAGGCACAAGCTCAAATATTGTGCGCAAGAGATAATCATGTGAACCTGATGGACCATTTTGATACCAAAAGGTCGGCCACTTGGCGTTGCGAAAAACACGCCACTGCCAGCCTTCTGCCGACCAGTATTGTTCATCGGTATAGCCACCATCGGCAACGAATTGCCAGAATTCTCCATTGCTTATTAGATGCTTGGTTGCCTTAAATTGGTGGACGTTGACACTGCGCTTACCATACTCGTTGTCCCAACCATAAGTCGGCCAATCTTTCGGCTTACCGATGTCGACTGAAGCAAAGGGCACATCAATAAATTCATTTGCCGGAAATTGTCTTTCGTAGCCTTCAGCCTCATAACTTTCATGAAAGTCGGGCCACTGCTGAGGTTTATGCACGAGATGCACAGGCAATTCTCTAACTAGAACAGATGAAGTCTCAAAATGAATGCGCTCATGTTCAAAGCCCATAAATAATGCCCACAATGGACTATCTTGATTAATCAAGTCATGACCTGGATTTAGCCCTTCATTTGTTGCAATGACATGCACAACCGTCTTATAGACTTCTTTTCTGTATTGCCACATTTGATCAATTGAAGGCCATTCAATTTCATTTTTAGACATGTCGTCCCACGACATCTCATCAACACCTGTTTCAAACAGTCTTTCGTAGTAGGAGTTAATAGGCTCAGCGATTAGACCGCTTACTTGCAATTTGTTTATATAAAGTGAGGCAGGATGCCCATAATAAAACACCAGCGGATGTCTGAGCCCATGATACGGCGGTCTGTAGAAAGCCTCTTCTCCTAATAGTGATGAAAAGAGCACTTCTGTCAGTGTCCAACCATTATCGAAGTAATCGAGTACTTCTTGTCTTGTGCAAGTTTTCAAATTAGGAATAGGCAGCGCCTTCATTTTGCCATTGGGACAAACTCCCGGACACTGGCCAAAAAGAGGTGGCTTGCCTGTCCACCAGCTTTCTTGACGTGGATAATTCAAATCAATTACAGACTTACCCAAATTAAGCTGCCAGCCCTGTGAGCTGTCTTCGACAGATTTACTCAAAAGCCCTAAATTTGGATTTCTACTTAAGCTCATTAGCTATCATCCTACTTCAATATACTCTAAAGTTGTCTATCAATTGCCGGATAGGCTTTCCTATTCAAAATCTTTCTGACAGATGGACCCGGTCTGGTACCTTCTAAAGCTTGGCGCAGTAATCGCCAATCGGTATTGGTTAAATAAACATCCGAATATTGACGAATAACCTTTTGGGCTCGCACGAATGCCGCTTCCATGATGAAACTAGAAACTGTCTTCTGCTTAATAAGAGCTGCTTGTTCAATAAGAGCCTTCTGCTCTTCGGTAACTCTTAAGCCTATCCGTTCTTTTCTCAATCGAGCCAAAGTAATCTCCTCCAGCTAATCATCCATTGTCGATGGCATACGTCTTACAGCACTCCGCCCTCACTTCGTCATTCTCACATCTCGACTTTGTCATTCTAGCGTCTCGACTTCGCTATCTCGACATCTTTGACCCTTCGACTAATTCCAAGCCCTAGCTGTCAAGCACAAACTTCTCGCTCCAACTACTTTCTGTCCGGAGTATATCTTGCTTTTTCTACTTTTTCTTGTACGTACAATGTACGTACAAGAAAAACATCAAAACAAAAGATAAGCCCCAGCGGTTAATGTGAAACGAATTCGGCCGCGACCCCCATGCTTGAAAAGGCCTCCTAGATCTGTGCTGAATAGGAAAATGGACTGATCGCCACCGATTGCCGCATTGCGAGCACGCAGGTGGCAGACCGGCAGATTCCGAACTACTTAGGTGGGTTCTTTTAGCTTGGTTCTTTCGAATTCAATTGACCGGCGTTCTTTTCTTTCCACCTTTTATATTGATTCTCGTAATGCCTCAGGTACTTTGGATTTGACGGCAATCCACTAAGAACCTGCCAAATGCGGTCAGGGTCAAATTCGCATTCGATCCATTTCTCATTGGCTGAATACACTTTGATACCAGACGCAGCAAAAAGATCTGCCGCCTCATTTAGTGTTGGTGGAACACCCGGGCGTCTCCACCACCTGGCTACCCGAGGTGCAGTAACATTGAATCTACCGGTTTTCCTGTTGAGCAAAGATTTTCTCAGAGATACTTAAATGACAGAAAGTTTTTTGCCGACTTTTTGGAAGGCAGCCAACGCGCGGTCCAATTGTTCTTTTGTGTGCGCTGCGGAAATCTGTACACGTAGTCTGGCTTCGCCTTTTGGTACAACCGGGTACCAGAGACCACGTACATAGACGCCTTCATCTAAAAGCACTCGGCTCATATCTTGTGCAACTGCCGCTTCACCAAGCATTACAGGCACAATTGGATGATCTCCTGGCAATATCGTGAAGCCCAAACGCACTATTTCTTTGCGGAAATAGGCGGTGCTCTCACGTGATTTGGCAACCAAGCTATTGTCTTCTTGCAATAGATTAATAGCTTCAATCGCAGCAGCAACAATTGGTGGTGGAACTGTATTTGAAAATGTGTATGGACGAGATTTTTGTCTCAGATAATCAATCAATTCCTTTTTACCGGCAATATAGCCGCCGGCTGCTCCGCCCAAGGCTTTCCCTAAAGTACCTGTGTAGACATCAATTTGTCCAAATACGCCTTGGTGTTCAGCTGTACCGCGACCAGTTGTGCCAAGCACACCTGTTGAGTGTGAGTCATCAACAAATAGAAGTGCGCCGTATTTCTGAGACAGGGCAATGAGTTCAGGCAATGGCGCTACATCGCCTTCCATGCTGAATACGCCATCAGTGGCAATAACTTTTATGCGATAGTCTTTGCTTGCGTCTTCTTCAAGCATGGCGGTCAGACCATTAATATCATTGTGTTCGTATGGTCTTGCATCAGTTGTTTTAACGGCAATTCGGCTCAAGCGCACGCCATCAATGATGCTTGCATGGTTTAGTTTATCGCTGTAAATTACATCGCGATAATTGGTCATGCCTAGATCGCCTGAGAAAAGCGCTGTAAAAAATGCTTCGTTGGCAGCAAAGCATGACGAGTGCAAAATGGCATCTTCCACACCTAGAAACGCCGCCAGCTTTTCTTCCAATCGTTTGTGGATTGTTTGTGTTCCACAGATAAAACGCACAGATGCCATGCCGAAGCCATATTTATCAAGTCCCTTGCGAGCGGCTTCTCTAATGCGCGGGTGATTGGCCAAGCCCAAATAGTTATTGGAAGCAAGCATCACGACGCGGCGACCGTTAACGGTTACTTCACCGCCTTGTTCGTCCTCAATTGGCACTTCAATTTTGTAAGTCCTTGCTTCCTTGACCTTTTCCAAATCGGCACCAAGGGCTTTGTATAAAGTCTCTTGATTGAGTGATACTGCTGACTTTGTTTGCGCGGTCATGAAAGCTCCTATTTCTTACTTATGGTGTAAATGCCAGATTGTTTATTTGGTTCGGGACAAAAGATGGTGCATACTCTGCCGATGGCTGAAAGACAAGTTTCATTTCCGAGCCTTTGGTTAAAGCATCAAATGCCTCTTCAAATTCTGAAAGTTTGTACTGACGCTCAGCAACAAGTTTTCCTAGTTGTGAGCGCATATCGAATTTGTCAGAATTCAAAAGGCGCAGAAGTGTTTCCCATGTGGAGAACATCTTGCGTCCAAAAATTCCTTGGACGGTAACACCTTTCCAGATAACACCATTAGCAATGTCGAAATTGCTCAGTGGCTGGCGCGGTATACCTAGAAGCACAACTTTGCCGCCGTTACGTACTATCTTGAAAGCGTCTTGATACGCAGTAGGCGAACCGGACATTTCTAATACAACATCTACGCCATTGGCTTGTTTTTCCCATTTCTCAACGGCTGTATAAAGTTCGCTGCCACCTGAGGCAACATCAAAGCAAAGATCAGCACCAAATTCTTGCCCGAGAGCAAATCGACGTTCGATATCAGTAGCTTCTGTCAAATAAATGCGCGTAGCACCAAAAGCTTTGCAGAGAAAAACAGCCATTAGACCCAGTGGTCCTGCTCCTAGAATGGCTACAGACTTGCCTCTTACATCTGCTTCTTCAACGGTATGCACGGCATTACCGAAAGCATCAAGCATGGCGCCAATGCGCGGCGGAATTTTAGATGTATCGCCCTTTTTGCCCAGCATAATTACATTGTGTTGCGGCACAACAACGGATTCGGCAAAGCAGCCATCCAAATGCAGACCCTTCACTTTGAAAGATGTGCAAATGTGTTCGTTGCCTGTGCGACATTGGTAGCAACGCCCGCATCCTAAGTGCATTTCGGCTGTTACATAGTCGCCTTTTTGTAAGCGCAAATGATCCGGCAAATTCTGCCATTCACCTTTGGTGACAGATGCGCCCACTTCTTCGATAATGCCGCAGAATTCATGGCCTATGACCATCGGCTTAAAAGTTTGGCCGGGGGCTAAATAGCGCTGCATCTCGCGCCTTATGCCTTCTGACTTGCCGCTGTTATAAATGCTTTTGTCGGTACCGCAAACAGCCGTTGATAAGACTTTGATTTTGACTTCATCGAAGCCTAGCTCAGGCTCCTTGTAGCTGCTCTTAAAGGACAAGCCGTCCTTATTGACGTCTTCTTTGACTAAGCACTTCATGGCAATGTTTCCAAAAGAAATACAAGAGAACTTTACTAGAATTGCAATTTCAATTTGTTAGCTTTTCTTAAGTTGCCAAGCATGCCAACAACGCCTAAATTCATGGCTGAGAAAAGGCTAGTGAATTGAACTTCGATCCCGATAGTTTTGGTTTAGATTTCCGCCCGCCGCTTCAGAGTCCATCTGTGAGCGGGGCTCCGGCTACTCTTTTGAACGCCATGGCCGAAGAGTCAATAGTCCAGGCAATCACGTCAAAATCTTCAGCTGGACTGCGCATCATTCGCTATCTGATGTCCAGGATGGCAAGTAACAGCCTACCTGATTTCAATAATTCGGAAACCATAAGACTGCTTGCCCGCCAGTTCATTAACGAAGCCGGCAACGGCATGTATGCAATTGAATTTATGAATGCGGCAGACTAAGTAACTTCAGTTACATAGCCATGATGTTGTAGCCGCAGTCAACAAATATTGTCTCGCCGGTAACACCTGAGGAAAGATCGCTCAAGAGATAGAGTGCAGTCTTGCCGACTTCTTCAGCTGTTACGTTACGCTTCAAAGGAGCGCGCGATGCTACAAACTTGAGCATGTCGCGGAACCCGGCAATACCCATAGCAGCGAGTGTTCTTACAGGACCAGCTGAGATGGCGTTGACGCGAATATTCTTTTCACCAAGATCGGCTGCCAAATAACGCACGCTTGATTCAAGTGCTGCTTTTGCTACACCCATAACGTTGTAGTTCGGCAATACTTTGTCGGCGCCGTAATAGGTCATTGTGATGAGGCTACCGCCATTTGGCATAAGTTTGGCTGCTTCGCGAGCAACTGCGGTCATTGTAAAAGCGCTTACATCAAGAGCTTTTTGGAAACCTGTACGCTTGGTGTCGACATAGTGCCCTTCCAAGTCTTCCTTATTAGCAAATGCGACAGCGTGAATTACAAAATCAATTGTGCCGAATTCTTTTTTGACTTTGGCAAAGAATTCTTCAATTGCTTTGTCGTCTGAAAGATCGCATGGTTCGATAATTTTTGCCTTTACCGACTCCGCCAACGGACGGACTCTTCTTTCAAGTACTTCGCCTTGATAATTGAATGCCAGAGAAGCTCCTTGCTCACAAGCCAGCTTGGCACATGCCCAAGCAATGCTGTGATCGTTTGCTACTCCAAAGACAACGCCTTTTTTGCCCAGCAACATATCTTTGCCGGTAAATTGGCTTTTCTCGGAAACTTCTACAGATGCTACTTCCTGAACCATTTCTACACCTTACTTTGCAATTGACAGACGACAAATTATGCCACAGACCACTTACTGTGACCGCGGCTTAGCTAGGCTTAAGCTACATAGTTACATTGGTGTATTTGGTTGCAAGCCGGCAGCTTTGGCTAATTCGGCAGGAAATTCATTAGGCTTGCGATAGCCGTAGAACATGCCTTTTACTTGACCATTGCTATCAAGAACTACGGTACAGGGATACCCACGTATTTCGTGCTTGCGAGCAAACTCTTGCCCTTCGCCACCGTCTTCTGCGTCCATTTTCAACGGCACAAACTGGCTGTCGACATATTGGGCAATTCTGGCATTTGAGTAAACATCTCTATCCAGTCTTTTGCACCAGCCGCACCAATCGGTATAGACATCAATTAAGACTAATTTTTGTTCACGCTTGGCCTTGCTGAGACTTGTGCGCAAATCGTGCTGCCAGGTAAGCCTGGTCATATTGGCAGCCAAGGCAGGCGATCCATCCATAACGTAGCCATTGCCATAAGACTCTTCGTACATTTGAGGCGTTGCCTCAGGCATCTCTAAAGTTTCTTGCCAGTTTGCACCTTCAGCTGGCGGCATCTGTCCTGCAACTGGGACTGCATCCTGGCAGTAACCAAGCGGAGCGAGCCCTGCCAAGCAGATGGTGACCAAAAGAGCTCTTAACATATTGCTTATCCTCTCGCCAAGGTCGAATAATGAGTTGCGCGCACGCTGTTGTCATTCTACTCTGAATGGCTTATTGCAGATGAACCTTAGTTAAATGGAAAGAACAATTATCAACAAGGTAATTAGATCTAAACTATATGCAAATCTAGCGCGAAAGTTTTGGGTATCACCATGGCTGGGCCATACGAAATCTTTGTCCTTATAAAACAAGTACCGGATCAGGGTTCAAAAGCCGGTCTTAATCCGGACGGAACAATTGATCGAGCTAAAGCAAAACGCATGCTCAATCCATTTGACCGCTATGCATTGCAGGCCGCCTTACATGTTAAGCGCACATACGGTGGGCGCGTAACGGCCATATCTATGGGACCACCACCGGCCGTGGAAATCCTTTTAGAAGCCCTTGAACATGGCGTCGACCGGGGCTATTTGCTTTCCGACAGACGCTTGGCTGCTTCCGACACCTTAGCCACGGCTTACGCGCTTTTCAAAACAGTGACGCATGTCGGCAAGTTTGACCTTATTTTCTGCGGACTGCAAACAACAGACGGCGACACTGCCCAAGTCGGCCCGCAACTTGCAGAACGACTCTCCTTGCCGCAAGTTACTTACTGCGAAGACTTCCACTTAGATGATGGTCGTTTGCATGCCAGACGAATAATTGAAGGCGGCGTGCAATTTGTCGACTGTGTTACACCGGCATTAATTACTGTCGCCAACTCCTACCACCCGCTTGCCTATAAGTCATTTAGAGGGGCTTGGCGCGTTCAGCAACTGCAACGCAACCCGGAAGAATTAGGCAAATACATCCGCACTGTCGATCTGGACATAATTCAAGCAGACCCGGAACGCTGTGGTCTTAAGGGTTCACCGACAATTGTTGC
Source organism: Candidatus Obscuribacterales bacterium (assembly GCA_019744775.1). NCBI lineage: Bacteria > Bacillati > Candidatus Melainabacteria > Candidatus Obscuribacterales > Candidatus Obscuribacterales bacterium. Next base: position 363,186 of record JAIETZ010000001.1, read on the forward strand.
CGCGACAGAAAAGGTCGGCGAATTGGGTGGCAATTGCTCCATGTACGAAGGGCACGCACCAGATGAGCTGGTCGGCGAGCTTATTGAAAAAAGCAATCTTAAGGAGTTCTTGGTGGCATGAGCGAGTCAGTTAATTTAGCTCCACCATCAGATGGAGAAGTGTTAGTCATTGCCGAGCAAATTCTCGGTGAATTGCAGCCTGTCACTTTGGAATTGCTTGGTGCCGGTCGCTACTTAGCAGACAAATTGGGCGGCAAATTGTCCACGGTTATTATTGGTCACAATCTAGGCGATATTCCCCAAAAGCTCATTGAATACGGCGCAGATACAGTCTATGTAGCAGACGATCCGGAATTGCAAGATTACAGAACACTTTCCTACAGACGCGTTGTTTGTGATTTGCTGGAGACTTTTAAATTACCACCGCATATTGTCCTTTTAGGCTCAACTACTACAGGACGCGACTTGGCTCCCCGTATTGCCGCCAACTTCGAGACAGGGCTAACAGCTGACTGCACTGAATTAGATATCGGTCCTTACGAGCACAAAAGCAAAGTTGACCCAAGCAAAGTCGGTTTATATGAAGGCTGTCTCTATGCCATTCGTCCAAGTTTTGGCGAAAGCTTGAAGGCACGTATTTTAGGACCGTGGAAAAACCCGCAGATGGCTACAACGCGTCCTGGTCAAATGACACCACTTGCACCAGACGCTAATCGCATAGGCAAGATCGTAAACATTCCAGTTAAACTGCAAAAAGAAGACTTGCGTTTAGTTGTGGCAGAAACAGTGCGCGAAGTATCCAAAGGCGTGCGCCTGGCAGAAGCTGACGTAATTGTCGCGGGTGGTTATGGTTTAGGTTCAAAAGAAGGTTTTGAGCTTATGCATGAGCTGGCTAAATGCTTTGAAAATTCAGCAGTCGGCGCTTCACGTAAAGTAGTTGACTTAGGCTGGATACCCTATGAGCATCAAGTAGGACAAACAGGCAAAACCGTGCGTCCCAAAGTCTACATAGCTTGCGGTATATCAGGAGCCATTCAGCACAGAGTCGGCATGTCCAAATCGGGCACGATAATTGCCATCAACAAAGACCCTGATGCGCCAATTTTCAAGTTTGCTCATCACGGCATAGTCGGTGATGTTTACCAAATCGTTCCTGAACTGATAAGACAGTTCAAGGAGAAATTAACTACCAAGGGAGAAAAGACCGTTGTCCACACGCATTGAGTATGATGTCCTCCTCGTTGGCGGATCGCCTTCCAATTTGACCCTTGCCTATCATCTTCTGGACTTAGCCAAAGCAAGCGGCAAAGAACTTTCCATTTGTATTTTGGAAAAGGGCAAGGAATTCGGCAGCCATGTAATGAGTGGAGCTGTGTCCAATCCCCACGTTTTGCAAAAGATTTGGCCAAACTATAAAGAAATCGGCTTCCCAATTGAAGCTACTTGCACAGAGAGCAATTTCTCAGTGCTCGGCACAAACAAAAAATGGGACATGCCGTCTTTTGCCTATCCAAAGTCTTTGGATAAAACAGGCTATTTAGTTTTGACCTTGAGCTATGTCACCGGCTGGATGGCCATGCAAGTGCAAGAAAAGGCTAAAGAAGTACCAAATGTCACGGTTGACTTATTCACCGGCTTTGCTGCTCACAAAGTAGTCTTTGAAGATGGACGCGTAGCAGGTGTTGCCGTTACCGAAAATCCAAAATCCGAAGAGGATTACGTCTACGGCAAATTCACCACATTTGGCGATAAGGGTTTTATTTCCCGCGATGTAATTGACCACTACAAACTGCGCGACTGTCCGCAAATCTGGTCGGTCGGCGTTAAGGAAGTCTGGCAATGCAATGAGTCATATGAAGGCAAAGTCTGGCACACGCTTGGTTGGCCGCTTTTAGACGGCACCTTTGGTGGCGGCTTTGTCTACGGCATGAAGGACAACAAAATTACTATAGGCATGGTTATCAGCCTCGATAGCCATGACCCGAATATGAACCCGCAGCAGAAATTGCAAGAGTATAAAAAGCATCCCTGGATTCAATCAATGATCAAAGGCGGCAAATTACTCAAGTATGGCGCAGCGCTTTTACCGGAAGGCGGCTATTACAGCTTGCCCAAGAAGTTTGCTGTACCAGGAGCACTATTGTTAGGTGATGCTTTAGGCGTTCTTGATGTAAAACACTTGGCCGGTATCGACCGCTCTATGGAATGCGGCTATGTAGCAGCGGAAGTCCTCCATGATGCCCTGGTCAAAGGTGATTTGAGCGAAGAAGCACTCGCTGCCTATCAGCAAAGACTAACAGACTCTTTTGTCATCAAAGAGTCGTACAACGACAGATATTTCCGTTGGGCTTTCATGGAAAACCCGAGACTCTTGTCGGACTATGTGCCGACAATTGCCAAATCAATCGACAACTCATCTCCGTTTATGGGCATGCTGCAGATTGGCTTAAAAAATCCATTCCGGGCAATTGGCGACGGCATAAAATCGCTTTCTCTAATTGAAGGCATGAAAGACATCGGCCCAATTAAATACAAGCCTGACTACCAGCACATCATTCCTGACTATGTCACACCTAAATATGATGAGCCGCCTTACGACAAGGCAACAATCTATTCGCGCCCTGATGCTGTGTTTTACGCATCAACCAAATACCACGAAGGCAATCAACATATTGATGAATTCAATGCCGACGTTTGCGTAAAGTGCATCGGGAAATACGAAGGCTTAGGAAAAACCACGCCATGCGTAGCTGATTGCACGGCAGAAGTGCACAGAATTGACATCATTGCAGACGTTCGCCGCCACGGCATGTCGCTGGAAAACTGCGTCCACTGCCGCACTTGCGAAATAGTCTGCCCCGAAGTCAACCTGCGCGTCAAACCAACAGAACAAGGCTCCGGCCCCGACTTCATGGGTCTCTAATACGCCCCACTTAGTAAAAACCGCCCAGATGCGCCCACAAAGGCTAGTCTGAGTGGGATTTTTCCCGGCTAAAGCCGTTGTTCCAAAACCCGTTGCGTCATACAATCGTTGTCATGGTAACAACAGCAGACTACGATCAAAAGACAACGCCCTCCTTTAAGTCTCCCTTTCAGGAGCCTATGTGTGCCGGCGTCATAATAAGCAAAGGCAAAAAGCTTCTCTTCAGTCTTGGTGATGAAAACCGCTGGCGCGAAGTAAATGGCGTTCTGCAAATTCCACTTGGTGGCATAGGTGGCGGTCAAGAAATAGACGAAAGCTTTATCGATTGTGCGCTGCGTGAAGCCGCAGAAGCAATTGGCTGCACGGTAAGCCTTTTACATTCACCTGTCACTTACATGCAGGACGAATTAGGCTACATAAGTGAAGCACGATTGGAAGAACTGCCGGCACCACTTTTTTATCATCGCAAGAAAAGAAAATCATCCGAGCCTAACATTTTGCATATTTGTAATTTCCGCGCGCGAGCAATAGGACAACCGGAACCCAAAGATGTGCCGGGCATAGTTTATGTAAGCCCTAAATGTCTTCAGCCTTTTCAAAACGGCATAGCTATTAAAGATTTAGAACAAGTAGAAGCTCTAATTACATTGCGCGACAAAATTTCCGACACCGCTCAATTGGTTATTGATCCGGATAGCCACGAAGAGTTCATCATGAGATGCTACGAACAATTTGCTATTCAATGGTAGGTTCTGGGAACATTTAACGCCTTGAAGCGCTCTTAAGCGCTTTCTCCTTCGGCCATTATGTCTATGGAAGGGAGCCGGCTATGATCCAACAAACGCTACTTACTGTAACCACCTGTATAGCAGTTCTCGTCTTGACGGGCTGCCAAATAGAAAAGGTATCTGATGGTCTCTATCGAGGACCGTACGTAAACAAAAAGCGTCTTGTCGAATTGAAAAAATTAGGCATAAAAACGATCGTCAACGTGCGTCTCAATCCCCACAAAGACAGCGAAAAAATGGCTAAGGAAATGGGCATTAAGTGGGCGCATATTCCCAGTGGCGTTTTCATTGCCCCAAGAGAAAAAGAATGGGATCAGTTTTTAGCCATTATTGAAGATCCCAAAAACCAACCTGTCTACTTAACCTGCACAATTGGTGCAGACAGGACAGGTTTTTATGTTGCTCTATATCGACTTGCAGTACAGCACTGGCAGCGTAATGAAGCAGTTGCTGAATTGCAAAACGGATTTAGCCCGTGGTGGCGAGCTTGGTACGCATTCTATTACTATCCAAAAGAATTAAAGAATTGGGAATTGCTGCAATCTTCAGTAAGCCGGTCCGATATCATCCCAAACGAACGCACAGCTAAAGGCCTCTTTAAATTAAAACCTGGTGTAGATCTTGATACAAAGAGGCTCAGCGTCGACGTTGATTGATTTGGTTTAGTTAGAGCACTCAGCCGGCTGAGCATCCACTTCTCTGACGGCTTCGTCAAGATCGGCATCAGTTTGACCTTTGAAAGCACGCACCAAGCGCACAATGGCATTTCCAACAGCAGCATCGAGTTCATCTACGTCAGATTCTTCGTCGACATTAATGGCATCGCGTAAGTCTTCAACAAGCCATGTACCGGCAATGCAAGCTCTCTTTTCATCAATTGACATTTGATCCCAGCTAAACATAGAGTTCTCCTCTTATAACCTCAATCACTCGGCTTATTTTCGCATAACTAAAACAACCTTTGATGAAAAGTTGGATTCTCAACAAAAAGCGGGCGACGAGTCTCGAACTCGCGACCTATAGCTTGGGAAGCTATCGCTCTACCAACTGAGCTACACCCGCATTTGTTCTACCAGTGACCGCTTGCTTGCACTTTGGCAGCTTGCGTCTTAAGCACTTTAGCTAAGTCTTCTTTGGGCAAGGCTTGAGCAATGTTATAGCGCTTGAACAAGCTGAAGAAGTGATAGGGGAATACTTGCATTTGCATACCGTCAGCCAACTTATGAGAAGAAAGCATTTTGGTGGCAATAGGCAAAGTCTTAGATTCTTTTTCTTCTGCCGGGCGAACTTCGGCAATTTCACCAATACTTACGTATACGGAATGAAATTGACCGGGTTTAGCACCCGGCACATAGGCGGTACAGGCACCACAACAAAGATCTGTCAGATTGGCAATTGTCAGTCTGTTGTCCATCGTTGAAACAAGAGACAAAACATTGCCGTGAATGCGTGTGCGAATTTTCTGGCCACCTACATTTGTAGTGACATAAAAAGGACGATTGCCGGCACGCAGCAAAACAGCGCCATCAGCAAGTTCCAACTCATCCGGTCCAACTTTATGTATATGCGCATTGCTTGTCGGCATGAATGCGGGCTCTTTGCCTTTGGCAGGTACAGTCCTAGCAGTATGCACAACTTTTCCCATATGCAATTGTTCAATCACCGGACGAATAGGCTCATTATCAACAATGCCATCGTTGTCGGCGACTAATTCTTCAGCCGTAAATGTTGTCCACTCACGACCAAAGTCATAGCGCTTATCACGCTCGACCATTTTCATGGCTTCTTTGAAGGAAAGTCCTTCGCCTTGTCCTGGCGCTACAACATTATTACCAAGTCCTTGAGCGCGACCTAAGCCTCCGCCAATACCCGTGGCGTCAGTTGGCAGCATGACACCATTAGGAGGCATCGTCACCGGCAAACGCGCAGAATTCGCCGCGTTATTTATTATGTTGGTAAACAACGTCACTGCCGGATTGATAGGAGCCGGAGCTTGCATAGCCGGCAGACTCATTACAGGAGCTGGAGGAGGCGGCGGCGGAGCCGGTGCAGGCGTTGGTGATGGTCCATGATCGTGACCATGGTGAGCAAAAATAGCCGGACTATTGAGAGCAAAAATAGTAGCCGACAAAAAACTGGCAGCCACAAAGGCCCGCTTACGATTTATGCGCATTGGCTTTTCATCCTTAAAAAGCGTTAATAGAACCATTCTAGCAGAGATGAGACCGCGCTCATATTTGCAGCTTGACATTTCAATGTTAACTTCGGACAGAAGGCTTCAAATCAGGCTGGGTTGGGCTTTTCCAGGGAATTCAGCCAGGACTCGACGTTGTCGCAGTTTTTCGCGTAGTCGAAAAGTACAGTATCGGATTCAGACCTGCTTATACAAGTAACCAGCCAACATTTATCGTTGCCAGTCTTGGGCTCGATCTTTACACGCATCTCCTCGCCTGACGATCGCCAACTTGAACCAATTTTTGCTGTGATTGTACTTTTCGCAACATCATCAGAAACAGCCATTACATAAGGCACGCTCAACAAAGCAAGGCGGCAACGCGTAATAACTTCATGCAAGGTGCCGGTAAGCTCTATATCGCGCCTTTGTTCAAGCTCCCAAATTTCTGCATAGTAATTTTTACCGGCAAACATGTGCGCGGTTAAATCCATCGGTAGTAGAACGCCTAAAAGTAAAACTGCAAATACACTGCCGATAGCAAGTCCGGCATTAATGCCATATTGAAAAGCATGAGGATCGCCCTTAAAAACCAAAGCAATGATCATTACAAGCAAACCAATGCCACCGCCAAAGCCCAGGCAGCTAACAATCAGCGCTCGCATTACACGACCGAAGTATCGGCTCATTCAAGTTCCGGTTCTTGGGCGTCTTTCAAGTACCAGCGTATATAGCGAAAAACAACCAAAACAGGTGGCAAAAATAGTAACAACTGAACAAGTCTGGCAATTACACGAAAGATGTTTGTCATAAGTCCTCATCGCTTAGTGCGTCTAATGATTCTACCGGCTCATCAACAGGGATTCCATCTGTATTTATATCTGCAACTTCTGTAGCTTCCAACTCCAACTCTTCAACATCAATTACTTGAGTCGTCTCGTTATCTAAAGGCGATTCGCTTGTTTCTAATTGCGCCATCTTTGCTTCCTGAGCGGCAATGCGTGCCTTTAATTTTTCTGCTTGAGTGCGCCTGGGATAAAGCCGCGCTCGACACTTAGTGCAAAAGCAAAAGCTGCCTTCAGATAAGTGCGCTAAATCTGCTTGTTTAAAACCTACAGGCAAATATGCACGAGTAGCAACCAGGCGTCTTTCCAATCCCTTCAAGCGACGCTGGATGATTTTTACGTATTCATGCCGGCAAGACTCTGTCTCTGTCATATCGCTCCTTTAACTGCCAAGTCTACCAGCTCTGTCAGCGATACTTAACTACAGGCAACTCTTTTAAAACATGCCCATGCCAACTGATGAGGACAACCAACTGATGATCAGGAGCTACCGTTGTCGGACAGGAGAAATACAAAGTGCGCTCAGTCTGAGAGGGCATCGGCGGGGAATTCACAGTTGCTACAGGCAAGCTGACTGCTCCACAGGAACGCCTGGTTGTCTTATCGAAAAATACAACACTCAAACTTAGATCGGAAGCGGGATTAGCGCTTATGTTTTTGATATTGACTTCCCCTTCCGGCGTCAAGCTTCCTCGGGCAAGCCAGATGCGTGAACTCAAAAGGGCAACTTTTGGTCCTTGCGGATCATTTAAGAACTCAGCAGGTTCTTTTTTTCCTTGGGCTTTTAGAACAAGAGCAATCATTTCGCCTACGCGCTCAGCATGCCCTTTTACTGAAGCTGCTTCATCCACTTTGCCTTGTTGACTTAACTCATGGCTCCAAGACAAAAGCACTTCTTTCAACTTCGACAATAGATGCAAATCATTGTCACGCATCGCACAAGCATCTTCTAAGGCTCGAACTGCTCCTGCTTTGTTGTTCAACTTCAATTGCAGTGCCGCTAGCAATTGGAAATTTTCCACACTTCCTTCTTGCGCGGTCAATTCAATTAAGGCGTCTCTAGCCTTTTCGTAATCCTTGCGAAGTACATACAGCTCCACAAGACGGTGCCGTGCCTCTAGGTTATTGGGATCAGTTGCCACCACATGCCTGTAATTATCTACAGCCAAATCCCACTTCTTCTGACGAACGTAAATGGTCGCTAAATCCATGTGTGTTACCGGATCGTCTTCAGCCTCAAGTGATCTATTGAGAAGAGCGACGGCTTTATCCATATCTTGATCTTTCAATTCGGCATTCGCTGCAAGCTCTCGAAGGTACTCCCCCAGTCGCCTATTGATAAGGTTTTTTCTTTGCTCTTTGAGATTCGGCTCAAGCTTAAGCACGGTTTCCAATCTTTCCACAGCACGTTGCATGTCGCCTCTTACCGCCTCGGCATGAGCCCAACTTATATAAAGTTCTCCGCGCGCATCAGCCAACTCATTGTCGGTTTGAGCATCAGCACCTAAAAGATCAAATAATTTGCCGGCTTCGGCATAGTCATTATGCCGTTTGTAGTATTCCGAAAATGCCAAGATCATCGGAGCCAACTTGTAAGCAGGCAGATGCAAATGCAGAGCGGTATCCAGTGCAGTACGTCCTTCGGCAATACGATCGCAACTTAGATATCCCTGCGCCAACCAAGGTAAAAGCGACGGATCATCGGGATTATTTCTGGCAAGTTCTTCCAGAATAGGTAAAGCTCTTGCCGCTTTACCGGCATGAATGTCCTTGATAGCCTTGTTTAAAGGGGTATCTTGAGCCTTTTGATAAAGGAAAAATAGAACCGCCGCCAATAGCAAAACGATAAGGACTACAGATCCTCCTTTTAGATATGCTTTCTTGGCAGCTAACGGATACACAGAAATTAGATTCCCAAATTTGGTTATAATAACGCTTTGTTATGAAACCTGAAATAAACCTGACACCTACTTGCTCCTTTTTCGAATTGAACCATAAGGATGGTCCAATTACCGGACGAACCTGGGGAACAGCTTCAGACAGCCCGGCAATTGTGCTTTTAGTGCACGGACTGGGTGCGCACAGTGGTTGGTTTGAAGCAATCGGCAGACGCCTGAAAGTCCGCGGCTTGTTTGCCGTCTCTTACGATCAAGTTGGTTTTGGCAAAAGAGCCTCCCAGGAATTTCAAGGTTATGAGCAATGGCTTAACGACTTAGAATTCGTCTACAACCATCTAAGATATCAGCATAAGGACAAGCCAATCTTCATCATGGGTAACAGCATGGGCGGAGTCGTGGCAATGGCCGGCGGCCCCAAACTCAACCCTCAAGGAATAATTCTTGTTGCGCCGGGTTTTGACGGTTATCCGGAAACTTTCAAATTAGGCTTTCGTTTAAAAGCCATGGCGACAGCCCTTTTATCTCCAAATTCGTTAGTGGACTTGCCCTATAGATCAGACCTTGTCGCTCGCGAGGAATCAGCACGTACTTTTATGGACACAGACCCTGATGGTCGTTTTTCGCTACCGGCAAAGATGCTTCTCGGTCTTTTGAAATTGACTATCTACAGCGGTAAAAATGCAAAGTCCTCTCCTGCACCTGTACTTATGCTGACAGCAGGTGTTGATCGCATCGTCAACAACGAAGTCTCGACAAAAGTGTTTGATTCACTTATTGCCCCGGCAAAGAAAAGACGCCACTTCAAAGAAGCCTGGCATGACTTGCTCTTTGATCCTGTTATTGATGAGGTCGCTGACGAGGTGACAAGCTTCGTTAACGCCAATCTTACACAAAGTGCCGTAAGTACTTAAGTCAGCTTTCCAAGGTAGTTATGCCGGCATGCGACTAAAATTTTTATCACAATAGCCATTTAATCGAAAAGCTGTAAATTACCCTGTACTAATTCAGGCAAACATGTATATCTTGGCCCTAGGTCACGGGGCTATAATACCTGTGGGTCAAAACCCCATGCATATGTCACCAGTAGAGGGATCAACGTGCCTCAGAATATTGCCAGCATTTTTTACGAACGGGCCGCCTCGCAAGGCGCCTTGCCTATTGTTCGCTTTAAGGAGGGCAAAGGTCCTTACCGCGACACGAGTTGGGCAGATTTTGCCCGCATGGTCAACGAAATGGCTTTCGGACTTGCTTCCCTTGGTCTTGAATCAAAAACTTCAGCAGCTATATTTTCGCCAACCTCGCACTTGTGGGTGGCAGCCGATATGGCTATTATTTCCAACGGTGCATTCTCCATCCCGCTTTATCCAACTTGTTCGGATGCCGATGCTGAATTCATCCTCAATAATTCAGAAGCTCAGTTTCTGTTTGTAGCCAACGAAAGCTTGCTTAAAAGATCACTGGCGATTCGAGAAAATCTACCGAACCTAAAAAAGGTCATTCTTATGGCGGCACCGTCTCGCGGGCGCTCTCTATCGGACTTGAATTTGTCCGATGAAGACAGAGCCTTAGTGATTGGCTTAGAAGAGCTGCAGGAATTGGGCAGACAGTTAAAGGATGAAAAACCAACGCTTATCGAAGAGCGCATTGCAGCAACCGGTCCAGACGATCTAGCCACAGTTATCTACACATCCGGCACAACCGGCACACCTAAAGGTGCCATGATTACCCACGGTAATATTGCCGCAATTCTGGAAGATCTCAAAGTAATTATTCCAGTAGGCGCTGCTGATGTTTATTTAGCTTACCTGCCGCTTTCACATGTATTTGAGCGCATTTGCGGTGAGTTTTATTGCATGCAGTCAGGAGGGGTTTACTCCTTTGCTGAAGGCATTGAACACATGTCCAAAAATCTCGCCGAAGTACAACCGACAATGGTCCTTGTTGTGCCACGCGTTTTGGAACGCATCTACAACAAGGTAAAAGCCGGAATCGATGCTTCACCCAAAAACAAAAAAGCACTGGCCGAATGGGCAATCAACGTCGGCAAAGAAATGCTTCAATACCGCTCAAACGCTCAAGAGCCAGGTCTCATGCTGAAGGCTAAACACTATGTTGCGACGCGCCTGGTATTAACCAAGATCAAAGAGAAGATAGGCTCGCGTCTGACTTGCATTATCTCTGGTGGAGCACCGGCAACTAAGGAAATCTTGGAATTCTTCAATGCCTTAGGCATCCCCACACTGGAAGGTTATGGTCTAACAGAGACAACAGCACCTTTGACTGTTAACCGCTTCGACAGAATAAAACTAGGCACAGTAGGAACAGCGTTGCCTTGTGTCGAGTTGAAACTTGCCGAAGATGGCGAAATCCTTGCCAAAGGGGCCTCCGTATTCAAAGGCTATTACAGAGCTGAGGAAGCAACCAAAGAAGTCTTCGACGAAGAAGGTTATTTCAGGACAGGTGATATCGGTCAACTTGATGCTGACGGCTATGTAAAAATTACCGACCGCAAGAAGGACATCATCGTCAATTCATCAGGCAAAAACATTGCCCCGCAAAAGATTGAAGCGATGCTGCGCACAATCCCACATGTCAGTCAGGCAGTCATTTTCGGCGACAAGAAAAAGACACTGGTGGCTTTATTGACTTTGGACGAGCAAGCTATAAGCGACTACGGTCGCAACAATGGCTGGCATTTCGTCAACTTTGAACAGTTGTCTAATTTGCCGGAATTGAAAAAATACCTGCGCAAAGAAATTCAGGCACGCTCAAACAAGCTTGCCGACTACGAAAGAGTTCGCAACTTTGCCATACTCAAGCACGACTTTTCCATTGATGGCGGTGAACTGACTGCTTCAATGAAAATCCGCCGCAACGTAGTGCGCGATAAGTACAAGAAAACAATTGAGACCCTGTACAAAGACGAGGCAGAAGATACTGCCTTCTCAACTCCTGCACCAGGCGTAGCAACAGTAGTATAAATTCCACTCTAGCTCAAAGCTGTAGCTGAAGCAGTTCTGTCTGCTTTATCCAAAGCGGCTACACGCAAGACGCGCGAGCGTCCGGCTTCAAGCACGAATAAAGAGCCGTCACCGGCAAAAGCAATGCCTGTCGGATTGATAAGTCCTGATAAAAATGTCTCAGCGCGACCGTCGCGGCTGACTCTATAAACAGCGCCTGCCCGACCGGCTGTTACGTAGATGCGGGCAAAACTGTCCATAGCAAGGTTACCGTCATAACCATCGGCAAAGTTGAAGCTTTCCGGCTCGGTAACCGTGACGCGAGAAATCTCTCTGCCATCAAGCGAGCGTTTAACAACGGCTCCTGTTGCATGTTCAAGAGCCCAGAGGAAACCATCCGGATCAATTAAGAGTCCTTGCGTGCCATGGCCGGGACCACCCACGAGAACTTCATATTCACCCAGGCGATCTATTTTAAATATGCCGCCTGTATTAGATGGGAAATTCGATACGAAAACATCTTCTCTTGTGCCGATCACAACGTCAGCTAAGAATGTGCCGCCGCCTGTAAGCGCTCCATCAACTTGTGAGAGAACTCGACCAGATTTATTAGGATCGATCTTATATACGGTGCCTTGAATGGTCGCCACGTACAAAACGCCTTTGCGATCGAAGCACAATCCGGAAATTGTACTGTTGCCTCTTATGCGAGCATATTCTGTTAAGTGTCCTGATTGATCAACAAACCAAACACTTCCATCAACGGCAAAATAAATGCCTCCCGGGCCGGAACGCATTCGCGAGAAGCGATTGGAATAGGAAGCATTCAACTGAGATAAAACTTTTACTGCATAACCCTTGGGTGCATCCGGCAAATCAATAATATTTGTCGGTTGAATCTTTGCCGGAGCATCTTCTTTGCTGAAGTCCTCTTCGGCTTCTTCCAAAAGGTCGCTTGAGGTAATATCAATATGCAAAATCAGGTGCAGTGGAACAAGCAGTCTTCTGACATGGATTTGTCCGTCACTTTCATGCGAATAGGTCTCAAGATCAATATGATCATGGTCGACGCTTAAAACACGCCCCGTAACGGTATTGTGGCAACCCATGCCATACCAAATTTGAATTTTTTGACGTGTCTCAGAAAACGTTTGAAGTCTTGTTCTAAAGCTCATTATATAAAAACCACGTGATGAGTCTTACCGTTCCCAACTACTTCTATCCACCACAAGTGCTTGATTCCAAAACTGTTCAAGCTTGTAATAATTTCTTTCCTGTTCCTTTAGTACGTGCACAATAATTGATCCAAAATCCAACAACACCCAGCGACCGTCTTTTTTTCCTTCGACTGCTAAAGGTGATTGTCCAAGTTTTGCAAGAGCGTCAACGATTGCATCTGCAATTGCATTTACCTGGTTAACCGAATCGCCTCCTGTAATTACAAAGAAATCGGCCAGTGGTGTTATCTGCCCAACTTCTAAAACCAGGGTGCCGGCTCCCTTTTTTTCCTCCGCTTGTTGAGCAGCCAATTTGGCCATCGAAAATGAATCCAGGTCTTTTGTGCTAGATGCTTTGGAGAATGCTGGCGTTCCCAAGCGGCTTGGACTCCCTTTTCCGGTACTATAGTTGTTCCCAGTTTTGCCAAACTTTCACAGGGCCCTTTCGAGAAATTTTCCTCATACAAAAAACCCCGAAATCAAGCCGGAATCAGGGTTTCCAGGCAATGTCATACACCCGAAAGGCTGTTTCTTGGCAATGGGTGAGGCTTTCGGGCATTTGCAATTCTTTATCAAGTGGCACTTTTTATGCGCGAACCCTTGCCGAAGCCTCACTGGGTGCGCTATTCTAGCCTCTTACGTGGTTTTTACTCGTTTGAAGTCCTTAGGGACAGGAGGAATCTCAGTGAACAAAGCAGAATTAGCTGCCGAAGTAGCCGCCCGCACAAATAACACCAAAAAAGCCGTTGAAGAAATGCTTGCTGCTTTCTGCGATGTAGTTGCCGAAATCGTCTCCAAAGGCGATCGCGTAACATTGGTTGGTTTCGGTACATTTGAGCGTCGTGAGCGCCAAGCACGCGAAACAAACAACCCGCAAAAGCCTGGCCAAAAAATCAAAGTGCCAGCAAAGAAAGTACCAGCTTTCTCAGCCGGTAAAGAATTCAAAGAAAGAGTCGCCAAGAAATAGGCAACTCTTGAAGCTGAGCAAGAGCGCCGATGAGGCGTTCGCCGGCGAAGCGTTCGGCTAATGCTGGATAGCAAGCGAAGGTGTAGCGAAGCGAAACCGGAGCATATAAAAAGGGCGAGTTGTTACTCGCCCTTTTTGTTTAGGGCAATTCCAGATCTTTGCTATTGGCTGCCGGCAAATTGTTCTCTTCCGGCTCAACAACTTTGCCGTCGGGATTATCGGATGTACCTTTTACTCCGGCCAATCCATATGTAGTGACAAAATCTCTGGCCTTTGTTTTGAACTTTTCAGCTTCAACAAGTTGTCCCTGTTTTTCCAAAATAAGTCCATAAATAAGATTGGCTCTTGGATCATCCGTCCGCAGATCCAATGCTTTCCGCACAGCATCTGATCCTTCTTGCCACTTGCCCATGCGTCCATACAACTGAGCAAGTCCAAGATAGCCATCGAAAAATCCTGTGTGAGCAAGACTTCTGTTATAAGACGTGATTGCCTCATCCAATTTGCCAGCACCTTCTTGTGCCAAAGCCAAGTCATAAAAGAAAGTGCCTTGCTGCGGCAAATTATTGCCATAGGTGGCTGAGAAAATTTGTGAGGCTTGTCCTAAATGGTCGGCTGCCATGCCATAGTCGCCCACCAGATATTCGTTCAAGCCAACGTCATATAGCGCATAGGCTCTTCCAAGCGAATTTACATCTTGGAAAAATTGCTTACTAGTATCTACTCCAGGTTCTTTTGCCACCGGCTTTGTTGGAAGCGTTTTCTTCAACCTGCTTGATTTGGTTGAACGCACGTGCGACTTTCCGGCATAAGCTGGAAAGCTTAGGGCATCGACTAAGAGGTTAAAAGCAGCGATGAGAGAAAGGCAGATAATAAATCTGCCCTGGTATGAGCCGAATCTATTTCTCGAACTCTGCACGCTCTTCCGGGCTTACCCCTTTCATGGTCAGGTTGACCCTGCCACGTTCGTCAATTTCGCGCACCTTTACAATTACCTTTTGCCCAACTGAAACCACATCCTCAACCTTTTCCACACGGCGGTTTTCCAGTTGTGAAATATGCACCATGCCTTCTTTGCCTGGCAGGATTTCAACGAAGGCGCCCATGGCAATAATTCTTGTCACGTTACCTTCATATACTCCACCGGATTCGACACGCTTGACCAATTTCAAGATCCAGTCACGAGCAGCTTCCCCACCTTCAGCTTCCACTGAACCAATGAGAATTGTGCCGTCATCGGAAATATCAATTGTGGCCCCTGTCTCTTCAATAATGCGACGAATCATTTTGCCGCCAGGTCCAATTACTGTTCCGATATCGTTAGTATCTATCTGGACGGTCAGAATTCTTGGAGCCCAACGTGAAAGCTCAGGACGTGGAGCTTCCAAGCAAGATTCCATTTTTTCAATAATATGGATGCGACCTTTGCGGGCTTGCTCAAGAGCAACTCTCATAATCTCAAGCGAAATGCCTTCAATTTTGATGTCCATCTGCAAGGCGGTAATGCCGTCCTTGCTGCCTGTGACTTTGAAGTCCATGTCACCCAAGAAGTCTTCCAAACCTTGAATGTCAGACAAGATGGCGAAGCGATCACCCTCAAGAATGAGTCCCATAGCGATACCGCCGACGATTGCCTTAATAGGTACACCGGCATCCATCAAGCACATGGTCGAGCCACAGGTAGAAGCCATTGATGTTGAACCATTAGATTCAAGCACTTCAGACACTACGCGCATAACATAAGGGAACTCTTCCTTCGACGGCAAAACCGGAATTAGAGCACGCTCTGCCAGCGCACCGTGACCAATTTCACGACGTCCTGGTCCGCGGCTTGGCTTTACTTCGCCGACGGAGAATCCAGGGAAATTGTAGTGATGCATGTAAGTCTTTTCTTTTTGCGGATCAATTGCATCCAGCTTCTGAGCATCACCACCTGTACCCAAAGTAGCAATCGAGAGAACTTGCGTTGTGCCGCGGGTAAAGAGACCTGAGCCGTGAGCTCTCGGCAAAATGCCTGCATCAACTGTAATTGGACGAATTTCGTCACAACGTCTGCCATCTGCACGAACACCGGAATCAAGAACTTGTGCGCGCATCAAATCTGCTTCTTTAAGTTCTAGATATTCGCCCAAGTGCTTCTCTGCGTACTTTCTAAACTCATCATCTTCAGGCAACTGTTCAATGGATTCAATAACAGCTGCTTCTGCTTCGTCGAGCAACCTCTGACGTGTGGCTTTATCCTTGACGCCGTTCATCGAAGCTAAAAGTTTGTCGGTTGCTTTTTCTGCAATTAAACCAGCAAGTCTTTCGTTCTTCTCAGGAGCAACGAATTCCCTTTTCTGAATGCCTAGTTCGGCAAGGAATTGTTTTTGTACTTCGCACTGCTTTTTGATTTGCTGGTGAGCGTAATCAATGGCAGCAAGAATGTCTTTTTCGGAGACCAAATCACAGCCCGCTTCAACCATCATGATGGAAGATTCGGTACCGGCAACAACTAGATCGATATCCGATTCTTCCATTTGAGAATAGGTCGGGTTAGCAATCATCTTGCCGGCAATGCGTCCTACGCGCACAGCACCAATTGGTCCAGAGAAAGGCAGTCCACCTATGCCTATTGCAAAAGATGCACCAAGCATAGCCAGCGTGTCCGGTTGATTTTCACCATCGCACGACATGCATGTTGCCACTATTTGCACATCTTGCCTGTAGCCTTCTTTAAAGAGTGGTCTAATTGGTCTATCGATTAATCGGCTAATCAAAATAGCCTTATCTGATGGTTTGGCTTCACGTCTGCCGAAGCTTCCCGGCACGCGTCCTACGGCATAAAGCTTCTCTTCGTAGTCAACCAATAGTGGGAAATAGTCAATTCCTTCTCTGACGTTTTTAGATTCGGTACAAGAAACCAGAACAAAAGTCCCGTCACATATAACTTCAACGGCTCCGCTTGCTTGTTTAGCCAAGCGACCCGTTCTTATGGTTACTGTCTTACCATCAATTTGTAGGCTTATTTCTTTTACGCCTTCTTTCAATTCCGTTTGCATCTTCTTCCTTCTTTCTTACAACTAACTATGAGCCTAAGTAGACCGCAAAGGTCTTACTTGGCAAAACTAAAAAAGAAGGCAGGAAAACCTGCCTTCTTGAAACTACCTTCTTAAACCAAGCTTCTCAATTATTGCGTGGTAGCGCTCCGGACTTTCGTGGTTCAGGTAACGCAATAGTCTGCGTCTTTTACCAACCATCATCAGCAGCCCGCGGCGGCTATGAAAGTCCTTGCTGTGTGTACGCAAATGCTCGGTCAATTGATTGATGCGTTCGGTCAAAAGAGCAATCTGCACTTCTGGCGAACCTGTGTCTTTCGCATGGATTCTGTGCGACTCGACGACTTCTACTTTCTTTTCTTGAACTAGTGACATGTCTTTTCTATATCCGTTTGAGTATTTATCAATTACTTGGTTTGGGGATTAATGATAACACAGATCCTAGGCTGGACGAGCCTTTGCGGTGACTGACAACCTTTATTTAGCTTAGTTTTTGTATACCTTGGGATCCCTAATTTATAGGCAGCCCGCAAATTAAGGCCAATAAGCCGTTTTCGGCATTGCCCCCGTTGTCAGGAAATAGAAAAAGCTGCCCCGAAAGGCAGCTTTTCGCTACAAATTCCGTTACTTGAACGAAAATTAGGACTTTTGAAGCTCAGGCTTCCACTCGTCAAGAATTGCGCCTTCAATTGGGCAAACCGACAAGCAGGCTCCGCAATCGATGCAGGTTGAGTCATCAATATAGGTGAACTTTGTGCCCTTAGTATTGGTTTTGCCTTCGGCCCAATGAATGCACTCTACTGGACATACTGGAATGCAATCGCCAACGCCTTCGCAAATATCGGCAACAATGGTATAGGACATCTCGAACTCCTCATTTAACTAGTAAATTCTGAACTTTTTTCGTAGTGATATTTTCTACTAAATCACTTTCAGTTTCATCGGTCGACACTGTTCAAACTGAATCTCTTAATTCTTAACATATTTACGGCGTAAAACATAGATGATCCAACTAGATTTAGAATTGCTCTGAAAATCAGATACATAGAGGCTTTTAGAAGAGTCCGAATTGAGAAAGATTCTCAATTGCAGAAGTGCAAACCCCTGAAGCAAAAACTGAGGAATCCATAATGATGAGCGAACGAAAAATTGTAGTCCTAACACCTGCCGGAGAAGAAGCAGGTTATTTCGTCGATCCAAAAATAGAGATGATTTTGCCGCACCACTACAAACTAACAGGCACGTTTTACGACCACGATGGTGGCATGCCGCATCGCATAGAATTCAACCCGGAAGTATTGCCTTATCACCTGGATTTAAGTGGTGTTGCTTCCTGCAAACACGAAAAACTAGAATCAGTCTATGTGCAAAGAAGCAGACAACCAGTTGAAATGGTTGGTAAATGCAAAACTCAAGAACTAGTTCTTAATTATTAGGCTCCGGTTGAGCTTCGCTCCACCTTCGCTTGCTATCCAGCTTATCCACGCCTCACAGCGACCTGCTCATCGCAGCTCTTGTTCGGCTGATCATCATTTTTAATAAGGGAAAAAATCTTATTCCAAGACAACTTTGCCGGAGACAAAATCCAAGCTGAGTTTGCGTCCGGATAGGAGTCTTTTGCCTATGAGAGCCGGCTTGGAAATGCCGCCCAATACAACCATGTTTTGCAGATCACTGCCTAGTGCGACCATGCCTATATAGTGATCCATCAAGTGCGTTTGTTCACCGACAACTACGCGACGGGCGCCTAGACAACGCCAGCCTAATTCTTGAGCCAGTGCTTCATCAACTGCAAGCGCGCCGTCAAATTCCAGAGAAAGATGTGCTTCCACTTCGACTTCAAAGCCATCGGAAGCAACCAAGCTTACAGGCAACAGTACGTGTCCTTCCTCATCGATACGACCATTCACAACAACTGCCTGCACGTTTTTCTCCATAATCAGCAAAGATAGTCCACGGCTGGATTTTCACTAAGCCTGTAGGCAAAAAATTGTCCTGAGGGATGTTTTTTCCTGGCACGTGCGAGCACTTCAAGGTCATCCTGACCAAGGAAGTATTCTTGTGTCGTAGGCTCTATCACAACAAGCCAATTGCGATAGCGGTCAATAAGCTCAGTCATCAAGCGTTCAAAGATGGGATAGCATCTCCGATCAAGCTCTTCTCGCGATGAATTGTCAGCCATTTAATCTGTCTCTTGCGCCCGATAATCATGCGTCGGCAAGGAAATTATTCCCCACAATTAAATATTACCCGGCTAAATGGTAAATCCACCACTTGGCGGCTCTTATCCAGTGTGATAGCCTGTGCAGCTAGGCATCCTCCGTAAAGGAGATGCGGCTAATCTCTGTTAGGGTCTTCTGGCAGCAAAGAGCTTTCAAAGGGAACCTGGCGGAACAAATGGCAGTCCAAGAACATGTGCAAGGCATGAATCCAAGCCGTGTAGCGCGTAAATGGATTCAGGGATAGTTAGTGTTAAATCTTCCCCTTAAGTCACCCCCGAAAGGCAGAGAGTTAGACAAACGCCCCAGAAAGGCGTTGTACAGCCTTTTTGTTACTAGGTTCTTGTTGGGTTGGGTTGCCTCAATGGCAATTCTCGTTTTTGTTGCCGCTACAGTCGATATCAACTGGGCTAAGCCCCACATTTCTCAGATGCTCGCTGAAGTTCTGCATCGCAAGGTACAACTAGGCAAGTTGAAATGGCAATTCGGCTTTTCCGGACTAGCAATCTCAACAGACAAAATGAGCATTGTCGAAAAGGATAATCTGCCGCTTTTAACAACCAAACAAAGTGAGATTGGTATCGCCTTTACTCCACTCTTGCAGGGCAAACTTGAGTTTCGCTATCTGAAATTCAAAGAACCCGAACTCTGGGCAATTTATCTGGGCAAAGGTCGTTGGAATTTCACCGATCTTTTGGAGGCGGTAATTGACTTGCACTTGGCGGAAATCAAGAAAGGTCGCATTCACTTCCGTGATTTCTCACAGCCGCTGGTTTTGGTAGACAGACAAGACGACAATTTGTTTGGACCAATGGATTTGGAAAATGTCGAACTAACATTTGTCTTGCCGAGAAAAGGTAAGCGCTGGCCCTTGAACCTATCCTACGAGTTACCTAGAGAAGGCTACCGCACAAAAGTCAAACTAACAGGCGTTGGCAACGGAGCCATGCGCGACTGGGAAACAAGTCATTATCGCTTCGAATTCAATGTGGAGGATTTGAAACCTCGCGATTTGGGTCCAATTATTCGTCTCAAGCCGATGGACGATGCATTAGTTGATTTGAACATCAAACTAGACGGCAGTTTGGCCAAGCTTGTCAAACTCGATACAAAATTTTCTATCTGGGGTATCAAAGCCGGCAATGGACCGAAAGCTGAAAGACTGCCCGCTACAAGCGGTTCCGGTACTTTATTAGTAGATACGAAAAAAGCCAGCTGGAATAATCTGGCAATAAACGTTGGCGATTTGACCTTTAACTCCAAAGGAGAATTGGACAACTGGCGAGGACACTCAGCTGTTTTTGGCGGAGACGCAGAAGGCAGTTTGGGTCCTATTGCACGCTTGTTTGCACGCCATGTTTTAGCTTTAAAGAAAGGTAATGTCGGCTTAAACAAGACCTACACCGTTGATTTAAACGCTGACGGAGCCGGACAAAAGCCCGCAGCCAAAATTGAATTCACAGTTAAACTCAACCCCAAGAGCAAACAAATTCAAGAAATGCTGGCAGATACTCCTTTAGCCGGTTTTCTATCAAAAAACACGCAGACAAGTCTTACTGGACAAATAGTCACAACAGGCGCCAGTCGCATTGAGATACCCAAAGCCCATCTCACAATAAACAATGCCGATGTTACAGTCGGAGGCTTCTTCGATCAAGCAAAACACCAATCGTCAGTCAAGTTTTCTGCTCTGCAATTCCCACTTGCAGGACTCATGCAGAGTCTTAAAAACGAACATCATTTAAAAACCAAATTGCCCGATTTAAAACTATCCGGTTTTGTGGATGTTCAGGGTCAAATCGACTCACAGAACAAAACAAACAAAACTGTAGGCACGATTGTTTTCAAAAATGTCGGTGTGTCATACGGTGACGGACAGCCGCTTTTAAGCAAATTGTACGGTCAGGTTACCTTCGACAATCACTTCTTATCCTTCAACAATTTACATGGTGAAATTGCCGGTGGTCCATTGACCATGGACGGTAAATTGCCCATTGGCTCAGCGCACGGCTCAACCAATGTAAATATAAAAGCATCCCACACCGATTTGGCAAAGGTTATGCAAGCACTGGCCATTATTAATGTCCCACTGCCTAAAGAACTGGCTGATTTAAAACCAACAGGCAGCATAAAAGAAGTAAGAGCCAGTTTGTCCGGTTCTTTGGAAAAACCAACTCTCAGTTTCTATGCCATCCCCGACAAAATAAAACTAACTGCCGGACCTTCAACAGTAATGCAAATTGTTGATGGAAAAGTAGAGCTGAAAGGCAACGCTTTAGCCTTGCAAAATGTCAAAGTGACAACGGGCGACAATCACTTTGATCTTTCACTGACAATTGATGACTGGCAGGATCCTTCAAGTCTGCAAGCTATAAAAGTATCCAGCCCCAATCTGCGTTTGGAAGAGCTCCATTCGATTCTAACCAGCTTGCCTGATACTTCTTTTGCCGAGCGTGCCTACAGGCAGCTACTAGACCAGTACCACATCTCTGAGCTGAAGGGTAACCTTTCCGGCCATCTTGAATGGATTGAGCAGGAAAACAACCTGAATGGCGAAGCAAGCCTGACAGAAGTCGCCTGCAAAATCTACAATGAAGCTATTGAGGATTTTTCGGGCAAATTAGTTGTTTCAAGCGATAAAATAATTCTGGAAAAGGCGTCTGCATTAATTGGCAACAGCCGTTGCACAATAAGCGGACAACTAATTGATCATCAAACTGCCACGCCGCATTGGAATGCATCGCTTAAAGCTAATGCCTATCCGCAAGATTTTCTGCCGATGATGTCCAACTGGGACGGTCCTAGTCGCCCCAACCAAATCTCAATTACATCGGAAGAGCCGATTGGTCTTGTAATTGAAGCGCACGGCAACCAGGCTTCCTGCCAAGTACACATAGCCAGCCACGTTCGTCCTGATGGCGATTTTAAGATCAAGTCCAAGCACTTAACTTGGGTCAAACCACGTCATGAAGCCATCCATATAACAAGCAATATCGCAATGGCCAAAGTTGGCGAAGAAGGCGCTGCCACTGCCGAGTTGAAAGACTTTGAAATACAACTGGGACAATCCAAGATGCACGGCTCAGGCAAATTTCATGGTCTGGAATTTGAAACAACCATTGAAACCGACCAAGATTTCAATGCTCATGATGTGACAAAAACCATTTCATTGAACGATAAATCAATGTCAAAGCTGGAACGCGCCATTAAAGGAACACGTGGCCAATTGCGCGGCATGGTCACGCTTACAGGCTCATTGGACAATTTGCGTATATCAGGACATTTGAACTTCAAGGATATGGACCTGCCACTTATGAGTTTGGCAGACGCAACCGGCTCAGTTAAATCAAGTGGATGGCAATTATTTGCCTATGATCCGGATACTTTGACTCCTGAGGAAAAAGCTTCAACAGCTTCATTGGCTGTGGAGAAGGCTAAGATTGGGCGCGTTGATACCTTTGATGTAGAAGCAGAAATTGCTCAGGCCGGCACCCCAGGCAGCCACAACAATGAGACATGGCTCTTGGTCATTCCAGCTTTGCGAGCCAAATTATCCAACGGTCAATTAAATTTAAGAGGCAGCTTCGAACCATTTACCGGTAAGTTGTTGATGGACACCAAACTTTCAAAGATTGACATCAACAAATTCTTCTATCAGCTAACCGGCAACAAAGACGAAATAACAGGAATAGCATCCGGTCATATCATTTTGGAAAGCGTGTTCGGCAACAACAAAGAATTCCTCAAGCATACAAACGGCTCCGGCGAGATAACCATTGAGAATGGCAAGGTGACTCGCTTCGGCAACCTCCAAGCAAAAATCACACAAGCCAATTTGCTGGCCCAAGGACTTCTGGGTTTCAACTTGAATAATCTTCTCCAAAGCGTGGTCCCGGTTAGGACCGGCGAATTCAAAAAATTCTTCGCCATCTTTGATGTGAAAAATGGCGTCATTGATTTTGACGAATTGCGTTATACCGGAGACGACATGCGCCTTTGGGGAGACGGTGAAATTGATTTACCGAATGAACAGATAAAGCTTTCCATCGCCGGCAACGTACCGCGCGTGTTCTCCAGCGTTATAGGCGGCAAGCTAGGTCAAGTTTCACGAATCATCACTATTCAAAGATTGCTTGATACAGTCACCCTCCACAAGTTTGACGGCATGCCCACATTACCGGTCATTGGCGATATTGCTTCTGATAAACCAAGAGCCTTTTCTTTCCATGTGGTGGCACCTTCAAATCAACCACAAACAATTGCAAAGTCGATTATCAAGTCATTCGGCTGGCTGCAGTCCCAACCAAAAGCCACCGCCCACCCTGTTCCTCAAATTTGATATTGATACATATCGAATAGGGTCTTAATATATAGCCAATGAATATTGGCCAATCTGAACTCAATAATTATCTGCAGTATTTACTGGCAGAGCGCGGACTCTCCGCCAACACTTTGGCGGCGTATCAACGCGACCTGTCAGGCTTTCTTGATTGGCTTAAAAGCAATGGTGAACGCCAGGAAAAAATCATTGAGCGTCAAGACGTAGTGGCCTTCATTACTGAGTTACGCAAACGCGGTAATAAGCCGGCAACAATAACGCGTCAGCTAGCCAGTTTGCGCAGTTTCTTTGCCTTTCTCAAAACCTACACAGGATTCGCCTCAGACCCATTAGACGGCTTCCAAAACCCGCATAAAGCCAAGCGTTTACCACAGACTCTCAGCCCACAAGAAGTGGCAATAATGATTGAAGCGGCAGACAACAGTCGTGATCGTCTTATTATGGAATTGCTCTATGGCTGTGGACTGCGTGTGTCTGAACTTACGAGTCTGAAAATCTCCGATCTCGATTTGAAACAGGGTCTGTTGAAGTGCTTCGGCAAAGGCTCAAAAGAACGCCTTGTGCCGATGGGACAGCCGGCAATGAAAGCTATCGAAGAGTATCTTACAGAAAATCCTCACAAAACAGGATCGCTATTAAGAAGTCGCGAAAACAAGAAACTCTCGCGCCTTGTCGTCTGGCAAGTAGTTAAAAGGCTAGCGGAAAAAGCCGGTATTCAAAAATCACTGTCTCCACATACATTGCGCCATAGTTTCGCCACGCATCTTTTGGAAAATGGTGCGGATCTGCGTTCCGTTCAAGAGCTTTTGGGACATGCCAACGTCGTCACCACACAGCTCTATACTCACATCAGCCGTTCGCATTTGCGCAAAGTCTACGAACAAGCACAAAATTCTTACAGGCAGCAAGAAAGCTAGTTACGCTGTTTCCATCGCATCTTGCTCTGGCTCTGTCTGCCCGTCTTACTTATGTTGCTTCGCAACAGGTATCTTCAAAACGATCTGCTGATTATCTGCTTTGGTAACACCAAAGTTGTATTCTTGTCCCTGGCAAGCAAAAGTTATATGCATTGGTTCAGAAAGACTCGTTGGATCTTCGCGGATAATCAAATAGCCACCATCTTTAGGCATCTTCAAATTGGGCCTAAAACCAGCCTTGCGCCCAAGATGAAGTTCGGCCAATTTTAGAATTCCCGGCTTGTCGTCAGGCATTTCGTATCCGAATCTTTTTGCTAATCGTGCCGCTATATCCCAACAATTGTTTTCCGTTTGCTCATAACGGCCATTTTTTGCCAGTTTTACAAGCCCATCTTTTTCTAAATCTCTGCCTATTTCTGCTTCGGAAGGCATTTTAGGAACAAATGGTTGTGCCGGCTCACCCTCTTCTGGAATTCGTTCTCCTGGTCCGCTGGCAATGG
The DNA here is from genome assembly GCA_019744775.1 of Candidatus Obscuribacterales bacterium. Lineage (NCBI taxonomy): Bacteria > Bacillati > Candidatus Melainabacteria > Candidatus Obscuribacterales > Candidatus Obscuribacterales bacterium. The sequence goes on from JAIETZ010000001.1 coordinate 387,970, forward strand.
GTTTTTCAAAAGATGTTTTAGTTGTTCCATCCGCCTTAACCAAGACTTTTCTACCGTCCTTATATGTTGTTTCCACTGAACCATCTGCTCTTTCGTGCACTTTTTTGTCAGCTTTGTACTGTGTTACTTTGTTGCCTTCCCATTCCGTAACAGTTTTGTCGACACTCTTTGTCTGAGTGATCTCAACTTCCTTACCAGCTTTCATATCCCTAAACTTACGTTGAATTGATCCATCTGCGAGCTTGGTCTCAATGGCATCGATTTCACGACCACTATTCAGCGTCATCTTCACGGGATGTCCATGCATAGGCTCCACATGAGACGCTGTCTTTAAGAAGGCAAACTGGTTATGCGCTTGCTCTTCCAAGTGACTGACGTTGCTAATTTCCTTTGCTCCACCTAAAGCCTTCAACTCGCCTGCTGCTTTAGCTTTATTTCCGAAGGGCAATTCAAACTGGGTGACAGCGAACAAAATCCCACCAAGAATCGAGCCTAATCCCTCAGGCTTTTTTGCTTGCTCGATAACGTCATGAGCTTTGACTTCAGACATTGCCTGCGCAATTTTAGGTACCGAACCGATAACTTCACCAACAGGCTTCAGCGGGTTAGCATTCTTGAGTGCCAGATCGACATCATGCTTTCTAGCAGCATCCATCTGTTGACCGACAAATTTGATTCCGTCAGTGGCAATTTGTGTTACTGATTCAACTATCTTTCCAACGGAAGCTTTGTAATATACCTGCGCAAATTTTGATTGGCTCTCAACCTGGCGTTTTGTGTCACTTTCCGTTGGATGCACAAAATGCCCAAGCGCATCCTGCCAGTTATTGACGGTTTGTTTTATTTGTTTTTCGAGGTCGGCATGCTCTTTATAGGCGCTTTTAGGATCCTGGTGGAATTTATCTTCCCCAGCAGCCTTTTCCTCACCAGTCTCTTTCTCAATTGAATGGTGCTTCGAATTGTCGATTCCAGCCATAGTCCAACCCAGACTTGCCCATCTCCGATATACCCCAGTAATTGGCTCTTTTGCCGCCCCAGTTTGCTAAATACGCTGAAAGTTCACACAATTCATGACAACCACTGATTAATTTTTAATATGGGAGATGATCGAAAGCCTCGAATCTAACCTAATATTTGGTGTGCATGATTTTGTTTGAAATCATGGCAAACGTGGTGAGTAACAGTTAGACTTACTTTGTCGCCGCTCAATTAAACGACCTGGCAGTCTCAATGAGAAGCCGAGTCAAAGCGAACAGTAAAACTAACTCCACTAGAAAAGACGTGGCGGGTGCCATGTCGTCACAACTAAAGGCAAGAACAACACAATATGAGTAAAACATCCTCCACTGAGGGCACGAAGATTGCCCAAGCAGCAAAGGAATTGAACGTCACTTCAGTAACCATTCGTCGTTACATTGCAGAATTTGATATCGAGACAGAAACAGACGAAAACGGCATCAAAGTATTGCCGGAAGCAGCAATTACCGAATTGCAAGAAATTCGCAAACTCAAGGAAGACGGCACAAGCAATCCACAAGTGATGGAACGCCTTGAAGAATTGCGCACCGAAAGAGGCGCAGTTAAAAAGCCTAAGACCAAAGCCAAAGACGAAGACGAGACATCTGAAGTGTCCACTGAGTCGGAAAGCGAAGGCGAAGAAGAAAAGCCAGCTCGCACAAGAAGACCAAGAAGAGTAGCGAAAAGCGAAGGCGAAGCAGCCGAAGCCGGTGAAGAAACAGTGGAAGTTGCCTCCGAAGAAGCAACTGAAGAAGGTGCCGAAGGACAAGAAGGCGGCGGTCGCGTTAAGCACTCACTGACTTGCCAAACTTGCTCTAAAGTATTCGAACACATGAATCCGCGTTTGCGTGATTGCTTGGAGTGCTACCGCGCCAAGCGCAAAGAGCGCCGTCGTGGTGGTGACAGACAAAAGAATGTCATTCAGCACCCGTTGGCTGCTCAAGTTGCTTCAAAATCAAGTATTACTGCTCAAAGTAGTGCACCGCAGACAATGGTTTCAGAAGTGCGCAAGGCACCTGTACGCAGTTACAGAAAAGCTATTGAAGATACAAGACACATTACATCCAACATCAAGCGCCGCTTAGAGCGTCCTGATTTGGGCGAAGGTGAGCGTCGTTGGCTAGAGCAAATCTATGCCTACCAGCTCATCCTGCACCAAGGATGGCGTCATTTAGCCGAATACAAGTCCGGCAGCAAAGAACAAGCTTCGACAGAAGTCTAATTACGGGCCGACGTTGTAGAAATCGCTCACGACCACATTTGGCGTGTGCGGTCCTGTAATCGAGCCGCCTTGCTCTTGGTCGCGCGAATTGCCTGCTGAGTCTTCTTCATAGCCAACTTCGTAGGTTGAGTCACCCTCTTCCGAGCGAAACTTTGACCTGCCTACAATTCGCATGAGCCAAAGAACAAACAACAAATTCAATGCGCTAAACACATAGAATCCAACTACCCAAAATGTTGTATTGTCTAATAGCATTTAAAAAGGGTCTGAGGTGTCGGACATCATCTGTGGTTTCACAGTCATCGGTTGAGTCGGAGCGGTTGTCATCAACCCAGGTACACCGGAAGATGTGTAATTGGGTTTCCTATTAACAGGTTGATTGCCATAAGGCACCTGCATCTGTCCTGGTCCATGCATTTGGTGCACAGGCTGCTGTCCTTGCGGAATTGGTTCCGGTTGACCATAAGGGACAAGTACAGGCTGTCCATAAGGAATATGTCCATCTGCAGTTGTCTGCGGATTGAGAGCTATCTCAGGTACAACTAGCGTGCGATTGAGACGCACAGGCACAATTTCACCTTTCTCAAGTACATATTCATTACCTTGATTCATCGAACGCATGTAGGCACCTTTGCCCAATGAATAGCCGCCCATTCCCATTGGCAATGAGCCCATCCAACCCATGAATGATCCAGGAACATCACTAAATCCATAACCAGCCTGTTTAACAGGCGGTGGCTCGTTTTGCTCCATATTGTGATTACGAGCTATAAAGCCAAAAAATGGAATATTGGTGCCGTCAGGCAACACTAGTGATTGCAATGATATTTGTATACTGCCGGGATTGCCGTGATTTTGGGTCACAGAGGGAGTGACATTCAAGACTTTGCCGACTATGCGGCATCCTTTTGGCAGAATGACTTTGTTATTTGATGCCACAAAACCATCACTGAGAGTGATGGAAAAGATGTCGCCGACTTTGCTGGACGCAGAAGATATTGTGTCGTCTATGACACCTGTTAAAACCGTCCCGACAGGCACTCTGTCGAGCACATGCTGCCCCTGCCAGAACTCAGGCGTAAAAGACTCCGGTCCTGTGATGCTCATCGCCTTGGGGTTGACGTTGCCCATGTAATTACTGCCCATTGATACAGGAGCAGTCGGCGGTGTGCCGGGCGGATGAGTCATGGCCCATTGCTCGCGGCAGTTGCCTGCAATGTTTGAGCTAAGGGCAAAAGCCACGGCGAGGAGGGTGAAAATGCGGCATTTATGATTAAACATGAGGAATAAATTAACTTTCCCAAGCCATTAATTTGCTCAATGTAACTGTAGGGCAGCCTTTTGCCTATGTGGGGAATACGCAAGTATGCTAATATTTCCAGCCCGGTACCTAATTGGGGTACCGCCCTTGCCTGCTTGCCAGGCCATCCGCCCACGAGGGAGAAAAAATTGGCTACTCTAACAAAAACAAAACTAAAACCCTACGAGACCATGTACATCGTTCGTCCTAACTTGGACGAAGAAGCTACAGATCGCGTCGTTGCTCAAGTCGAAGAGTTCATCAAGACTCACGGCGGGCAAAAGATTACAACCGACAAGAAAGGTCGCAAGCGTCTGGCATATGAAGTCAACAAAATGCGTGACGGCTTCTATGTTTTGACCACATTCGATGCACCGGCCGAATCAGTTGCTCAAATTAAGCGCATGATGACCCTTTCCGAAGACATCATTCGTTCAATTGTGGTAGTTGCTGAGCCCGAGAGTGCTACCTACTAAGCGCTTTCTCTAGCGAGGGTTAAACCATGAGTTTAAGCAAAATAGTCGTTTCAGGACGCGTCATTCGTGAGCCGGAAAAGAGATTCACACCAAATACCAATGTGGCTGTAAGCGAATTTGCTATTGCTGTTGAATCCAACCCCGGTCCTGACGGTAATGCTCAATCAACGCCAGTCAAAATTACGACATGGCGCGATTTAGCAGAGCGTGTCAGCCACGAGATCAAAAAGGGTGACCTGGTAATTGTTGATGGCCGTTTGCAAATCAACAATTTCACTAACTCTGAAGGTCAGAAGCGCCGCGAAGCGGAAATTCAAGCAATTTCAGTCGAGAACGTCGCCAACATTGCCAACAAGCAAAGCCATGCCGGCATTGAAGAAGCTGCCCAGTCCAACCAGAAGGTTGCAGCTGCTGTAGCGAAAGCTCCAAGCAATAGCGAAGATCTCGATGCGATATTTGCAAACGAAGACGAGATTCCATTTTAAGAAATCGTTTTCGCGTTAACGGGCGCAGGCAATGCGCCCCTATAAAAGTCATTATCCAAAACACTTACATTTCCTGGAGGAAACAATGGGTCGCCAAATGAATAACGATGGACCACCAAGACGTCGCAAGAGCTGCATTTTCTGTGCGGACAAGGTGGAGTCTATTGATTACAAGGATCCAAACAAACTCAAGAAATTTGTCACTGAAAGAGGCAAAATTCTTCCACGCCGCATTTCCGGCAGCTGCGCACATCATCAGCGCATTTTGACAACCGCCATCAAGCGTTCGCGCGAAATTGCGCTTATGCCTTATACAGCTGACGGTTAAGAAAAGCCAAGAGCTAGTTATTACGCTGTGCCTATTGTAAAATTCTCATCATCGTGCCGAAGTGGTGAAATGGCAAACACGCTACGTTCAGGTCGTAGTGAGCGCAAGCTCTTGTGGGTTCAACTCCCACCTTCGGCAGATTATCAATCCCAACAGATGAGGAAAGTTTGAGCACACCCATAAAAGGCAATCCAAGCCGCCCCGAACCAAGACGGGACATGCCACTTTTGAATGAGCGTATTCGCGACCGCGAAGTTCGTTTAATTGACGAAGAAGGAGCCCAACTTGGCGTCATGCCTACCAGAGAGGCACTTGCTACTGCCCGTGAAAGAGGATTAGACCTCTTTTTGGTCCAACCGGATTCGAGTCCTCCAGTGGCCCGTATCATGGATTATGGCCGTTTTAAGTTTGAGCAAGAAAAGCGCGCTCGGGAAGCCAAACGCAAGCACCACATAGTCGACGTCAAAGAAATTAAGATGCGCTACAGCATCGAAGTGCACGACTATCAGGTGAAAGTTAAGAGTGCTATCAAATTTCTTAATGAAGGCGACAAAATAAAAGTCCTCACAATCTTAAGAGGACGTGAAGTTCAGCACGCCGATATGGCGCTAAAGCTCATGAATAAGTTCTTTGATGACCTGAAAGATTTAGCAATGATTGAGCGTGAGGCTAGATTGGAAGGGAAGGCTGTTATAATGATTCTTTCGCCGATTCCCGGCAAGGGCAAACCGCCTCTTCCGGATGCTAAAGCTCCGGGTGAAGAATAAGCCCCAGTTAAGAATCGGACGTAGAAGAAGCGAAGCAAGAGTTGCGATAGAGCAATTCGCGGCTGAGCGAACGACGGATGCCGAAAGGCAAGCAAAGGTGGAGCAATGAGAAGACACTAAATGTGTCTTCGAAGCGAAACCGGAGCGTTACGAACGGACATCAACCATGCCTAAAATGAAAACAAATAAGGCTGCTGCCCGCCGCTTCAAGATCACTGCCACAGGCAAAGTCTTGGCGCGTCAAGGTGGTAAGCGTCACATCAACGAATGGAAGGCCGCTAAAGTCAAACGCAAACTTCGTGGATTCAAGGAAGTATCCGATGACCACAAAGCAAGCGTACTCGCTATGTTTCCCTACAAGAAATATTTGCGCTAAACGCATTTAGATCAAACGAAACAAGCCTAAGGGTAATTCTCCTCTCCGATGGCTTTAAGCAAACGACTTTCGCGACTCAAACTCTATAAAGAAGGAGCACTAAAATGCCTAGAGTAAAACGTGGCAACGTTCTTCAAAAACGCCACAAAAAAGTAATCAAATACGCCAAGGGTTTCCGCGGCTCCAAGTCCCGGCTCTTCATAGCCGCCAACCAAGCAGTCATGCGGGCATGGAGAAATGCCTACCGTGATCGTAAGTTCAAGAAGCGTGCATACCGCAGCCTCTGGATTACACGCCTCAACGCTGCTTGCCGCATGAACGGTATTTCGTATAGCCGCTTCATGGATGGCTTGAACAAAGCCGGCATCACACTTAACCGCCAATCACTTTCAGAACTCGCCATCAAAGACAGAGATGCCTTTGGTCGCTTGATCGAAATTGCCAAAGGTAAAGTGGCCGTCAAGGCGTAGTCCATCAAATCATCAAAGGGGCGCATTACATGCGCCCCTTTTTCTTTGCGGTAAAAACCAGTGAAAGTAGACGCAATTACAAGCAATACCAACCCGCTTCTTAAGAAGATAAGGTCTCTGCATCAGCGCAGCTTTCGAGAGAAGTATGCCGCTTACATCCTCGAAGGTGAGCGCCTTCTTGAAGAAGCTCTTCTAAAAGGCGTTGAACTCGAGGAAATAATTGCCAGCGAAACCTTTTTCAAACAGGGCTTGGGCAGACTTTCCGATGCTAATTTAGCGAGGCTTCTAACCGTCCCAGACAAGATTTTTGCCGAGTTGGCGACAACAACCAACCCATCCGGCATTTTAGCTATAGCCAAAATCAAAACCGTAAATCCAAAGAAGTTGTTTTCAGGCACGCCACTTGTAGTAATCGCTGATGCGATTCAAGACCCCGGCAACTTAGGAACCTTGATTCGCACCAGCTTAGCTGCATCCGCCTCCGGTCTAATAATGACAAAAGGAACAGTTGACCCATACAATCCCAAAGTTGTTCGATCAGCCATGGGAGCTAGTTTCCAATTGCCCTGTCTTTGGGATATGGATACCAACGAAGCAATAAAACTCTGCCGAGACAACGGACTGCAAGTAGTTGCTTCAGCCGCTGAAGGCACAAAATATTTCTGGCAAGCAAATATGACTAAACCAACAGCCATCATTGTCGGCAACGAAGGACAAGGACTGTCGCAAAACGTGCTCGACGCGGCTGATGAAATAATTGCGATACCGATGTCTGACAAAAGCGAATCTTTGAATGCAGCTCAGGCTGCGACAATATTCTTGTTCGAAGCAGTCAGACAACGACATCAGTATTAGTCGTCAGTCTCTATTTTTACTGCTGGTTGTTTTACTTCAACAGGTTGCTCAGAATGTATTTCGCCATCCGGTGCAACAGCTGAAGAAACCCGAAAAGCCAAGCCTGGTGGTATTTTTCCAATTTGTTTTAGCAATCAGATAGAATTGCTACAGTAAAGTAAAATTTTCAACCATATGGACACCTTGGACACCAATTTAGAAAATCAAGAAAGCAAACACGACGCAGTCGGCGACGACAAGCTGATGACCGTAGTCGAGCATTTAGACGAATTACGCAATCGCATAATTCGCTGCCTGCTTGTCATTGGTATAGCTTTCCTAATTGCTCTCTGGCTTGCTAAGGACGCGGTGCGCATTCTTGAAGCACCTGCAGGAAATATTACTTTTCAGGCGCTCTCCCTTGAAGAACCATTACTTGTCTACTTCAAAGTAGCGTTTTACATCGCAATTGTTCTTGCCTTGCCCTATGTACTTTTCGAAGCAAGCTTATTCATAGCACCTGGACTTAGAAAAGAAGAGCGCAGAATGCTTGTGCCCATTGTCATAGGCGGGCCTATTTTGTTTGTTGCCGGTGCAGCTTTTGCCTACAATCTTGTATTACCACCAATGCTTCATTTCTTTGGCTCATTCGGACAAGGCATAAGCCCTATCAACCAGAGACTAGATTTCTATGTATCCCTGGTCAGTTCAATACTTTTATATATGGGGCTCTGCTTTCAATTACCAATAGTATTATTCGCACTTTCCTTCACTGGACTAGTTTCATCGAGTCAACTCATAAAAGTCTGGCGCTATGCGATTTTTGCTGCAGCGCTTGTTGCCGCCATCATTACACCTGATCCAACAGCGGTATCGATGCTCATAGTCATGGCCGCCTTGACCGGACTTTATTTCCTTTCAGTTGGACTTCTGAAAGTATTTGGTCGTTGAGATAAAAAATGATATTGCCGTCACTTCAGCTAGATCTTCTAAATTTGATCTATTTGCCTTTGATGGTAATTACCATCAAAGATTTGATAACTAATTGGAAATCTGTTTGGGATGATCATTTAAGTGGAAAAGACAGATTCATTCTGCAGAAGGTGGTCATATTCCTTCTAATGCCTATTGTTGTCTATTGCCATGAAATGGGACACGCATTATCCATTGAATATTTTGGCGGCAAAGTTGCTGAATTCCACTTTGGCTTGTTCTGGGGTTTTGTCGTGCCATCAGGCACATTCACATCAGATCAAACAGTAATTACATACTTAGCCGGCAATGCCGTGCAAATTGCCATTGGACTTTTAGCTGGATTTGCAGCACTCTTTATCTCTTCTCCGCCTGTTGTAGCAATGCTTGTCTATTTGGCTCTCTGGTCAGTCGGAGGCACTGTTGTAATTTACGCACTTATGTCGGCCACAGGCTATTACGGTGACTGGATAGCTATTTACACTGCGCCCACGCCAGTTTTAAAAACAATCATCGGCGCCGTACACGCAGCACTAGTAGTGCTAGTTGCTTACTGTATTTATGGTGCGACACCACGACTGTGGTTTGCCATGCGCACAAAACCTAAATGGGCACAAAGAATAGGTCTGCTTGTCATTCAAGCAGAAGCAGAACCAACTCCAATAAACGCTCTGGCTGTCGCCTGGTGTTATGCAGAAGCGAGTCTCTTTGGTCAATCTGACAAATGGTTGAAAAAAGCCATTACGGTAGGAGCTGCAGCATCCGACGCACAAATGTTGTCCGGCTACATTTCAATGAATAGAGGACAGACTCAAAAAGCAGCGAAGACTTACGACGAAGTTGGTTCAGACGATAACGCGCCGGCGCAAACACGCGTCAAAGCTTACTTAGGACTTGCCGATTGCTACGTCAGACAAAACGATTTTCCAAAAGCTATTGAGACATATACAAAAGCTATCGACATTGATCACAATCTTGGCGATGCTCGCCTTTACAAGCTGCTTCTACTGAAACAGATAGGAAAGAAATTGGAATCAGAAAAGGAACTTTTGGACCTCAAAGAAATCCCGGATGCGCAATGTCACTGGATTGATTCAGCGCTTGACGAGTACTATCAAAAGAACTTCAAAGACGCTTGACAATAAAATCTTTTCACACCGATTACAAACACCGGTAGCAAAGTCCAATTTATAATACTTGTTACTTTCTGTTACAGGGATGTCGGACTATGAATGAGATATACCTCTGGTCTGTGACGGGCATGGCATGCCTCATATCCCTCAACACCATTTGGCGTCTATTCATCGACCGCAGAAGACTCGGTAATGAAGATTTAAACGAATCCGATCGCGCATTTGCTTGGCGGACGGTTGTATTTCTAGTATTTCCGCTTCTCAACTTGCTTGATCTAAAAGCAACCGAGAAAGCAGCTGAATTACTTGGCGGTCATGTAACCAACTGGGCATATGGTCTCTTGTGGTATCACATCCATCCAGTGGGACTAACAAGTCACCTCGACTTGTCTATAACTCTTTTCGCCGGTGTTGTCGCACAAATAGTGCTGGCATTGTTGCTAATACCGGCTCTGGTGTTCCGCCCCCATCCATTCCTCGCGACAGTGCTCGGGTACACCATCAGTTTTATCTTTGCGCTAAATCTAATTTTCGATCCGCTCCTGTCTTTCTTCGGTATGGGTAGCCCACGCTGGCAATTCATATACACAACAGGCTCTCTCGACTCCAAATTATTCGTACTAGCCTTGCACGCCTCAAGCGTCATCGCTTATCTAGCTGTAGTGCTCAACCACAAGTGCCGTCTCTGGTTTTCCGAATTGTCTCGCCCCAAAGCTGCAGACGAACTCAAAGAAGCACTCATCAAAGCCAAAGCACAAACAGACAACGCTCGTCTTGCTTGCAGACTTGGACTACTCTATGACAAAGCAGGCTTAAGACGTCGTGCACGTAAGCAACTCAAAACACTAAAATCCAAGCACCCCCACTCACTCTATTCGTTGCTATTAAGCGCCGTCCTCTACTACCGCAAACACGAATACAAACAAGCACTAACCTCTTTCGCTCAAGCCGCAGAAGCACCAAACGTAATGGGCCAACTAAAAGCCAGCCTATTAGCCGCTGCCGGCTGCGCTGCCTTCGCTGATGGCGAAATCACCAAAGCACTCAACTACTGCGAACGCGCCCTCGAATTCGACGACAACTGCTTAGTTGCCCGCATGGTCAAAGTAGACGTTTTCCTCCACCAGGGAAAGAAAGAAACCGCCGCCGAAGAAATCCTCCAATCAATGCGCCGCGGTCTATCACTCAATTTAGAAAACAAAATCCCAGTCGACTGCGAAGAAGTACTAGAAGCAATCGCCCGCATGGAAGAGACGCAAGTCAAACCTGTGGCAACTTCCGGCAAGTGGCGCAACTAATTTACCTGCCCTTTTGTCAACGAATGATTCCGGATCAGAACAATCCGGTTAAGACCTGGCTGCCTAAGACAATCAGATTCTTTCCGATTAGCCAAGGAAGAGTTATTGCCAAAGTGGCGATGCCTACAAGACGACTATGTCCAGCCCGCAATAGTGACGGCAGACAGAAGAAGCCAAAGTACAAACAAATTAGCCATGCCTCAATAAGAAGTGGTACTACAAAGATATTTGCAGAAGCTTTGAAGTGGGCTAATTGTGCGCATTGTTGCGACAGTACTACTTGATTTACAGATAGTAAAAAGATGCCGGCCCATTGTCCAAATCGACCAAGGGCATAAAATGCACAGACGTTGAAAACATAGGCCACAAGCCACGCTGCAGCAGCCCAGGCAAAGATATCGTAAAAGAAGTCTTCTTCTAGGGCGGTGGAAAATATGGAGCCAATTTCCTCTGTGCGTATGACAAAAGGCGCCACCCAGAATATTGAAACAACGAAGCTAGCTATTGCCATGGCTCCCGTGAAAATTGCCGGACGCCTCAGCGCCATCAGCTGATTCTTAATTTGGTTGTCAATTTGTGTCACAAAAATAAAGCCTTAGTAAGAGTGATCAACAAAGGGCAAATGTTAACAACTTTTCTCTTTTCATCTCTTAGAAAACTATTATTATTTAGTCTGGAAACTGATTTCACGATTACTTTGTACATACCCTTTAAAATACAGGGTTAAGGTGAACATCAAATCGCCACTGCGCTCATTGAAGCGCCTGAATATTCGCTCTCGGCTTTTACTTCTTTGTTTAGCCGTGGCCACTCCGCTTTTAGTCATAAGCGGCTTTACTATACTGCGCGAATATCAGGCTCTAAACAACGAAGCTAAACAGGCTACGACCTTCCAGGCGGCCATTGCTTCTCGGACTTTGGCGCAATGGATTACCGGTCAGGAAGACGCTTTGAAGGCTCTGGCTAATTTGCCGGCTGTCCGAAAGCTAGCTCCCAACGATGTTTACGGCATTTTGAAAACCGCTGTGCAAGCGGAAAAGAATTGGTATGGCGTTGCTCTCGTGAGTCCCGATGGCAAGCTTATAGCTACGGATAAGCCTGCGAATAAGCCGTGTTTGTCGTACTTAAAAACCGAGCCATTCTTCCAGAAGACTCTGCGCTCGCATAAGCCTGTAATGTCCAATTACTCGTATTGCCCGGTTACAGGAAAGCCCTCATTACAAGTAGCTGCGCCGGTTATAGACCAGGGCAAAGTGAAAGCCGTGCTTATTGCCTCCGTCCAGCCTCAAGCAGTCTTATCCCTGTTCTCAGGTCTAGGGCAGATTAAAGGCTCGGTAATAGCCGTTGTAGACGCCAATCACAGGGTATTGGCTCGTACTTTGGACAACACCCACTGGGTAGGCAAAGACTTTTCTAAGGCACGCACGGTAAAAGCGGCAGCTAAACAGTTCCGCGGCACGCTTGAAGCAATCGGCATCGCCGATCCTGTATCGCGTGCATATGCTTTCGATCACGTTCCAGAGACGATGTGGCTTGTAGTAATTGGCGTGCCAACTCAAGCAATTTATGGACCAGCTCAAGAATGGCTGGCGATGATGCTTCTTTTAACAGGCTGCGGAATTGGTTTGTCGATTGTTTTGGCTTACGCAGCAACCGGTCACTTCACCGGACCAATTTACGCGCTAGTGCGTGAAGCTCTTGCAATTGGTCGTGGCGATTTATCGAAGCGAGTTAACGTAAGAAGCGAAGACGAATTAGGTTTGCTTGCTCAATCGTTTAACCAAATGGCGATTAACTTGGAGTTGAATTCCGAACACAACCTCATGGTTGAACGTATTTCCGAGTCGATTCGCCAATCACTCGATATCAACGAAATTCTCAACATCACAGTTTCTGAATTGGGCAAGTCTCTTTCGGCTAACAGATGCTGCTTGGCACTAATCCAGAGCGACAAAGCCGCTAATGAAACAAGTGAGTCTATCAAGACAATTGAATTCGCCTATAGCTGGAACGACGACAAATCAAAAGGCATTCCGCTCACCAACAGATCGCTTGTTGTTACCAAAAACAGCATTTTGAAGCGCATCCTAGAACAAGGTTCGGTAATTGCACTCGATGTGCTTGAGCCGCATACACTTACACCGCTATTTGAAGGTGGCGCATTCGATCCAATTCCTTATGACTGGCAAGCAATTAAGTCACTGATTGCGTGTCCTATCACTATGCACAACAAAGTGCTGGGGCTTATTTTGGTTCAGCAACTAGACCAAGTTCGCACCTGGATCGAGCCTGAATTGAAAATGGTGGAAGCAGTTGCCAGACACGTAGCACTTGCCATGGATCAAGCTCACTTATATGGCATGACCAAACAATTGGCTGAGCAAGAGCTTCTCGTTAACCACATCGTAAAAGCTGTTCGCTCATCGCTTGATTTAGACACGATTCTAACTACCGTCAGCCGTGAGCTGGGTGAAGCAATTGAAGCTGACCGCTGTCAGATTGCCTTGCCTCGTGCTGAAGGTCCTCTTTACGTAAGTCACGAGTTCCACATTGACCAACTAGAGCCAATGAAGGGACTGAATATCTACAGTCAGAAGCTGGACTTCCATCCTGTTGAAACTTACGCTTCCGGATTGCGCTCATTGCTGGGCATTGATCTCACCTCGTTGAATATTGCGGAGCAAGACGAGATGGTTGTTCACGAAACACCGCTTGCAGTAATAACCAATGTTGCTGTTGATGAAAGAGCTAAGCCGTTTACGGACTTCCTGGCGCTCGTGCAGACAAAGTCCTTAATTGCAGCGCCGCTTCTAGAAGACAATCGCTTACTTGGTGTATTGATTGTTCACCAGTGTTTAAACCCACGCCTCTGGTCCGCTAGTGAGCTATCACTTGTTGCTGCGGTTGCCGACCAAGTGGCAGTCGCTATTAGTCACGCACGATTGTTTGCGCAAGTGAAGTACCAGTCAATTACTGATGGTCTGACTGGACTATACAACCACGTATATTTGAAAAACCGACTCACCGAAGAGTTGCGCAAGGCACAAAGAAAAGACGTGCCGTGTTCGCTGCTCATGCTTGATCTTGACTGGTTGAAGCAAATTAACGACAACTTCGGACATCCAGTTGGCGACAACGCAATTCGCCAAGTTGCTTGGACATTGAAGAATCTTCTTCGTTCCGGCGACACTGCCGCTCGTTATGGTGGTGAAGAATTCTCAGTTATTCTTCCTGAGACTCCTTTGTCTGAAGCTCACTTGATCGCTGAGCGTCTCTGCCGCCAGGTCAACAACTGCTTCATCCCCGGACTGGGCAAGATATCAGTTTCGGTTGGATGCGCTACTTATCCAATTCATGCCGATTCGCCAGAATCGCTTATCGACAAAGCCGACAAGGCTCTTTATTCGGCTAAGCGCAATGGTCGTAACCAGGTAGCAATATGGAAAGATGGTGATGGTGAAGTACACTCTCAACCGCAATCGCCTGTATCTGTATTGGACAAATAGTGGCACGTCTAGTTTTATTTGATATCGACGGCACCATACTGAGCACGCAAGGCGTGGGCAGACGAGCGCTTGCACGCGCGGTTTCAGAAGCGTTTGAAATTGCTATCGCCTGCGATCATATGGACTTATCAGGTAAAACAGATCCACAAATATGCCGCGAGATGCTCACCGACTCCGGCTACCTCGACGACATAAATTCCGAGAAACTAGCAAAAGCATTTGAAATTTACCTGCCCATACTAAAAACAGAAATTGAGTTGTGCAAAGAATTCGCACTGCTCAAAGGGATTCACGAGTTGATAGACGCATTGAATAAAACAGGTGATGCCTATTTGGCATTGCTCACCGGCAACATTGAGCCAGGTGCGCGCATCAAGCTAGAGCCTTTCAATCTCAATCAAAGCTTTGCGATAGGTGCATATGGCTCCGACTCCGCCAATCGCATGGAATTGCCGGCAATTGCCAGTCAAAGAGCAACAAAACATTTTGAACGTGCATTTGAGCCTAAAGAAATTGTCGTCATCGGTGACAGCACTCGAGATGTCACTTGCGCTAAAGGCTTTGGCGCAAAAGCCCTGGCAGTTTCAACCGGCAAAACAAGCGTCGCTGAATTGCAGGCAGAAGATCCGGACTTTCTCTTTTCTTCTCTTGAAGACACTGATTCGGTTGTTGAAGCCATCTTCGCCAAATAAAAAAATTCGATAAACTCGCTATAATTGGCAGCTCGTAAGCAGGCTGGTCAACGAGGATGCCAGGTGGCAAGCACTGAGCCAAAAACTGCAAAAACCACTAGAGCCTATGTCGGCATGGGTTCTAATGAGGGCGACAGAGTAGGCTACGTGCAACAAGCCATGCAGTTGCTCAAAGATATTCCCGGCGTAGAAATTGTTGAATGCTCCAGCCTTTACGAAACAGAACCAGTCGGTGGGCAATATAGCCGCTGGTTTGTAAATGCCGTTGCCGCTATCGATACAAGCCTGCAAGCCGTTGATTTATTGGATGTCTGCCGAGACATAGAAGCCAGACTCAATGAAATGCATGGAAATCAAAAGTCACAGCGCGGTTCCAAAGAACGCACGCGGATTATTGATTTGGATATTTTGTTTTACGGCTCCACCGTCGTTAAAGATGATTACCTGGTAGTACCGCACCCTCATTTACATGAGCGGGCGTACGCGCTTGTTCCGTTGCTGGAAATCGCGCCCGATTTTAATCATCCAAGTTTAGACAAAACAATTACGGAACTACACGAAGAATTACCCGAACCTGAACTTGTCTACTTATATGGAACAAGACAAGAAGACGAGGAAGAATCTTAAATCGGTAATGAAAGATGAACTCAACATCCGCGTGGGGACAGACATCTGCTCGGTTAAACGAGTTGCAGAGGCTTATGAGCGTTTTGGTGAGCGATTCCTGGCTCGCATTTTGACGGACGCCGAACGTGAATACGCACTGGCTTCAAGCGCCCACACAGTAGCCCGCATTGCCGGAAGGTTTGCCGTGAAAGAGGCGACATCCAAAGCCCTGGGCGTCGGCTGGCGCGGCTTGAGTTTCAAGGAAATTGAAGTCGTTAAAGATAAGAGTGGTAAACCTGGACTTAAATTTCACGGAAGGGCAGCACAAATTGCCCATGACCAGAATCTCTCGCATTGGGAGATAAGCATTAGTCATGAACATGAATTTGCCGTCGCCTTTGTTCTTGCCCACAATGGAAGATAAACAGACCAAAAATAAAGGGACAGTAAGCCACGACAAAAAATGGCTGTTTCTACTTGTCGTGCTTGGCTTAATCGGCATGATCGCCTACTGCTTTAAAGCAGATGAAGTATTTCCGGCAGCTTCGATTGACTTGCAGTTAGGGCAAAGCAAAGTTCAGGCAATTGCCAAAACTTGGGCGCAAGAAGCCGGTTATATCAAGGAAAAACCAAAAGTCTCAACAGTCTTTGACTACGACAATGAATCAAAGACTTTTCTCGAATATGAGCTCGGCTCCAAAGAAGCCAACAATTTAATGAGAGGCGATCTGCCTGTCTGGTATTGGGCAACGCGTATGTGCGAGCCACTACAGATGGAGCAATTTCTCTGTCAGGTAAGTCCAAGTGGCAAGCTTGTCGCCTTCAACCGCCAATTGCCCAATGACTTTGCCTTACCTTCAATCAGTCACGATGAAGCATTTGCCTTAGCCAAAACTTTTGTCGAAACAAAAGTAGGCATGCCATTAACTAAATTCACCAGAATTAAACATGGCACGACATCGCAAGTTAAGCGATCGGATCATTTCTTCACCTGGGAAAACAAACAAGATAGTTACTCCGGTGCCCATTTAAGAATTGACGTAAATGTTTCCGGAAATCAAGTAACGTCATTCGACAACTACTTGCACGTGCCGGAAGCATGGGAGCGCAAGTTCAGCAAGCTGCGCTCTTACAACGAATTGCTCACCGACGTGGCCAGTGTTTTCCTTTCCATGTTGAATGTTGCAACCGTATTTATATTCCTTTGGGCATTTTCCGGAGGGTTAATCCGTTGGCGCTTTGCTGTTTTTGCCGGACTTTTTGTCAGCCTCGTTAGCCTCGGTGAATCACTCAATTCCTTGCCGCGCGCCATACACAGCTATTCAACAACAATTGCTTACGACGCCTTTCTTACCGATTACTACGTAAATACGCTGACCAGCGCCGCTACTACATTTCTGCAATCTACTGTATTGGCTGGTGCCGCCGAAGCACTTTACCGGCTTAGTTTTCCCAAGGCTATTGCTCTTGAACATCTGTTCACCAAAGCTTCGCTGGCTATGCAGCAGACATTTAGAGGACTTGTTGCCGGTCATGGACTTTTCGGAATACACCTTGGCTGGGTTGTCTTCTACTATTTATTTGGCCGTGGTCTGGGATTTTGGTCACCGCTGGATGTACAAAATGCCGAGACACTTAGCTCGTATTTTCCTTCCTTTTCCGCTGCCTACATAGGTGTATGGGCAGCTTTCACTGAAGAATTTCTCTACCGCATTCTTGGCACAACAATTCTCACCAAAGTCTTCAAGAATTTCTGGATAGCAAATATCCTGCAAGCAGCCGCCTGGGCTTTCATGCACAGCAACTACCCACAAGAGCCGCCATATGCTCGTGGTCTTGAGTTAACGGTTGTAGGCTTCACTTACGGTCTAATTCTCAAATACTTTGGAATATTGCCCTGCCTAATTTCCCACTATGTCTTCGACACTTTCTTAGGTGTCGTACCGCTATTGAGTTCAAGCTTGTTGGCATTGAAGGCACAAGCAGTGATTGTTGTGCTGCCATTTGCCATAGCCCTGGCAGTCAGCGCTTACTTAATGTACAAGGTGGCAAAAGAAGGAAGAGACGTTGACCAGGACAAATTACTAAATGCCGCCATCGAGAAGAAGGAGCAGTCGGTAATCCTCAATGAAATATTGCCTGAATCCAGCTTCAATTACCAACCGCTGAAGCGCGGTACGCGCATCGTGCTCTTTGCACTTTTATCACTATTTACTCTCATCCAATTTTCCTTTTATCCAGTCCAAATAGGCTCAGGAAGCAAACTTTCCATATCACGTGATGAAGCAATAGTAATAGCCCAAGACTATTTGACGAAAAAGAATCTGGACATAACAGGCAGATCCATTGTTGCCTGGGTTGGCGAAGATATAAACGGTCACGAAATGCAGTACGCAATGGAAAAGATCAAATTCCAGAAAACTCTAGATCTTTCGCGAAGCGTATATAAAGGACTGCTCTGGCGCGTGCGTTTCTTCCGTCCTCTAGATCCTCAAGTCTACCTGGTTAGCATCGACGGACAAGGTGATCCTGTCTCATTCTCAGTTGCCCTTGATGAAGACGCTGAAGGACAAAAACTTACTCGCGAGCAAGCACAGAACTTATCCGAGAAATATCTGAAAAGCGAACAACGCGAATACTTGCCTCTAACTCAATTGGATGTATTTGACTCAGCCCGCCCTAAACGCAACGACTACAGCTTGAGATACAAATCGGAAAGACTTTCCTTACCTGACGCCGAATTTCGCATCAACGTCAGTTGTTTGGGCAATCTAGCTTGCAATTTCACAAAAAACTGGCAGTTGCCGGATAAATGGTTATTTGAAAAAGCTCGCCGCACAACAAAAGATCAAATAAGCCAATATCTCGCTATCGGACTGAATCTCATTACCCTTGTATTAGTCATTTGGTGGTTAAAAGGTCTCGCTGCTACAGGTCCAATTCACTGGCGACCAGCCATCCTTCTGTCTGTTCCTATAGTCCTGACTCTCATACCGCAGTCCTTAAATGACTTACCTGAATTGTTTCTGGGTTATGACACAAGCAACCCGGTTGACACTTTCCTCACAGGACAATTCGTCAGGCAAATACTGACCTACATCTCCTGGCTGGCCGTGACTTGCGCAACCGCTGCCTTTTCGCTTGCGGCGTTCCGAATTCTTTCACCACACTCCCCGGTCAACACAATCATCAAAGCAACAATTAGCCAGAAGGAAGACGACCGACCGGGCAATCAAAAAGATCTCTGGATTGATGCCATATTGGTGGGTTACACATTTGGTATCGGCTGGCAGGCATTGGATGTGCTGCGCGTTTATCTTCAAACACTCTTTTCACCTTCCGTCATGATTGCGCCACTCGACGCTTTTACAAAGCTTGCAGGCGTCATAAGTCCATCGATAGAAACAATTACAGACGCCTTTATCACAGGAACATTTACTGCTCTTACAGCCGCCAGTCTGGCAGGACTCTACGCTAAGTATGTGGACAAACGCAGTCACTATTTCATCGCAAGTCTTGCCATTGCTCTTGCCTTGAACGTGAGTTATCGCTACTACCAAGACATAGTCATCGGCACCTTATTCTATTTTGTCGGTGCAATTGTGCTCTGGTTTCTCATTGCACGTTTTGCCAAAACCAACGCTCTTGCTTATTTCTTATTAGGAGCAAGCTACGTCATGTCCTATGCATTAAGGTTGCTCATAGGCTACAGCCCAGGCTTATTCGCCAATGACATAGCAATCATTGCCTTGATATTTTTAAGTCCGGTTATTTACCTACTGTTGCTCAAAGTTAAGCGCAAGAGAAGCAACTAGCCTTCCTGCGTTGCTTCTTCGATATTTACAAGTTCATCAGGCAATACTGGGCGGCCTATGGACATAGCCACCATCAGGCATTGATCCACCTTTTCCATTATGTCCTGGGGAAAGACACCAATTTTGTTTACCAGAAGTGTTTTCGGAATGGTGGCAATAACAGTACAGTCAATTACGCTATCAAGTCGCAGTCCGGCGCTTTGCCCTTCCGGCGTATTCATGCGTACAACAACTTGAGTGGGTTCGCGAGTAGCGCGCGTGGTGTTGCTCGTTAAAGGGACCAACAAGACATCATCAAGGCGCGCATTATTTGCATCAGCAGAAATAATCACAGCAGGTCTTCGCTTAGTCTGCGTCGATCCCTCATCTGTCGTGTAAGGGAATGAAACTAAGACCACATCGCCTTTTCTGTATAACGGCGGTTTGCTGGACATATTTTCTCTAATTCGTGAACTAGTAAGTACTATCCATTATAAAGCTCTTGGAAATGGTCCATCAAAAAGGGCGCATGCAATGCGCCCCTACAAAAAACCAATTCACAAGGTAATTAGGCGTCGTAGACTTCCAACGAGGCGTCATGCTCGGAAAGTCTAACAAGAGCCGCAGTGCCTGCTTGGTGCACAACACGCTGGGCTGCCCGCTTGGAGAACAAACGGTCGACATAAGGCTTAACCCTATGCTGCATAACTGAATTCATAACCAAACCGGCAATCTCAAGCAGTGCAGGTTCTAACGCCTGTACCTTTTGATTAGCCTCGTTGGGCTCGCCTTTCTTTGATCCACGGGACATTTAGCTTCTCCTAACAGCCCCTAATTCAATTAAACGCGAAGTATAACATGGGTTGCAAGTAAGTGACTTATATTTTTAATCTTGGAAATGCCAGATTTTATCTGGCACTGCCTCATTTCCCTATATTCCCCGCCAGTACGGTTTTCAGACAATCAGCTGGTTGAGTTTTCTGTTATTTGTTGTTGTGCTTGGAGTTAAAGCGCTCCTTGAGAAACCCAATAGTCCGCTGGGTTGCTCCACCCGGCACAAATATCTCAAAAACGCCTTGTCTTAAAAGTTCTTGTCTGTCTTCTTCCGGGATAATGCCGCCACCGAATACAACAATGTCATCGGCTCCCTGCTCCTTTAAAAGCTTGACCACTTTAGGGAATACGGTCATATGGGCTCCGGACAACACCGACAGTCCAATCGCATCCACATCTTCCTGAATAGCCGTCTCAACTATCTCTTCAGGAGAGCGGTGCAGCCCCGTGTAAATAACCTCCATGCCCGCATCTCTTAATGCACGGGCCACTACCTTGGCACCTCTATCGTGCCCATCAAGACCTGGCTTGCCAATTAATACACGAATTTTCCCTGACACTGGCTGCATTCCTAATTGATTGCTTACTACTACCATTTCGATATATCCGAAACCTATCTTTTAGCCGAAGAACTTCTCTCGTCCTGTCTTTTCGACAATTTTCTCCACAAGCATATCAAACGGTTGCAGATCCTTCCTATGTAGAAGGTAAATGACATGCTTCTTTCGCAGGATCAAAAACTTAGACCACATGGGCAGACGTACATCGACAATTTCGCCGTAGGGAACTTTTGTCCGCCACAACAGTGTCTTTAAAACCAGCTTGTCGGCTAAGACCCACACTGTGTCTGCTTCAAAGAGCAAGGGCAGAAGAATCGTCAGATCGAAAAAGAAAACTACCAGATATGTGCAAACGACAATCGGCAGCTCCTGGGGTCTACCTTCCAGGTTTTGCGAAACCGTGCCGGCAACTAGGGCAAAGTTCAAAAATGCAAGAAGCAGGAAAATGAACCAGCGAAAGAGAACCTTCCATATCGACAGTTTGAAGGTAAAAGTCTGTTCAGCAAAATTCTCTTTTTTAGGCATGCCAATTCCTTCTAGCGCGCTTATTATAAAGCCTTGGAACCCAAAATCGATTTAGATGTCAGATAGCGTTCAAAACACCGCCAAAACAACAAAAGCCGCGCCACTTGTGGAAGGCAGTCTCTGGCGCGCTATCTGGATTATGTCCTGGCCGCTGATGATTACAACGGTGACTAGCTCTGTTGTCGGTGCAGTCGATATACAAGTAGCCGGCATTTTAGGATCCGCTGCCCAAGCCGCTGTCGGCTTAGCCGAGCAAGTCTTGTTTCTCTTCCAAGTCCTTATTATGTCTGTAGGTGTCGGCACTACAGCCATAGTCTCAAGAGCTATTGGTGCAGGCCAAACCGAAGAAGCGACTATCGCCACAGCTCAGTCTCTAGCGCTATCCGTAATGCTTGGAATAACGCTTGTATTCGTGGCTATCGGCGCCGCCAATTTCTTAGTGCCCTTATTCAGCAATGGTCAGGAAGTTGTCTCAATGGGCCGGACGTATCTGACCATCATTTGTTTTTTGCTTTTCCCTTTCAGTGTCACCGCATTAATCAACGCCACATTTCGAGCCATCGGTGATGCCAAAATACCTTTGATGGTGATGTGCGTAATCGCGGTGATTAACATTGTCGGCGATTACATAACTGTTGTAGGCAACTGGCCGGTACCAGGTCTCGGTATAAAAGGCATAGCTTTATCCGGCGTCATTGCGTCTTGTTTCGGCAGCGTGATTGCCTTATGGGCATTGAAAAGATCAACACTCAAGGAAAGTTTCAAACACTTCTTTCCTCTTTCCGGCAAGCAAATGATGCGCGTGCTGCACATAGGCATTCCTTCGACACTGCAACGCATTAGCTGGATCGGCGGCACATTCGTCCTCTTCCTTATTCTCGCTCGCTGCAATAATCCTACTAATGCATTAGCTTCGTGGAGTATCGGTATGCGCGTGGAAAGCTTTGTTTTTATGCCGTTGATGGCATTATCGATGGCAGTAGCCTCAATCGTTGGTCAGTCACTAGGAGCCAAGGAAATCAAACGGGCTTTTAAGGCGGGATGGCATGTTACCAACTTAGGAATAGGACTTATGTTGTGTCTTGCCACATTGCTATTTGTTTTCGCCAGACCTTTTGCGGAAACCATGAGTCATGATGCCAAAACAATTGAATACACAATTGATTACCTGCGCATCAACGCGATAAGCGAGCCATTCTTATCGGTGGGCATGGTTTTAGCAGGAGCATTGCAAGGGGCTGGTGAGACTCGCGTGCCGATGTGGATTAGCATATTCTGCAGTTGGTGCATTCGCTTGCCGCTAGCGGCGTTTTTAGCACTGGGATTGAATATGGGTCCTGTAGGTATTTGGTGGGCAATGACGAGCTCTGTAATTATCCAAGCGGGATTAATGGCCTGGCGATTTCAATCAGGCACCTGGCTCAAAGTAAGAGTTTAAAATAACACTCTAAATAACCAAAGGCGGCGGTTCAGGATATGCACCGGAGGTCTGCGACAGCCTGCCGCTAGTTAGCCACCAATCACTTTGCCAGCGCTTTTCTTGCCACCATTCACGACTAATCTGCCTTTCGGATAGTGCTCCTTTGTATTGCCCTAAAGCGGTGCCATCCGGCACATAAATTGACGGCTGCCAACCACTTTCTACACTGAGTAATTGATTGGACAATGAATCCGACACGACAGATGGCGCCAACCAGTTGGACCAGAGAACAATATTAGTTGAGTGATCCGGCATGGGCGCCTTGACTAAAGGACAAAGAATAGAAAATTCCGAAACCAACGGCGGGCAAACACCACGCAACGGCGAAGTCTTACATGCCTGACCGTTGTAACTATTCAAATCCATATCAGCGAAGTACGAAGCAGCTTCTTCATCTTGCCCACGCAAATCGGCATCCATACCGGCGAAGTGATTAACATTCATATCGCGAGCTTGAACTTGCCAGCAAATTTTGTAAGCGTTGTTTTTTGTGGCATTGGTAATAAGCGCACAGGTGTTTTGATAATGCACCTGTCCTTTCAATATCGGCACCGACGCATAAGGTGAAGAATCCAGGCGGTGCATAAGTATCTCGCCCTGATAAGGCTTGGACGGCGCTCTTAAATCCAGATGGAAGAGAAACTTATTCCAGTTGGAGTATGCAAGTGATGTGGCGGATGCTTGTTGTAAAAAGTCCGGCTGTCGAATAGAAGAACCTATCTGAACAATCTTTGTATCCGCTATAAAAGTCGGCTTACTGCCGCACCAGTCTCTGTTATTTAGAATTACACCTTGCCCTGTTGCGCAAGGGTTATTCGAAAGCAATTCAGACACGGTAGGTGCTTTAGTTGGCGGGTAAAAATCGGCAGCACCCAGAGCATAGTGGGCGTTGTTAACCTTGCGCAGACCGTTAGCCGTCAGCAGTTTCAAGTTTTTCTTCATCGCTAACGAAACCGCCATGCAGTACTGCGCGTTCTGCAGCGCATTAGCCAAGCGGGGATTCTCTCGAATTACAGCGTTGGTAACAGCAACAGCAGGAGCTTGTTGTTGCTTTAGTGCTTCAAACCTAGATGCCATTTTTTCATCAAGCGCTTTCAGAGTATTGACATACGTCTGCCAGCCAATATGGTTCATGGAAATAATTTCTTTCATGAGACCTTCTGCCTGATCAATGGAATTACCATCGACTGTTGTCACAGATCCGTCGTCATTTATTCTCACGAGCATGGCGTCGCTTGGATAAGCCGACATTGGACCGGCATAACTCCACATGCGAGCTTGTTGGCGCATGTACAAATGTGGATTCTTAGCCCAGTTGGTCAAATTACGTGGATCAGTTTTGCCTGTTGTATCCACATTGAGAATGGCACTGATGATGGAGTCGTTCTCGCCAAATGCGGCGCGAGCGGGTTGTACATCCGGCAACAAAGAGAGACTGGAAAACTCAATTGTTGGATTGTGTCTATAATGCCAGTAAGTGCGTAAATCAAAAGTAAGCGCCTTCACGACAGATTCAACGTTTGGCTTTAGTCCGAGACTGGAAATCCAGTCATAAACGAGAAAAGAAAGTGCCACTGACGGATCGTCACTACTGCGTCCTTTGATGTCTAGATAAGGCTTTTCCACAAGTGCTCCGTTACCAGGCACAGGCCCATTTTGTGCAACGCGCCAGACTCCGGCTGATTCACTGTTCCAATATTTATATGGACTTTTCGACTCAGCACTTTGCGGATCGAGCATCGAGGCATTCATTATGCTTATCAGCGAATAGAAATTGAATGCGCCTTGCTCAGGAACACTGGGAAAGCCCTGAGGAAAAGTCAAAAGAAATGCTCCGGACGGACTTGCTTCCAATTGATTGTTAGCACCGTCGGCTGGTCCTGCAGGTAATTGTGCAGTTGCCTTAAAGTGAGTCTTTGTTGTTTGCGGTTTATCATCTCCGGCAGGAGCAATCACAGTAACTATTTCATCGCCTTCGATTTGCACAGCACAAGGAAAATCATCCGAATTACCTAACGGTAAAAATGTCGCGTTATTGACCAGGCGGGCTTTTGAGCAATCAGGGACAAACTGAACAGTTTCCCCTAAAAGTCCCGGCAATTTGTAGGGTCTATATGCCCTATAAAATCCATCATCGTTTTCAGTTTCCGGATCGCAATCATGCGGTCTAGGTGTCTGCAGTGTATCTATGCTGCTGTTGTGCAGGCTGCTGATTGTCCCCAACTGATAAGTAAGATTTTCCAGTCGGCAATAGATACGTCCTAATTTCTGCTGATTTCTATTGTAAGCATTAACTGCATCGTTTTGGACGTTTAGCTCGTTTCCTGTTTTGTCGTAGACAGGCATTCTGTTGGACAGAGTATTTACAAGTCTGTATTTCAAGGCGTTCATGCTATTGCGAGCCAAATGCAGATCAGCATTCACCCTGTAAGTCATCGTCGTATTTACAATTTCCGGCTGATTGGCAATTAGCGCACGAAGACGAATTTCAGCCAGAAGCGTATTAATGCTCTTTATCTGGCGGACTTCCTCAGCTCTTGGCGAAGCTTTAGGAGTCGCCCCGGAATAAACATCACGATTTGGTATATAAGGTCTTTTTACCGGCAAATCATCGACAAGACTTATTCTGCCTAGTGGTCCATCAACAACAACAGCAGCTAAATCTTTAGCCGCCTGTAAACAGGCAGCCTCAACAGCAGTGTGAGTATCCTGCTCCATACTCATCATGCGAATGTAATTGACGGCAAAAAAGACTACCAAAACAACGATGACGGTAACGCATGCCACCATGCGCACACCAACATTACCCACCTGTTTACTTGAGCCCCTAGCCATTGAGGTCTTTTCGTAGTAAGAAAACGCCTAATTATATTAAATAGCAGGTTAATGGTAACTTACCGAGATCGGTTAGTCAATTTTCAAGGTGCGGTTCTTTCCGGCATACATAGAAAGCAAGAACCATTGAGCCAGGCGGACTTGGGCAGTACCGAAGTTATATTCGAAAAGACCCGATATCAATAAAGCCACAGTAGCCGCAAACAGTCCCAGCAAAAGCGATCGCTCGGGTAATTCGCCACTAGATGTGGTATCACCAAGGGCAAAGTAACTGCGACCCAAACTTACAACAACCCAGAGCCAGAGCAGTAAATAGGCTGCAGTTCCCACTATGCCAAGGCAGGTCAACATCTGGAAGTAGTTGCTGTGAGCGTGATTGAGATCCTTAGAACGCCCGGGCACAATGGCTTCCGGAATATCAAAGCGTGGAAAGTGTGTGATACCCACTCCAAACACCGGAGAGGACTGCCAAACCTCAATTGATTTCTGCCAGATTTGCAGGCGCACTCGCGTGCTTACATCCTGTTGCCAATTAGTAAGAGGAGCAAGTCTTTGTTTAACGACAGGGACAAACATGTAGCTAAGCAGACCAATCAAAGCTACAACCACAGCCGACTTCAAGAAAAAGCGAACAGACTTGAGACTGGCTAAGGAGGCAACGCCGGCAAGAAATCCCAACCAAGCACTTCGCTCTGCGGCAAACAAAACGCCCAAGCAGTTAAAGACGGCTGTGATATACGGATTGAACCAGACTTTCGGCGAAAGCTTCTTTTGATCGACAGCAAATGCAAGCGATACAAGTGCAAATAACTGCATTTGTCCTGCATAAGCCATGGGAGCACTTAAAAAGCCTGTGCCCTGCAACCACTGGTAACCAAAAGGATGAAAATTGAAAAGTTGCTGAATAGCGCTCCAGATTCCAGACACCGCTGTGATTGCCAGCAACACTTTGAGCGAATTGAAGACCAGCTGTCTTCTCGTGCGAAACAGCTGATAGCCCCAGAAGTAGACAATAAGCGATCTCAATGTCCAAACCGACTTGCCTGCTTCACCAATGCCGCCATTTGCTAAGCCCGATACAAATACAGCGGCAATGAAAATCAAAAGCGGAATAGCAAACGGTGCTTCTGGAAGCGAAGACAAAGCCTGCTTGTCTTTACCAATTACGCACTTAGCCAACCAGACAACTAGGCCGATTACAAGAATCACCCAAGAGCCGGATAACGTCAGCGGCAAACTTGCTGCATAAGCGTAAGCCAGCACCGTTTCGACAAGCAGTAAATTGTTCAACATTACTTGTGCCAGTCGACAAGCTTCATTATTTCGCGTACCTCAGCCAATGTTTGCTTCGCTACGAGGCGCGCCTTTTTGTTACCATGCTCTAGTTTTTTGCGTACACCGTCAGGATCTTTGGCAAGTCTTTCTCTCTTTTCTCTTATCGGTGCAAAAAATTCGTTGACCATTTCAGCCAATCTGACTTTGCAGTCTACGCAACCGATGAGGGCATTCTCACACTGTTTTTTGACATCAGACAAAAAGAGTTGAGGATTTTCCATAGACATGTTATTCGCAAACAGATTGTAATAGGGCCATGGCACCTCACACAAATCCGTGTGACCAGGATCAGTCTTCGCTATACGAGTGCGATCCGTAATCATTTGCTTGACTTTCTTGATGGTATCATCTTCGGTATCAGCAATCTTAATGTCATTGTTGTATGACTTGCCCATTTTCTGCCCATCTACACCCTTCAACAACGGAGTTGATGTGTATTTTGGTTGAGGCTCAGGGAAACAATCCACACCGTAAAGCGTGTTAAATTTCCGAGCTACGTCACGAGCAAATTCTAAATGTGACTCTTGATCTTTTCCGACAGGCACAAGGTTGCCCTTCATTGCCAAAATATCGCAAGTCATCAAAACAGGATAACCAATGAGTCCGTAAGTAGCCTTTTGTCTAGCTTCTTCTTCGTCATTGGCCAACATGCGAATCATGTCTTTGAGTCCCGGCTCACCTTCAACCCAGCTTTGCGGACTTATCATCGACAGCAAAACATGCAACTCTGCTATTTCAGGTACTGCAGACTGCACATAGACCGCGGCACGATCAGGGTCGATGCCGCAAGCAAACCAATCAAGGGCAATTTCCCAGATGCTATTTGTAATCTGAGAAGTGTCCTGGTATTTTGTGGTCAATGCATGCCAATCAGCAATCATGAAGAAAGCATCATAGCTTTGCTGCAATTCAAGCCAATTCGTCAAAGCACCAAAATAATGCCCAATGTGCAAGCGTCCTGTTGGACGCATTCCGGACATAATTCTCATTGCCTTCGGTTTAACATCGGCAATGAGACTACCGCCTGAAGCTGGTTCAGGGGCAGTACCCGTGGACGGGTGTAATTTCGTTCGCTGAGTCAATTTGTTTCAACTGCCTACTTGTTTTGAGCTTTGGCGATTTTTTCTCTGACTTCGGCCTTCTGTCTGTCTTTCTTGGCCAAACGGCGGCGTTTTTTCTCGCGAGCATTGTATTTGCGCGTCATAAGAGCTCCTTGCTTCTGTATGGGAAACAACGATTTTACAAGCAATTGCGGCGTTCCAGCCCGCGTGTTAACAAGATGACAATTTACAAACCTTAATCTTTCTCTTGACTGCTAGATACTTGTTTGAAATGGGTAGAAACAATTAGACACCCTCATTAGTAAGGAGCCTTCATGGCTGCACGAGTAACCGAAGAAGTGACCGAGGACTGGTCAGAACAGCCACTCTTTGAAGAGGCTGCGGACGCTGCTGCAGAGGAAGAAGAGGAAACTCCTGAGGTTCCTGAGGCTGCCTTTACCGAGGATTCAGTCAGACTTTATTTGAGAGAAATCGGGCGCGTCAAAATGGTTAAGCCCGATGAAGAGATTGAATTGGCTCGCCAGATTGCCAAGGGCGACGAAAAAGCAAAGAAAAAGCTTATCCAAGCCAATCTTCGTTTGGTCATCTCAATAGCAAAGAAGTACGTCAATCGCGGACTACCTTTCCAAGACCTTATTCAGGAAGGGAATGTCGGCTTAATTCGCGCTGCTGAAAAATTCGACCACACCAAAGGTTTTAAATTCTCGACTTACGCCACCTGGTGGATTCGCCAGGCAATTAGCCGCGGTTTGGCTGATAAATCCAGAACCATCCGCGTACCTGTGCACATGGTTGAATCCATAAATAAGATGAAGAAGACAAGCGCCCGCCTGGCTCAGGAATTGGGACGCAAACCAACAGAGGCTGAGCTGTCTTCCGCCATGGATTTGCCGGTCAACAAAATCAAAGAAATCATCCAGGCAGATAGAGAACCTATCTCCATGGAAATGCCCTTAAATAGGGACGAAGAGACTTATTTAGGTGACCTCATCGAGGACAACGAATCGGCTCGCCCCGATTCGACAACAGAAGAAGAACTCATGCGGCAGGATCTCAATCGCATGCTTTCGCAATTGACTCCTCGTGAACGCGACATTATGCACTTGCGCTATGGCTTGGAAGATGGTCGCCAGAGAACTCTTGAAGAAGTCGGACGCTTATTCAACATTACTCGTGAACGCGTCAGACAAATCGAGCACAAAGCCTTTAGAAAACTGCGCCAGCCGGCCTGGTCATCCAAGCTTGCCGGATATCTCGAAGACTAGTTCGTTTCATGCATTTCACAAGCTAGCAATGCAAGAGCGGCGATGAGCCGGTCGTTAGCATTGCGGTAAGTTGTGCCGGAGGCAAGCAGAGGTGGAGTGAAACGCAACCGGAGCGTTATAATATGACCTTTCGGGTGATAGGCGTTGATAACCGAGCAAACCGAATTGAGTGTCGAAACCATTCGTTCGTTGTTAGAAGCTTCGGACAGGCAGCGGCTTAGGCTGGTTTTGAATGATCAGCACCCAGCTGACATTGCAGTCTTAATAGCAGAATTGAACAAAGAAGAGAGACTTTCTTGTTTCCGCATACTCGACCTTGATAACGCATCTGAAGTCTTGGCCGAATTAGAAGCAGATATATCTCGCGAACTATTGCACGAATTAGGCAATAGAGGCGTTGTACCTATCATCATGCGCATGGCACCTGACGAAGCTGCCGACTTGCTGTCGGAATTGCCGGAAGCGGAAGCAACATCAATCATCAGCCAAATTGGCGATGACGAAAGCGCGCAAGACATCAAAGAGCTTATGTCTTTTGAAGAAGACTCCGCCGGCGGCATCATGTCCAACGACTATCTTGCTTTGGAAAGCTCGATGACTGCAAGTGACGCCTTGGCACGATTACGAGAAACGTACGAAGAACTAGATGAAGAAATTTACGACGTATATGTTGTCGACGAAAACGATCATCTTGTCGGTCGCGTGTCCGTACGCGAACTTTTAACAGCAGATCCGGACATTCCTGTCGAAAGCATCATGGATGCTGATGTATTTTCTGTAAATACCGACACAGACCAAGAAGAAGCTGCCGACAAATTAAGTCACTATGACGTATTGTCACTGCCCGTTGTCGACAAAGAAGGCAAACTCAAAGGTATCATCACCGCAGACGACGTCCTCGACGTTTTAGAAGAAGAAGCAACTGAGGACATTTACGAATCATCCGGTATTAACGTACCCGAGATGGAGACAAGTGAGGCTTTAACCTACAACTTGCCTCTGGCATTTCGCGCTAGGCTGCCTTGGCTTGTCGTTACCTTATTGATTGAAACAGGCTCAGTACTCGTCATCACTCACTTTGATCACATGATTCAACAAACAGTAGCAGCCGCCTCTTTCATGCCACTGCTATCAGGTGTAACCGGTTCAGTTGCCACTCAAAGTACTTGCATCATGATTCGCGGAACGGCAACAGGGCATTTCAACTGGAGCTTAGCCTGGCGAAACACTTGGCACGAAGCCCGTGTGGGTGCGCTTTTAGGCTTAGCTTGCGGATTTATTGCCTGGTCGGTAAGTGTAATTATGCATGCCGGTCATCCAACGGCACTGGGCGTCATAGTCGGTTTTTCGTTGTGCCTAACGATGACAGTTGGCGTGTTAATAGGCACAGTAACGCCGATGATGTTTCACCGCTTAGGCATTGACCCGGCGCATGCATCCGGTCCTCTTATAACCAGTATTCTCGACGTTTGCACAATGACTATTTATTTGAGCATCGTGCACATTTGTCTAACTCAACTCCTCTAAAACAAGCGAGTAAATCATGGAAACGACAAAACTTGAGCCCAACCAAGAATTACTAGAACGCCGCAAGCAGGCGGGGCACATAAGCAAAGAAGCTGAAAAGAAACGCCATCAAGAAGGCAAATTAACAGCGAAGGAACGCATTGAGAAATTGGTTGACCCAGGCTCCTTTGTCGAACTCGATAGATTCGCCGTGCACCAGGCAACGCACTTCGGTATGGAGCGCAAGAAAGCCGTCGGCGACGGAGTAATAACCGGACAAGCAACGATAGACGGACGTCCTGTTTATCTTTTTGCGCACGACTCCACATTTTTAGGTGGAGCATTAGGACAAGCATTTGCCCGCAAAGTCTGCAAAATAATGGATTTGGCGGTACAAGCAGGCGTGCCTGTAATTGGTCTTAATGAAAGCGGCGGCGCGCGCATTCAAGAAGGTGTCGCCAGTCTTGCAGGCTACGCTGATATCTTCTATCGCAATGTGCAAGCCTCCGGAGTCGTACCACAAATATCTGCAATTTACGGCTCGTGTGCAGGCGGCGCTGTCTATAGTCCGGCGGTGACAGATTTCACCCTCATGGTGCGCGATAAAGGCTTTATGTTTATCACCGGCCCGGAAGTCGTCAAAGCTGTTACTGGCGAAGAAGTTACTTTCGAAGAATTAGGTGGAGCACTGGTACACAACACGAAATCAGGTGTTGCACAGTTGCTTGCAGACAACGAGGAAAACTCCTTTTTCCTAATTCGCAAATTGCTTTCCTATTTGCCCAGCAATAACTTAGACAGCCCTCCGGCATTGCCTTTAATAGGCGATGAGACACCGGCAGGGTTGAAAGAGCTGGACAACTTTGTACCGGCGGATACAACCAAGCCTTATGACATGCATGAGGTCATCACAAGAATTTTCGACCGCGGCGAATTTTTCGAAATTGCCCCGCACCACGCCGCAAATATCATTACCGGATTTGCTCGACTGGATGGGCAAGTTGTGGCACTGGTTGCCAATCAACCAAAAGTGCTCGCCGGTACTTTGGATATCGACGCATCAGTAAAAGCTGCCCGCTTTATTCGTTTTTGCGATGCCTTCAACATTCCACTCATTACGTTTGTCGATGTGCCTGGTTATTTGCCTGGCAAAAATCTCGAACACAACGGAATAATTAGACACGGAGCCAAGCTTCTCTACGCTTACTGCGAAGCGACTGTTCCTAAATTGACAGTTATCACTCGCAAAGCATATGGCGGCGCATTCGATGTGATGGGCTCCAAAAATGTCGGCGGAGACTTGAACCTTGCCTGGCCGACTGC
Organism: Candidatus Obscuribacterales bacterium; assembly: GCA_019744775.1. Lineage (NCBI taxonomy): Bacteria > Bacillati > Candidatus Melainabacteria > Candidatus Obscuribacterales > Candidatus Obscuribacterales bacterium. Next base: position 419,970 of record JAIETZ010000001.1, read on the forward strand.
AGAGATTGCCGTTATGGGTGCCGATGGCGCAGTCAAAATTCTCTATCGCAAAGAATTGGAGACCGCCGATAAAGGTCGCGCGCAAGAGTTATCCGCACAGTACAAAGCCCGCTTCAACAATCCCTACATCGCCGCTGAATTAGGCTATGTAGATGATGTTTGCTTGCCGTCTGAAACGAGGGACATTTTGATCAAGGCATTATCTGTACAACAAAACAAACGCGCCAAAAGACCCGCCCGGAAGCACGGTAATATACCTTTGTAACGCTCCGGTTTCGCTTCGCTTCACCTTCGCTTGCCGTCCGGCTTCCGCTGCGTGCCTCACTGGCGACCGGCTCAATCGCCGCTCTTGTTCGGCACCGTGTTACTGAACAACCTACGTAAGCGCGTTCTTTTTAGCCGGTTTCACCAAATTCGGGTGAATCAAGTTTGTTTCTGGAATACCTTCAGCACCCAATCTGAATTCAAATAAGTCAATTGGAATAGACAACGGCGCTGGGAGAAGTGACTCATATTTGGCGACGGGGTCTACAGAGTTTGTAGCCTTGCAGATTTTTTCCAGCAAAATAGGCGACATTGCCTGCGGTACAAAAACAGCAAGTCCTGTGACTCCAGGCGTCCTTTTAGCTTTTGCCATTAGTTCTGATAAAGCAAATTCAGCCAACTTCTTCTGATCTCCATTTTGAGCAGCAATTACCGATGCCAAAATAAGCGTCCGCTCTCTAAAGTCAAAGAAGCTTACTTGATACACAGGCACCGGCTTTGGCGAAAATATGCCCGTCGATAGCTGCTCAACAGTCAAATGGCTAATCTTGGACAGCGTCTCCCAAAATGTCAGCTGGCGATTGTAGAGCCCGGTGCGGTGAGCCAAGGCAAAAAAGTCGGTCAACAAATATCTGATCACATGCTCAATAAGAGCCGGACAGTTGTCATTAGCTCTAACTACTGATAAATTGCGCGCCGCCAATTCCAAGTCAGCCGGTTTGGCTGTTCTCGGCGACTCAACAATCTTGTGCAGGGTTGCCCCTTCAGGGTTTGGGCAGGTAACGGTTAGCTTGTAGGGGGTTTGCTCTTTCATGTCTATATTTTAGGCTGCCTTTGCCCGTGGTACATCTAAATTAAGTCTTGAAGTCCTCAATTTACGGCTTTATTTGCCAATTATTGGGGAATAAATAGGTAGACCAGACGGGCTGAGCGGTCATTTTATAAATTCTGTAAACTGAGTTGGGTGGCGTACACATTTAATCTATGGCAATTCTTCCGACACGAGGCTATTCTCCCCAAGCATTGAACGTCTTGACTGAGGTCAAGAAAGGCAATAAGCAAGCGCTTGGCGAATTTGTTTGGCAAAACCAAGAGCGGTTTTTCGCAATTGCACTTATCGCTTCAGGCAATCCTGACGTAGCAGTTGATTTGACTATCAATGCATTCGGCCGAGCCAATCAAGCAATTTCCCATTTAAATCCAAAAAACATGCAGGGTGCAGTTTGGCCCTGGCTATGTCAATTCATCATCGAATCATGCGCTGATTATCATCATCAGATGGGCGGACAGCCTGCAAGAGGCGGACATCCGGATCCAAGCATGGACGGCTCGGGTGATCTCAATTGGATGGAGCAAGCAAACATAAGCTCACAGCGTTTGAAGCGCTGCCTGAGCATGATTCCACAACAAGAACGAAATACATTTATTTTGCGTCAACAACTAGGACTTACGTACGAACAGATAGCAATCGTTTTAAACAGAAGCATGGAAGAAGTTATGGGAGACCTGTTCAGATCAAGGGTTCTCTTATTCAAATGCTTATGCCAGCGTGCATCTTGATGGAAGTGAGAAATAATGGCTTGTGAACAGTTTCGATTTCTAATTCAGCAACAGTTCGATGTTGAACTGCCGCCTCAAGACGAAAACCAGTTGTCTCAACACCTTTCGCAGTGCGAGGCATGTGAGCGCTTTCATTTCCAAATGGACCAAATTATTCGCACGGCATCCGATCTTGATTTGCCTGACGACACAACTCCGGAAAATCTTGAATCACTTGCCCGCATAGTCATCCAGCAATTACCAAAACCCAGTGGCGGCCCACTTTCTTTCATCACGAATTTATTTGGCGGTGGCAAGAAACAAGCAAAAGAGCCTCCGAAAGCGTCGCATACACCAAAGAGCTCAAGTCGCTTTCCTCACGTCAAACGCAATCAGTCAACGACAAATCAAAACATCACTGCTGAAGACAATACAGGTCATGTAGAAGATCACTCACAGTCCATGAGCACGACTTTGAGTGGCCGATTTGGTCGTGCTGTCCCCGAAGCTCCTGCCGAAGAAGGACCTTTGACACTGGCAGATACAATTCGCCGCAAAGTACAAGAAGAAAAGCAAACTCTGGCCCAGCAAGAAACTCCAGAGCCGCCACCACCAACCTCATGGCCGAGCGCTGAAGCAAATGCACCTGCAATGCCTCAAGATCAACAATTTGCACAGCCTAACTTCCAGGAAGACAACCGTTATGCTCCAGCAGGCGGAGCCTGGGAAGAACCAGCGTGGTCTCAACCACCGCCCGTGCCAACAGCGCCTTCAGAGCCTCCAGCGCCTACTCCACTTGCATCAATTGACTTGATGGGACAAACAGCAGATGCACAGTCCAATGCGTGGGGTGCACCTCCGCCACCACCTCCTCCGCCAATGCCGGACGAGAGAGCGCCTAATGATTTGGAAAAAGGATTATGGCAAGCTCAACAAGAGCAAAAAGCATGGAATGAGGAAGCTGAACAATTAGAAACCGGCTTCTGGCAAGCGTTTACTTCAGAGCAAGATAGTGGTCTAAGTGGACCGGGCGGCATGACTCAGCAGCCAGCCCCTACGCAGTCCGCACCTCCACCACCTCTGCCAACAGCAATGCCACCACTTCCTGGTGCGGTGCCACCGCCGCCTCCAATGCCGGAACTGTCAGCACCGCCACCTCCACCGATACCGGCGCTGTCAGTGCCGCCACCTGCACCTCTTGCAGCACCAAGTGCTCCAGCAGCTAACGACGAGCAAGTAATCAGCCGTTTTGACATACCGATTCAAGAGCGCATGGCGATGGCTCAAGCGCCGCAACAACCTGCAGCTCCACCTCCGCCTCCTCCTGTGCCTCAGAGTATAGCTCCGGCACCAGCGCAACCGGCAGAGAGCGATTCAGCCACTGAACCACAGTCGATAATCAGCAGACTATCAAGCATTCTCGGTGATAATCCGGGACAAGCTGCATCACCTCAATTGATGTCTGATCAAAATGCAGACTTGGGTGTTGCTCCAATGGAGCCTCCTATGCCGGTACCTGCTGCTCCTGCTTTTCCTTCGGCTCCGCCTGCTCCAGTTGCACCTCAACAAGTTGCACAACCAGTCGCGGCACCAAGTCCACCTCCAGCACCAATTCCTGTACCGGCTGCTGCTGCACCTCAGCCACAAGCACAACCAGCTGCTGCTCCTGTCGCTGCTTCAAATCCGTCAGGACTATTCAATGTTGATGAAAGTACAATCGACAAAATCTTCTCAGAGAATCTAGGCATTGTTGATGCAGGCACCGCTGTAAATCCAGGGCAAACACCACCAGTTGCTCAAGCGCCACCTGTAATTCAGACGCCACCACCAGCTCCAGCTACTCCTGTGCAGCCTCCACCGGTTCCACAACCGGCAGCTCAAGTACAAACTCCACCATCGCCGCCACCACAACCAGCAAAACAATCAGGTCTCTTTGCTGACATGGATGATGCTGCTATTGATCAACTCTTCTCCAGCAATTTAGGTATAAGCGACAAATCTCCAGTGCAGTCAAACGCACAGCCAATTCCACAACCTATTCCTGCTGCACCGCCTTTGCCACCTCCAGTCCCGCAGCAAGCAGCACCACCGCCGCAACCAATTCCGGTTGCACCGCCACCACCACCTCCTCCACCGGTAGTCGAACCTCCAGTCGTTGAGGCACCACCAGTGCCCCAGGTCATCACGCCACCGCCGCCGCCACCTGTCGTTGCAGAAGCACCTCCGCCAGTTGAATTCCATGCTCCACCGGCACCCGAACCACAGCCAGTGCCAGAGCCAATTGCCGCAGCACCACCAATTCCACAGGCCGCTCCGGCAGCAGCAGCTCCACCACCTGCCAACGACGGCATCTTAAACGTATCGGAGTCCGATCTCGATAAACTCTTCAGCGAAAACTTGGGCGTCAGCGAATCAGCATTATCATCCGCACCAAAAGTCAATTTGACTCAAGCGGTTGAAACAATTCGCCAAGCTACAGGCAGTACACAAGCACCACCACCTAAAATTGAAGGTGTCGGACGCTTATCCAAAAACGTTGACACAACTCAAGACACAACTTCCGGCAAAATTTCCTCGATCGGTAAATTCTTGCTAGATCAAAAAGACTTAGCCAAATTAGGAAAAGTCGCATCCAGCAATCTCTCATCAACAGACATGCGCGTCCTAACAATGGAAGCCGCTCAAGAATTGCAGAATTTGCTTGGACACATAGGCAGCCAACCAGGCGTTGCCGGCTCAGTAATTGTCGGTCACGACGGCATTCTCATTGCCAACAACCTCCCAGCAGGACACGACGCAGAATCAGTCGGCGTCTGGGCATTAGGTATTTTCCTCAACACGGAAAACACCATCAAAATGCTCGGTCACAACCACGTATTCCAAATGGTTGCTAGAACACCACAGGGCTTTTTAGTAATAGCTGATTTCGGCGGCGGCATTCTAGTCACCGTTAGCCAATCAAATCAAACCAATGAACTCATCCCATTGATGAGAACAATTACTCAGTTGGTTGCTCAAACAGCACACTAGTTTTGTGAATTAAGCACGTGATAGCAAAGCGTTCTCACACTGAATGCTGTACCGCCCTTATTACACTCGTCTTTGTCTTTATCTAGCCAGCTTGGACCAGCTACGTCCATGTGTGCCCAAGGACGTGAGTCGACAAATTCCTTGAGGAACATTGCAGCGGATGATGTGCCGGCTTCACCGCGTGATCCGGCATTTTTCAAGTCGGCAATGTCGCTCTTGAGGCTGTCTTTGTATTCGTCGTACATTGGCAATTGCCAGAATTTTTCACCGGCTTCAGCACCACGTGCAATGAGTTTATCGATTAGCTCTTGCGAATTGCCCATGATGCCGGCGGCAACGCGTCCTAAAGCTGTCACGCAAGCACCTGTGAGGGTGGCAACGTCAACAATCTCATCAGCACCTTCTTGCATGGCATAGCAAAGCGCGTCAGCCAAAACAAGACGTCCTTCGGCATCGGTGTTATTTACTTCAATTGTCTTGCCGTTCATTGCTGTGACAACATCGCCTGGATGCAGGGCTTGTCCACCAGGCATGTTTTCAGTGGCACCGACAACAACAAGTACGTTGACCTTTGGTTTCAATCTGGCTAATGCCAACGCGCTGGCGATGACGCAAGCAGCACCGGACATGTCGTATTTCATGTGTTCCATGCTGTTCGCAGGTTTGAGAGACAAGCCGCCTGAATCGAAGGTGATTCCTTTACCGACAAGACCAATAGTCTTTTTAGCTTCGTCATGCTTGTAGCGCATAACAATGAGTCTCGGCAGTTCCTTGGCGCCTTTGGCTACGCCCAAGAAAGAGCCCATTCCCAGCTTTTCAATTTGTGGTTGCTCGAGAATTTCCACAACCAAGCCTAACTCTTGCCCTTTTGTGCGAGCTTCTTCAGCAAGACGAGACGGCGTCAAATGATTGGCAGGTTCAGCGATTAGTTGGCGAGCAAAGTTTACTGATTCAGCAATTGCTTCGCCACGCTCACATGCCTTTTCAAAATCACCGGCACTTAGCTTTGATCCGCCAATGGCAATTTCAGTTAAGCTCGACTGTTTCTTCTCGTCCTTGCCTGATCTGTATTTGTTGAAAGTGTAAGAGCCTAGAATTGCTCCTTCAATAACGGCTTGGACAAAAGTGCGTTCGCCCTCTTTGCTCGGCAAGAAGAAGCATATTTTCTCTGTCTTGGCGTTGACAGAAAAGCGACGAGCAATGTTGGCAGCAAGCTTTCGTGCTTGTTGAATTGAATAATCAGCGGATTTGCCTAGCCCTGCAAATACAAGCTTTCTGGATGGTAATTCGCCATAAGTAGGCAGAATAAGAATCTGGTCGGACGAGCCCTTGAAAGTTTCTTCCTGCGTAGCCTGAGTAATTTTCTCGAGAAACGCCGGCGGAAAATCAGCTTGAAAGGACTTTATCGCATCAGTTATCGACTGGTCTTGAAAAATGCCCAACACTAATAGACCGCTGTCCACTTGAGCCGGCGGTCTCGTCTCTAATTTGTATTCCATTGGAGTTTCCTTTCTCGGATTCTATCTACTTAAATTACTTAATTGTGGAGCGCGTTGCGGCGACGGACTTCTTATCTGCCGGCTCTTCTAATTGATCTGGTTGCAATGATTGAGCAGTCGCTGTTGTCTCTTCGATGTCGGCATTCAAACGAGCAAATGTCGAACGATCAAGGGTCGGCAAATTGCGAGCAAATTTCTGCAATGCCGGATCAGCAGGTGCAACGAAAATTGCTTTTATCACCCATTGAATCTGCTTGGTTCTTGGATCATTTCTGCGACCCACATCGAAAATCAAATCATCTCGTCCGTATGTGACTAGACGAAAACGCTGGCAACCGTTCAATGGATTCGGCATAGCAACCAAGCGCAGCTGTCCGTCTGTGCGTGATTGAAGTCCTATGTATTTCGGAATGCTTGCCAGCTTGGGATCAGTTACCCATGCCTTGGCCATTTCAAGTCGGCCTTCACGCTCAGCTCTAAGGAATTGGAAGATGACGCTATGGATACTGTCATCAACAGCACTGCCTTCCATGACATATTTGCCGCCATTCAGGTGGAAGACTAATTTGTAGGCTGAAGCATCAGGCTTACCATAACTAGTTGTTGTACCAACGCTTGGGGTTACGGTTACAACCAGGTCTGAGCCGGACAAGCTGACTTTTCCTTGAATGCTATTCAAGGAAGCAGGAATACTAGCCATCAAATCAGATGCCGGTACCCAACCAGTGCTGGTGAATTTATAAGAGCTCCACCAAACTGTTTTGGCTGTTTTGTCATTACCTGTTAAGACAAGAAACTTAGTCCCTGGGACTTTCGCTACCGGAGCTGCGGTCTTTGCTGGCGCTTTAGCGCCTTTGGCTACTGCCGGTTTAACAGCTACAGCACCCGTGGGAACGCTTACGACTTTCGCTTCATTGATAAACACATCAGGAATGGTTATCAATTGAGTATGGGCAATTACTGCCTTGGAGGCAACTTTGGCTCCGGCAACCTTAACAGCCTTAACTTCGCGCCACTCAACTATGATTTCGCGGCTCTGAGTAATTTGCGGGAAGCTCCAGATACGTGCTTGTCCGCCATCATATACTTTGAGACCCAACTGGGTCAGCTGAGGTATGAGAGTCTGCAACTTAGTCAAATCAGCTTGAGTTGCTTGCGAATCATTTAGAAGAGACTGTAAGAAAGTTACTACCGGTACCCAAGTTGTATCACTTGGACTAGCCTTGTAGTCATCGATTGCCTTAGCCAAATTGCTTACGAGCACAGGCGGAATTTGATTAGCACTGGTCTCGGCTAATGGCTCTTCCTTCTTACCTGGCACAGCCGGTGTTGCTTGGGCAATGTAGAGAAGCTCTGCCTGACTCGCTTGAGCTTGCGGTTGAGCCTTTGTCACCTTGGCGGCTAAGCCTGGCTGAATCGCAGCCAGAGACAAAATGGACAAGACCGTCAACTTTTGTATTCTCGTCAAACTCATTACGTCTTACCTCTACTTGATTCTAACGTGTATCTAGGAAACAGTTGATGCCAGGCTTAATTGAGGAGCCTTACTCAAAGCCGTTTCGTCCGAAAATAGCTCGTAAATTTTTCTTGTATCCGTCACAATTTTCTCCAGCTCGACTGGAGTAATTGCTTGGGCAGCGTCACTCATTGCGCACGCAGGCTGTGGATGCACTTCGATAATTAGACCATCAGCACCGGCAGCAATTGCCGCTCGCGACATTGAGCGTATAAGGTCTTTTCTGCCTGTGCCGTGACTGGGGTCGACAATCACAGGCAAATTGGTCAGTGTCTTCAAGGCAGCAACAGCGCTTAGGTCAAGCGTGTTGCGCGTGTATGTCTCAAACGTGCGAATACCGCGTTCACAAAGAATGACTTGTGAATTGCCGGCAAGCATGATGTATTCGGCTGCTTGCAATAAATCATTTATGGTGGCAGACATGCCGCGTTTCAAAAGCACCGGCAATTGAGTCTTACCGACAGCACTCAACAGCTCGTAGTTGTACATGTTGCGTGCGCCGATTTGCAGCACATCAACATAGTCCAATGCAATTTCCAACTGCTCAACAGACATAACTTCACTAACAACAGGAAGTCCTGTCTGGCGTCTTGCTTGCGCTAAATACTCGAGAGCCTGTTTTCCAAGTCCGCGGAAATCATAAGGACTTGTCCGTGGCTTGAATGCTCCACCGCGCAACATAACTGCTCCGGCAACTTTTACTGCGTGCGCAGTTTGCAAAAGCATTTCTTCGTTTTCCACTGAGCATGGTCCGGCTATTACGACAGGCTTTGCGCCATAGCCAATTTTTATGTTCCCAACTACGACGGGCTTGCCTTCCGAATTATCCACACGCGGACAAGCCGGACCTAACTTCATGACCTTTTCCACACCGGCAATATTGCTGAACAAGTGCGAAGGCACAACTTTGACGTCGCCTGAGACAAATACCAGCGGATTTGGCTGGTTCAAAACTACTTGCGCAGCAAAACCAAGACGTTCAATTTCCGACACAACGCCGGTAATTTCCGCTTCAGGCAAATTTTTGTTCAAGACCAGAATCACAGAAGATTTCCTTGCCGATGGAAAGCCATTTCTCTTGACTACCTTTTCCGGCTGAGATCAAGACAGAAAATAGTAGCAAATTTTGTCAAGAAGCTGCATTTGGTAAGCTTAGTTTCAAGTTCATTTGTTACCTTCGATTTCCCCTAAAGTTGCCTCGGCGCCTAATCTCAGAGAGCGTGGTCAATGTCACCCAATGATAAATCTCAATTAAGCTCTCCTCTGTCCCTTTTTAGAGACGTAAATTGGTGGAAAACAGCCCTTTCCGACTCTCTGCTGTTCCTGCCTTTTTGCATTTTTCCGGCGTTACTTTTGGCTCTTGCCAATATCACCCTTGTCATTTGTGTGAATACCCTGTCCGACACTTCGGCACTGGAATCAATCACTGTTGACGCTCTTATGCAGAAACTAGCAATTGGTTTGACCACCACTTTTCTTGGTATTGGTCTTACAGTTTGGTCACTTACGATTTGGCTCGACAGACTGGCGGCATTTTGTCGCTTGCGTCTTTCTCAAGACACGCACGATAGAAAGACTCAAGTGCAGTCAGCACTGGCTGCAATTAAAGAAAACAAGAAAACACTATTCAAGTTTTGGTTTATTTTTTCACTCTATCTTTTGATACCAATTAGTCCGCTTACAATTCTCATAAGCGTGCAGACTCTTGCAGCTTCGCCCAGTCTTAAAGCTCTGAATATGGTTGCAATTCCACCAGAGCTGGCTCTTCTCAATAATGTCGGCATTGCAGTTTTCACAGTTATAACTTTAGCTATGACAATGGCAGGTACGGCCGTTGCCGGCAAATTGAGTTCTACCGCTCAAACTATGGCTGCACAATCGGTCAAACTATTTCTCAATCGAGCGCTTGCTCTTTGTCTAATTGCAGCAGCAGTTGTCTTTGTAAACGCAATTGTTTCTGCACCACAGGTCATCCTCACCGGCGGACAAATTGCGGCAAAATCAGATCTACTTCCGGGCATACTTGCACAAGTCTGGCTTTGTCTAACTAGTTCAATTCTATGGACACTTTCACTGTGTCCGGCAGTCGAATACTTACGCCGAGACCTTGTTGCCGCCTGAAGACTTTGCGCGTTGCAGCGCGTGTTTGGCATCGCGAAGAATTGTCTCTGGATTCAAATCTTCCATATTGAATCCGGCGCAACCGATGCTGACAGTTATCTTCGGTCCTTTTTTCTGACCAGGAAGAACAAAATTCATTGTCGGCATCTCCAGACGAATTTTTTCCGCCAGGACTCTTGCACCTGCTAAATCCGCATTCGGCATCACAACTGCAAACTCATCACCACCATATCGAGCAATTAAATCCGAAGCGCGAGTCATCGCAAGCATCTTGTTTGCCATTCTCGACAAAACCAAATCGCCTACTTGATAGCCGAATTCATCATTGATTGCCTTAAGATTATCCACATCGACGATAAGCAGTCCCACAGGGGCTTTTTGTCTATAGGAAAAGAGCAATTGCTGTTGCAAAAATCCGACGAGAAATTCAAGATTGTAGAGCCCGGTTGATGCATCGGTTGATGATCGATACATCTCCTTTTGATACAGCACTTCAATTTCTTGACTGGCCAGCACAAGACGCATGACAGGCAAAATCATCTTGTTGAGATGACGCATGGCCAATTTGCTTGCCTCGTCGAAGCCCTTCTTGTCGGCAGTGCCGAAAATAAGCGCGCCGATATTTGTTTTGTCGGCAACTACAGGCAAAATTTCAAAAGCACCAATGGCATCGCCGCTTGCTTGCACATCACCAAGCAATTCCACTTTTAGATCTTTTGGAGCACCAAGTTGTTTTGCAGCAGTGTCCTTTAGCATCTCCAATGCCTTGCGACTGACCGGCAAGTTGGCTTTTAGGCTGAGCCAAGGATGATTTGAACTTAAAACAGAAATGCCGACCACTTCGCAATCAAATACGTTCGTAAGCAAACGAAAATATTGCTCCAAAAACTGATTGCGCGGTTCGACTATTTCAATAAGCAATCTAGCAATTTGTCCCATCAATCGTTCAATCAACAAATCATCAATGAGGTTGAGGTATTTGTCCGCCGCTTTGTCCGATGGAACAATCGGATACCAATCGGCTGCTTGTGCTTCACCTGACTTTTCGGTTTCATCAATAAGCAAGTTCAATTTAGCAATCAGGTTGTCAACTGAATCTTTTCCATCGGCGAGAGAAATCTTGAGATCTGCCAATTTGGCATTGGTCCAAAACCCCGAATGCCCGTTCTTGCTATCCAGAACTACAACAGGCAATTGTGGATCTTTACTTCCTGACTTAATGAGACAGGCTAGCTGATAACTTTTCAGGTCTTCCAAGTCGGAGCCTACAACAACGGCGCTGGGCTTGGATTTAGCCAGCTCAGCCAGCGTCTCAAAGGCACTACCAGTGACACTTGAGCCAAATCCAGCCTTCTTAAGAGCCGCCTCAATAGGTTCAAGCTGAGCCTTATTACCAGCTAAAAGGACTTGCCTTTTTTTCATTTCTAAGCACCTGAGGGGAGGTCACACTCTTTCAGTACCCAGGATGTATATGTTTTTAGTGCGGGTTTTAGAAAGTTTCACCTTTATTGACGAAGCCAAGCTCCTAAGCTGCAATTGCCCTGGTGCTATGATCTATTCCCGTGTCATGGTGCGGTCTCGAAAGGTTTTGACGTACACAATGATTATGGAAGCCTGTAAGAAAGATAACGAAATTACTTTTGATTTCTCCGAGGAGCAGATCCTCATCAAGGAGATGGTTGCCGACCTAGCGAAGCATGAGTTCGCTCCCAAAGCTGCCGAAATAGACAAGTTGCATCGATTCCCCAAGGAAAACTGGCAGTTGCTCGCCGCATCTGATCTCTGCGGACTTGTTTTTCCGGAAAAATACGGCGGAGCCGGTCTGGATGCCGTGTCTTATGCGATTGTTGTTGAAGAGTTGGCCAAGAATTGTGCCACCACGTCAGTAATGTATTCGGCACACGTTTCGCTTTGCGCCAAGCCAATTTACCTATTTGGTTCAGAAGAGCAGAAGGAAAGAATTTTGACGCCGATGTGCAAAGGCGAAAAAATGGGTGCGTTTGCTTTGTCAGAACCCGGTTCCGGCTCCGATTCTGCTGCCGCTACTTGTACCGCTGTCGACAAAGGCGATCACTTTATTTTGAACGGTTCAAAAAACTGGATCACCAACGGTGTTGAAGCTGACTACTATTTGGTAATTGCGCAAACCGACAAACAATTGAAGCACAAAGGTCTTGTTGCCTTAATCGTAGAAAAAGGGTCGGAAGGCTTCACTTTCGGAAAACTCGAAGATAAGCTTGGAATCAGGGGTTCATCCACCTGCGAGCTCAATTTCGACAACACGAAAGTACCAAAAGCAAATATGCTCGGGCAATTAGGTGAAGGCTTCAAGGTAGCAATGGCTACTCTTGATGGTGGGCGTATTGGTATTGCCGCACAAGCAGTCGGTATTGCTCAAGGCGCTTGGGACCACGCATTTGCTTATTCGAAAGAGCGTGTCGCATTTGGTCAAACAATCAACAAACTGCAAGCCATTCAATTTATGCTCACTGAAATGGCCGTAGAAATTGATACTGCCAGACTTTTGACTCTGCATGCCAGCCGCGCGCAAGACACAGGTAAGCGTTTCACAAAAGAAGCAGCTCACGCCAAGCTCTACGCATCAGAAATGGCTATGCGCTCAACCGTGAAGTGCGTACAAATCTTTGGTGGTTATGGTTACGTGACAGACTACCCAGTCGAGCGTTATATGCGCGATGCGAAAATCACGGAAATATATGAAGGCACTTCAGAAATCCAACGTTTGGTTATTGCAAGCAATCTCCTGAAAGGACAATAAACTATGTCATGGCAGCCGCCACCACCTCCACCCAGACCGCAGCCGGGTCAACAGCCTGGCCAACCCGGAGCACAACCGGCGCAGCCATTAAACGCACAAAACTACTACAAGCTTTTGCAAGTAGATACTGAAGCTCATCCGACAGTAATTCGCTACGCGTACAGATTTTTGGCTGCTCAATATCACCCGGACAATGCCGAATCCGGTGATGCAGAAAAGTTTCGCATGGTCAGTGAAGCATGGCGCACACTTTCCGATAGAGGAAGACGCCAGGCATACGATATGCAATTAGGCGTGCAAAAACAGGCGCAGCCTGCTCAGCCGGGACAAGCAGCCAAACCGGACATTCCTAAGATGTCGCTTTCTTTTTCGGAAGTTGAGTTGCGGCTTGCCGTATTGCAGGTATTGCTCGAAGCACGCAGAAAGCGCCCGCAAACAGGCGGCGCATCAGCCAAAATGCTTATGGATTGCTTGAACTGCAACATGCAAGATATTGAATGGACACTTTGGTATTTGCGCGAAAAAGGCCATATCACAAGAACAGAAGCTGCTTTCATGATTACCGTAGCCGGTGTCGACTACCTGGTTGATGTGCTTTCACGCACGCAGCCAATGACATCAAGAGACGAACCAACAACTCTCGATCACTCAAACTTGCCGGCTACTCTGTAAAAATTACTGGATATGCTCTTCGTCGATTGATCGTGAAGCGGTCTTGTTTTTCGCTTCACGCATTGCTTTCTTCGCTTCGCGCTTTTCTTTGCGACTCAGCTTCTTGCGCTTTGGCTCTTCGCCTTCGACAGTGATGTCTTCATCCTTAACTGGTTTTTGCGCAACAAAAGTGCCACCTGAAAGCACGTTATTGACGTTCGCATCTCCACCCATGCGCTTAATTAGAGAGCGGCTGCACTGCAACAATGCAGGATTCTTTGTCATCAATGACATTTGATAAGACTCAATAGCAATATTGGCCTTTTCGGAAATGGCTTTGCTGCGGCACTCCAGGCTCTTGCCTAAATAGACTTCTTTCAACAATTTATCTTCTTCAGAGCCGCCGGAAGCCATTACCCAGGCGAAAATCGCGGCTTGAGCTGCCGGGGCTACAAGTGTCGGACTCAATGAAGCAAGGCTAAGCGTTGTTCTTACAAGCTTTTGCGAGCCACGGTTCAACTTAGAGACATTATTATATTTATGCAAATAACCTACGATTTGCTGAGACACAGGATCTGTTTCCACCGAAACATCGGCAAGGTATTTTTCTCTGTCAGATTTTTGACTGATACTCCAGGGCTTCTGCTGCCAGGTATCCTCAGCAACAGGATTTTGCTCAACTACCTTTTTCAAAAAATCTACAGTCTCAGCGGTCTTTTGTTCACCCACCAGCTTATTCAAACGATTGCTTGCTGACTTAATTTCCTCAGCGCCTGAGTTTGCATCCGAATTGCCCAAGCCCATAGCCAATTCTAAAACTGCTTTGGTTATATCAATATCGGTTTTATCAATAAGCTTTTGTCTCAAGTACTCAGCAGAGCTGCGGCCTTTAAGCTTTTGTTTTTCATCGAGAATAATATCGCTGGCTTCCGATGACTGCGATACGCCCTTATAAAGGAAGACATAGTTCAAAGCATCTTTAGAGCGGTGGACAAGACTGTGTTTGAATCCCTTGAATCTCTCAACATATTTGTTGATCTTCGCCATATTCTGATCTTGATTGAGTGCAGCATCAGTTAAATCATTGATGTACTTTGTTATCGGATCAGGAGAAGCATCAAGACTGACTTCACCACGCAAAGTGTTAGGTGATGCATCAATAGCCTTTAAAGACGCAGATTCATGAGCAAAAGCAGATACGGAAAGGTAGCACGAAACCGCAATGAGGATACCTACGCGCTGTGCAGATTTCACTCTCATACCAAATTCTCTGCTGCCGCCGCTCGTACCAAGCTCGCATCAAATGCAGGATCGCAAAGTGGAACAGCAGGCATTGTTTTTGTCAGTGACGTATAAACTCGGAATGCTTGTTCTAAAGCTATCTTGTGAATAGCACTTCCCGGCACGATACTTTGAGCCGTTACAACAAATTTTCCAACAAATGGATCGGTCTCTGCTCTTTTACCGAACATGAGGTTGTTGAAAACATTTCCTAGTAAATTTCCGCAATCTTGAGCAATTGAAAACGCATCGTTGACAAGAGACTCGATTAGATCCTGCTCTTGTACGTCTTCGAGCATAAGGGGAACCATCATTATTGGTTCGTCATCGCTCTTCACTACTATGCAGAGATAGTCGCCATCGGCAGGCAATGAACGAGCTATCGATTTAGGCTCTGTCTGATCAGAAAAATATGCCTGCCACTCACTTTCGGTTAGTGGATTAATCGTTGGGTGAAGATCTACGGTCAAGCCATACTGCATGTTTGTGCCACCTTATTTCTGTCGGCCGCTATTCGTGCAATAAAGTCCCCAACCAATTGCGCCACTTTCTCTTTTTTAAGATCCAATGTCAAAACATGGTCGCAATCAGTCAAATACTGGATGACTTTATCTCTACTTTGCAATCTCGAATAAAGCTCCGACGCGTTGTCGATGCTAGTCATTGTATCTTCTAAACTGTGAATAATCACCGTCGGACATGTAACAGCTTGAGCTTTTCTGCGAACTTCATGAACCAAATGGCTCATTTGTCTTACAGAGCCGGCATACGTCCGGAAAAGTCCGAAATCACTTGTCTCACCATTTTTGGCACGCTCAACCGAGCGGGTGATAATGCGTTGCAGCCGCTCATCTTTCAATCCATAAGGCGGACTTTCCGTCCAATAGCAGTTAGTGCCCAGAAATGGAAATATATCGACTAACGGCAGGAGAACTTCTGTTAAAGGCACCGTTTCGCCATCAAATCTAAGCGTTGTAGAAAGCGAAATAAATCCGGCAACTTTTGGATCATCAGCAGCCAAAATACAGGCTATGGAAGAGCCCATCGAAAGTCCACCTACAAATACATGCGCATTACGGCTATGCAAGTCATTAAGAGCACGGCGCGCTCCTGCCACCCAATCTTGCCAGCTTGTGTCCAGTAACTCCTGATGTCCGGCGCCATGTCCTTCCAACATCGGCACTGATACTTCACAGCCGAGTTTTTCCAAATGCTTCGCCAAGGGACGCATTTCCGCCGGCACACCGGTCAAACCATGCAGCAGCAAAACGCCTACATTAGATAGCTGGTTGTTCTCCGAGTCTGACACCTTCTCCACCTTCTTCAAAGCGGTTCAAATTTTCCCCAAACATTTTAGTAAGGGCGGACTGAATTTGATTGAAATCAACAAATTCAATATGAGCAATCTGATTTTCCACGCAGTACTTTACGAGCTTGTTTTTAGCGAACAGAACATCCGCTTTGTTTGCGCAGCAAAAATCACTGCGTCCATCACCAATGAAAATTCTCTTGTCGAGCCCAATATTGGCTTTTCCTTTTTCCAGAATTTCGCATTTACAAACGCCCGACGCACAACCGCCTGTACGAGATGCAAAAGGAAATTCAAGCGAAACCGTGGTGCTGTCTTCTTCCACCAATGCATTGGCCGTAACGGATGTTACTTTTACGCCTTCGCGTGCCATGATGAAATCAATTGTGCGATCAATTCCATCGCTTACAACATGAAGATCAATGCAATTCTCTTCGCACCACAAAGCAAAGTTTTTGAATGTGGGATCGACAACTATGCCGGCGAGTGCTTTTTCCATGGCTGCCCAGCCGCCTTCAAATAAGCGTACTTGTTGCGCCATGCACTCGCGAGAACCAATTTCGCCGCGCTCCCACTTTTCTTCAAGTTGTTTCCAACCTTCGCCTGCAACATGTTCGAGCAAAAAATCAACGCTGTCGCGTGTGGTTATTGTCCCGTCAAAGTCACAATAGATTGAAAGGCGGCCTTTCATCAGTTACTTCTTTTTGCACTCCGTGATCAGCATATCCAGCAATTCATGAGCTAGATCCATCTCTTCTTTGCTTATTTCAAGCGATGGCGCCAATGTCACGACGTTTTTGCAGTAACCGCCGATATCGAGAATGAGACCGACTTGCTTGCCGTTGACTTTGAGATTACCTTCAAGTCCTCTCTGGAACATGCGATCAGCGAGTTCTCTTGATGGTGTATAACCATCGGCTTCGCACATTTCCATTCTCAGAGCCAGACCCAAACCATCAACATCACCAACTTCAGGGTGCTTGCGCTTCAGGTCTTGCAGAATATTGAGGAAGTATTTGCCTTTTTCAGCAACTGTCTTTTCGTAGTTGCCGTCTTCAAATATCTTCATCACTTCCAAGCCGGTTGCAGTACCTAGTGAGTTGGAAGAGAAGGTCGAGTGAGTTGAACCAGGACCGAACTTATCCGGGCTGATTAGATTCTCTTTTGCCCAAATACCGGACAGAGGATTCATACCATTGGTCAATGCCTTACCGAAGACAATGATATCCGGTTTGACATTGAAATGTTCCATCGACCAGAGTTTGCCTGTGCGATAGAAGCCCATTTGGATTTCATCGTCGACCATCATAATGCCGTGGTCTTCGCAAACTTTCGCCAGTCTCTCAAAGTAGCCTTGTGGTGGTATCACATAACCGCCGGTACCTTGAATCGGCTCTACAAAGAATGCGCCGAATTCAGAACGCTTGGATTTTGGATTCCACACACTTGTGTATTCATGCTCGAAGAGTCTTTCAATTTGCTGAACGCAATAGAGTTCGCATGAATCAGGCTTCTTGCCGTAAGGGCAGCGGAAGCAGTAAGGATAAGGAATGAATTGAGCGCGATCACCGAATTCACCGTAGCTTTCGCGATAACGATAAGACGAAGTGATAGATGATGCTGCAAGAGTTCTACCGTGATAGCCGCCTTCAAAAGCAAACATGCGGCTCTTGCCTGTGGTCTTACGTACGAGCTTCAAAGCATCTTCTACAGCTTGTGCGCCGCCGACGTTGAAGTGCACGCGTCCGCCCTGACCAAAACCTTCTTTGACGGATTCAACAATCTTGTCGGCCAATTCAATTTTTTCTTTGTGCAAGTACTGGCAGGCCAATTGCGGCAAAGTGTCGATTTGCTTCTTCAAAGCGTCGTTGACGCGCTGATTGGAATAACCGAGGTTAACGGCCGAATACCACATCTGCAAATCGAGATACGGTGTCTCGTCGCCGTCATAGAGATAGCTGCCGTCGCAGTGAGCGAAAATCTTCGGACGCTCAGCGTAGTGAACGGTATCCCCGTACGAACACACGCGGCTTTCCAACTCCAACAAGGCTTCTTCTTCAGCCAGCCTCGTCTCTCTATCAGCTACGTTTGCAGCAGCAGCTGCGGAAGCGGAATTTGTACCAGCAAAAACATTCGAGCTCATTTCTGTTACCTGCTCAGTCCTATATTAATGGCCAAAGGAATTATATTGAAATTGCCTGGTAAGTTCCTTATAGAAACCTCTCCCTTGGCAACTATTTTCGTTTAGACAAATTCCTCAAAAACCTGGAGCGACCAGCCTTTCAGCAGATCGCTCCAAATGTGGTTTCTCTTATTTGTCTAGCGACGTCTCATTTAGCGAGCGACAAACTTGACAAGCAGAAGGGCTACGATGTTCAAAATCTTGATCATCGGGTTGATAGCCGGACCTGCAGTGTCCTTGTAAGGATCACCAACTGTATCGCCAGTCACGGCCGCTTTGTGGGCTTCAGAACCCTTGCCGCCGTGATGACCTTCTTCAATGTACTTCTTGGCATTATCCCAAGCGCCACCACCCGAGGTCATCGAGATGGCAACGAAGATACCGGTGACAATTGAGCCTACAAGTACGCCGCCCAATAGTTTGGCTGCTGCGTATTCGCCAGGCATCGCATTGCTCAACCAGACAACACCAAGGAAAGCCAAAACGACAGGCGTCAATACTGGAAGAAGCGCCGGCAAAACCATTTGCTTGATGGCGCTGCGTGTAACGATGTCCACGCAAGCGGCATAGTCAGGTTTAGCGGTGCCTTCCATGATGCCTGGAATGGCTTTGAACTGGCGTCTAACTTCTTCAACTACCAAACCACCTGCGCGGCCGACAGCTTCCATAGCTAGAGCACCAAACAAGAACGGAATCAAACCACCAAGGAAGAGTCCAGCCAATACGAATGGATTGGACAAATCAAAAGTGATGATTGCATTGCTGCCTGCTTCAGTAATTGCGTGTTGCAAATCTTGTGTATAAGAGTTGAACAACACAATTGCCGCCAAACCTGCAGATCCAATTGCATAGCCTTTGGTTACAGCTTTGGTTGTATTACCTACAGCATCTAATGGATCTGTAATTGCACGAACTTCTTTTGGCAGTTCGGACATTTCAGCAATACCACCAGCGTTATCTGTAATAGGACCATATGAGTCAATGGCGACGATAATGCCTGCCATAGACAACATGGACATTGCAGCAAGAGCTACACCATAGATATCAGCAAGTGCGTATGAGATAAGGATACCGCCGATGATCACGATTACCGGCAATGCTGTTGAACGCATCGAAACAGCCAAGCCGGCAATGATATTGGTGGCATGTCCTGTTTCAGAAGCTTTCGCAATGCTCTTAACCGGACCGAAAGCGGTCGAAGTGTAGTACTCGGTAATCCATACAAGTAAACCTGTTACACCAAGACCAACCAAGGTCGAGAACCAGAAGTTAATTGGATTGGCTTCAGCACCACGAATGGTCAAGCCGGTCATCATCTGCATTGTGATTGGGTAGAAGATACCTGCAGCCAATACGCCTGCCACCACGAGACCCTTATAGAGAGCACCCATGATGTTTTGGCTCTTGCCCAGCTTCACGAAGAAAGCACCAATTACTGATGTAATGATTGAGACACCGCCTAATACCAGCGGATAAAGCAGGATGGATGTGTGTCCAGCTGCAATTTGTTCCTTGAAGGTAATCGATGCAAGAAGCATTGTAGCGATAGCAGTAACTGCGTAAGTTTCGAACAAGTCGGCAGCCATACCTGCGCAATCACCTACGTTGTCACCGACGTTGTCGGCGATAACTGCGGGGTTGCGTGGATCGTCTTCAGGAATCCCTGCTTCAACTTTACCGACCAAGTCGGCGCCTACGTCAGCAGCTTTGGTGTAGATACCGCCTCCAAGACGGGCAAATACTGAAATCAAACTGGCGCCGAAGCCCAATCCGATAAGAGCATTAACGTCATTGGTTACAGCGTAAAATCCGGCAACTCCTAAAAGTCCCAGACCAACAACCAAAAGACCTGTAACCGAACCGCCTTTGAAAGCAACATCAAGAGCTTTGCTCAAACCTTCAGTTGCAGCTTGAGCAGTACGCACATTGGCTCTCACCGACACAAACATGCCGATATAACCAGCCAATCCGGAAAGAATTGCGCCGGTTGCAAAACCAAATGCTGTTGTCCAGCCAAGCACCAAACCGATGATTACGAAAAGCACCGCACCAACAATTGCCACTGTTGTGTATTGGCGATTCATGTAAGCATTTGCGCCTTCTTGAATGGCGCCGGCGATTGCTTGCATTCTTTCGTTGCCTGCATTGAGTTTCAAAACCCAGAGGCTAACAAATAACCCATAGAGAATGGCGACGAAAGCACATCCAATCGGCACCATGATGTTGTTCAGGTCCACGGTAAAAACTCCCTTTGTATTTACTAACGCTCCGGCTTAAACACAAGCCTTCGCGGCTTCTTGCTAAACACAAGAACTTCAAAATTAAAGATATCGTAGTAGGGAACGTTTTCCCTTATCAAAAGTCAACCTTCTTACAACTCGGCGACCGTGTTAGAATCAAGCCGTTACTAGAAGGTTAAGGTTGCTTCATGTCCAAACTGACAGCAGCATTAGCAATTGCAATTACATTGTCGGCAACACTGTCGATTGGTCCAAGCGCTCACTGCGAGCCGCTTAAGCTCAATCGCGTTGTTTCTGTTGTGCCGGATGCATCAGGAAAATTTCTAGTCATAAACACAAGCTTGCCAAGGCCTATTTCAGCGCCGATTATTCAGTATTTTCCAAGCCCTGACGGCAATACGATTATGGTGGCAGACTTTTTTGGTCTGACTTTTCCGCAGCCCTATGGCGTAATCAATCATCCATCAAGTGACCCGTCTATTAAGCAGATAAGGTACGGACAATTTCAGGAAAACCCGCCGACCTTTCGAATTTCTGTAATTACAAATAATCCAAATATTTTGCGCCAACTGACTTTTAAATCGACTCCGGGTACCTTAATAGTCAAGTGGCCAGGTGCGTCATTGCCGCACAGAGACGTTGCTGCAGCTCCAACAATTGGCACAAGTTTTGGACGCGGCACGAGTCTAAGCACAACGATGCCTCAGCCTGCACCGAATTATCAGACGTCGCATACATCTATATCGCAAATTCCGACGGCACCGCCTTCTGTCAAACCAGTTCAAGTTGCAGTCGCACCACAATCTGCAACTCGCACCACTGCATTGCCACCACTAAAGACACTTACGCAACCAAATAAAAGTCCTGTAGTCGAGGCACCAAAAGTCCCAGAACGAAAAGTTCAAGAAACAAAAACGCCGACAAAAGTTGCACAAACAAAACCGCCCGAGCAAGTAGCAAAACCAGTGGCGGAAATGCCGAATCCGGTTAAGGCTGCCCAGGCAACAACGGCAGCTTCCTTCAATCCCGTATCAAACAATGCGCGCAAGTTGATTTTCACATCGTTATCTCGTCTAAGAGATTTGGACAGCAACGGCAATATACCGATATCACCAGTGGAGGCAACACTTACAGGCAACAGTGCTGTCATCAAAGTGCATGCAAATCCATCCTTAGCTTATCGCGCATTTCGTCTGCATGATCCTGAAAGGTACGTGCTTGATATTGACGGCATGCCGGAATTGCTCACGACAGAAGCACCAATTCTTGATGCCAATCCATTTCTCAATTCCATTCGCGTAGGTGCTCCTTCTACAGGCGAAAATCTGGCAAGAATTGTTCTTGATTTGAGCAATTCTAATGTGACCGTAAAAGAGAAACTTTTCAATGGAGAAAATCTGCTTACACTGACAGTGAGCACGAAAGAAAATCTCATCGATAATTTGTCTGTTGTACCGGGAGCAAAAGTTGTTCTTGATGCCGGTCACGGCGGCACAGATCCGGGAGCACAGAGATCTGCCGTTCAAGAAAAAGAATTGACGTTGGCTATTACCGAAAAACTCAAATCTGCTCTCTTACAAAAAGGCGTCAAAGTAGAAATGACTCGCTCGGATGATACCTTCGTTTCGTTGGAAGACAGAGTAAAAATTACAAATTCCACAAGGCCCGATGCCTTTGTAAGCGTGCATATCAATTCGCTTGAAGCATCATCCAACATTCAAGGAATCGAGACTTACTACCAAACAGAACAAAGCAAGGCTCTAGCCGACGTTGTCCACCATAGCCTTGTCGGGGGTTTACAAGTACCGGACAGGTCGGTTCGTAAAGCTCGTTTTTACGTAATCAATCACACCGATGTACCGGCAGTCCTTGCGGAGGTTGGCTACATCACTAATAAGGATGAGAGAGAAAAATTAATCTCTACTGATTACCAAAATCAAATTGCCGATGCGATAGCAAGAGGTGTTATCCTCTATCTGAATAAACATTATCAGGCAAACGCGGGCGAGAAAGCCGGCAGGCTCAATTAGAGGTAGACATTACTTTGGGTAAACGGCAAACCACCATCGGTCTCTTCGATTCAGGAGTGGGTGGGCTTTCAGTTCTGCGTCAGCTCGAAAGCTACTTTACAACCAGGGGTGAATCGGAATCGTATCGTTTCCTTTATTTAGGCGATACGGCTCGACTTCCGTACGGCAATCGCTCGGCTCAGGAAATCAAAACCTTCGTAGAAGAAATTGTTGCCTGGCTTGTCGGCAAAGGTGCCGATCAAATCATTATGGCTTGCAACACGAGTGCAGCTCTTGCGTATTCAGTTGCTTGCGCGCAGTCAAAAGTACCTGTCTTTGATCTAATTAGACCAACCGCTGAGCACCTTGCAAAATCCGCTAGCGGCAAACAAAAAATCGGTGTTTTAGCTACAAACGCAACAGCGAAATCTCAAGCATTTTCAAAAGCAATCAAAGAATTCGCCAACGACTTGGAAGTTGTTGAAATTGGTTGTCCTGAACTTGTTGGCATTGTTGAATCTGGTGATATAGATTCTGATGCAACAAAGAAGGTTCTCTCGAAATACGCATCACAACTGGAAAAAGCAGGGGTAGATAGCGTTGTTCTTGGTTGTACACATTATCCATTTTTGGCAGGACCACTAAGTTCACTTTTGCCGGAAAATGTACAGCTAGTTGATCCGGCAGCACTTATGGTCAGATCGCTGAGCAAGAACAAAACATCGACTCAATTGCTCGATGATTCAAACGAAGCAGAAATCACAAAAGAGATTTATGTAACTGGTCCGCTGGCGGATTTTGCTGCAAGCGCGCAAGTTTGTTTGGGGCAAGCTCCTGGTACCATATACGGTATCACTGTTCAGGACTTACAGACTGCTCGCGCTGAGGATCTACAACCGGTTTTGCCGGTGGCGGATATATCTACAGCACTGTCCTGATTAGCCTTATCTAATTGACACCCGTGCTAGTATTTTGAGTTGATGAAGGATTCATCGCCTCAAGCAACTTGCGGACCTTAGAAGTCCCTAAGGTGCTTGCAGAAGGATATTATGCCGAGCAAATCAAAAGAAAAATCGACAAATTTGAGCATCTTCGACATTAGCAATAGAGCTGCCGAGCAATTTTCCAGCCTGGAAGAAGTACACAAAGCAGCACTTGCCTGTAAGGCATGCGATCTTTGCCAAACAAGAAACAACGTCGTGTTTTTCGATGGAAATCCAAAAGCCAAGTTGATGATAATTGGTGAAGGGCCTGGTCAAAACGAGGATGAGACCGGCATTCCATTTGTTGGACGTGCAGGAAAATTACTCGACAAAATACTCGAGTCCGTTGAAATAGATCGCAAAAAAGATACATATATCTGCAACATCGTTAAGTGCCGCCCGCCGGCAAATCGTGTGCCCACTCCGGAAGAAAGACAGTTGTGCAGTCGCTTTTTAGAGGCACAAATCGCGTTTGTTAAACCAAAACTCATACTACTTGCCGGAACAACCGCTGTACAAGCCATTCTTAACGTAAAGGATCCGATAAGTAGGTTACGAGGTAAATGGATCGATTGGAAAAACGGTGCTAAAGTAATGCCCGTATTTCATCCTTCGTATCTGCTGCGCAACGACACCAAACAGGTCGGCAGCCCTAAATGGCTTATGTGGCAGGACATCAAAGAAGTTAGAAAACAACTGGACTTACTGAACGCGAAATAGTGTTTCTGAATTCGTAATTCAAGTGGGGTAACAAACAAATGGGTAGAAGAGCTGACGCATTTTTTGACGAAATTCTGGATCAACAACTTGTTGAGGCCGTCAATAATGATTTTGGCAAAGCTATTCAACGCTTGCCGAACCTCGGTCATGGTGAAGTCAGAGACGAAGTATTCGTTTACTTCTCCGCAGTAGCAATGCAACAGATAAATGCATTAGCAGTTAAGCATGGAATAGATGATCCAGTTGCATTGAACGAACTCTATCAACTAACACGTAGCAACCTCATCCACGGTTTCCGCTTAGGCCAAAGCATCAAAAGCGGCACGTGGCAGTGTAGTTAAGTAAACGCACACGCTACAGCGAGAGCGAAAGATTGCGAGGAGCAATCTGAAGCGGAGCGTGTATAGCCAGTAGCAAGCGAAGGTGGAGCGCAGCGTAACCGAAGCGTTACTTTAAGGCCCCTTGTAGATCTATTTGAATCTTCGTTCCAACAGCGGGATGTCCGAATTCGGATGCAGCTGATCCGCCACGCTGGAAAAATTCCCAGAAGCGTCTGTCGTAGCCGGAGCTTCCCGGCGCAAATGCTAAATCGCCTTCCATTACGTTGAAGCTTCCTGTAGCAACAGTTGCTGTTCTCACAACGTGACCAATAACGACTTTTATACGTTCACCAGGCGCAAAGGCTGTAGTTAGCGGATCACCAGATCGAATCGTTGTTTTTAAATTTCCAAAAGAATCGACATAACCAATCACACGCGAAGGTGGTTCCGGAATAAGTTCAATTGGATCAAGTCTGTGCCTTTTGAATGAAAGATCGCGAGCTGCAGCTTGTCCTAAAATACGCGGATAATAGTCGCGTGAGCGAAATTGTGAGCCCTCATTTTTCACATCCACACTCCAGAGTTCATCGAAGTCCGATCTGACAAACGAGAGTGAATAACCGCTGTTAACAGCAATTACTTGGACGCCATTTTTCAAGACGCCATACAAAAGCCCTTCACCTTCATTGTCCGCACGTGCATCGCGCCTATCTTTTCTCGGCGCGCAATTAGCAAACAAAATAAGTTGTTCAGGACGCAATTCTTTGTCCGCGAGACCTAATTGAGCAACTACAAATCCCGTTGCAACAGTTTCGAAAGAACCCACTGTCGTTAAGTGTGTTCGAACCCCATTCGGCAATCTCGCACTCACAGAGGCCATAATTTCAGCCCAAGCCAAATCATTCGGCGCATAATCACAAATCAGATGTACGAGATCGGACATATTTAACGCTCCACTTCCGCTTTTTCGGTAGATCCGACGACACATTTAGTGTCGTCTCCTTACTGCGCATTGCTCCTCGCAACGCTTGCTGCGCTTCTGCAATTACTAATTACCCTTTTGTGTCTTATCTCACACGAAGTTTCCGATAATTGATTAGCAAAACAGCAAAATTCTTGATACGTCTAAAAAAGCGGGTAAAAGTATAGGTAAGGAGACCCGTGCATGACGCTTTATGCGGATTTACATAGACATTTGGGTGGTGCTCTCCACCCACGCATTATCTATAAATTTCTGCAGCGTCAGGACCATCCCGTATTGGGTTATTTCCCGGATTACGAAGGCTTTTACAACTGGTTTACGCGCCCATGTCGAACGTTGGAAGAATTCGTAAAAATCCACACCCTGGTTGAAGAATTACAGTCGGTTGAACACTTACCTTATTTCTGTTTTCGACTTTGCCGCGGTGCTTACACATTTGAAAATTTGCAGTACATGGAAATTCGATACAACCCATATTTCCGTACTGATCACAAACAATCAACCGAGAATCGCCTTGGTCAAATGGACGAAGTTGTAGAAGTAATTACGGCAAATGTGCGTCCAGCAGAATATCCAATTACAGTTCGCCAAATTCTTTGTTTGGATAGACGATTACCAGAAGACTTGAACCGAAAAATATTGGAAGTGGCGAAAAAACACTTAGGTCCGGTAGTTGGAATAGATTTAGCCGGTCCGGAAATTGATCCGGGCAAATGGGAAGTCTGGGTCAAATTAATGGGCGAAGCGCGCGCATCCGGACTAAAAACTACCGCTCATTTGGGCGAAACAAGCATTGAAAACGTCCACTCGCAATATTTTCCAGTGCTTGACCGCATTGGTCACGGTATTCACATTCCTCTTCTCAAACCAGAGCTTTTGCCGGAATTAGCCAAACGACAAATATCGCTTGAAGTATGTCCGACAAGTTACCGCCAAACAGGTGTTTTGCAGGATTTCACTCGCTTAAAAGCGGTCTTTAGCCGATGCAAAGCCGCCGGAGTGCCGATTGCTGTTTGCACAGACAACCCTGGTCGTAATCCGGCACCTTGCACGCTACCTGGAGAATATGAACGGCTAATTGACCATGATGTTATTGAATTTCATGAGCTGAAAGAGATTCAAAACGAAGCATTTCGTTCGGCATTTGGATTTGTCGGCACACCAAGAATCTAATTGCCGTTCAAATTGAAAATGAGTAATTCCGAACGGTCAAAATCCACATAAAAGCTCAAATCCCTGAAGAAATTTAGACCCAATAGCGGCTTATTATGGCTTGGTTTATCGTGAACCTGAGCTTGCACATTGGATTTCTGAATTGGTCCCAATTGAACAGTATCCAGGTTCATCTTCTTGAATTGTGCTTTGCCGACCATTGTGTTGGTCGTGCCAGTAGTCGCTTCTTCAGGAACACTTATTCCCAACATATCCAACTCCGACCGCGTAAAAACAGTCATCGAAGCTCCAAGATCAACGATCATTTCACAAGGAAGCCCATTTACTTTCGCATCAACAATCATCAAGTCATTTTCGGTTAGCCGAAAAGGTATTTTGTAAGAAAAAGACTCCAAATCTTTCTCAAATGACTTATCGCCGCCTCTCTTGACAAAATGGATTCTCTTTCGTCGAGCATCAACCAAAAAGTTGTATCGCGTGATGAAATTCTGCCCAAGGGATGGGTAAAGAGTGGGCATATTCTCGGTAACATACATTCGGAAATTTCGAAAATTTTGCCCATTGATGTCCAAATCAACAGTTATTTTCCAAACCGGATTTTTTCCCAAAACATTGAGCACATAAGCGCTGGTTTCCCAATTTGGAATCGGCAAACCTAATTGACGCAAGTGATTTTTGCCGATCATCGAATGATTTGCGCCGGTATCAAGAATCATCTGCCAATTTTTGTTGTTAATCTCAACAGGAAGGGTCAAATTTCGTTCGTTAAGACAAAAATCGACGCTTAAAGTGTCGTTCGGCAACGAAATCGGCTGACGATTCGCGTTATTTTGGTATTGTCTGCTTTCAATTGCTTCGATGAGCGCAATTGAATCACTTGCATACGAACTCTTTGGGAATTTTTCGACTATTTCTTCGTAAATTGCCTTCGCTTTTACTAAATTGCCGGCCTTTTCGTTGGATTTTGCGGCGAAAAAGAACGCTTCTTTGTCATTTGGGCTTTCGTTTGCACATTGTTCGAAAATTTCTGCTGATTCTTGGTACTTACCATGCAAAAAACACTCCATTCCGAATCCAAAATCAGCGTTTGCACATGCCGGATCACATAAAAAACACGAATAAACGACTATAATTGCTAAAAATATGCGCGAGTCTGCTGATAAAACCACTTGTATTCCGACCTTTTGCAAAAATTTTTTCGTTGCACAAATTCACTGATCAAATGCTATTCCAAATCGTTCAAATACACTCATCATGCAGATTTCAATTAGTATGCACTGCTTGAATCAACTCAATAAATTGCATACCACAGACCCATATATTTAATTCTTCTATTGCATTTTTCGGCAGTTGCCAGTATTCTATCTTGTGTGGTGTGTTAAATGAGAGTATCTCAAAAAACATGCTCTCGTTGGTGGGTAGTGGTGGCATAAGGCTCATCCCTTACAAAAGAGATGGATCTGAGAAAACAAACGTTATTCGAAGATTTGCCCTTGTGAAACCGTTAAATCAATAAGGAGGAACGTAATGGCCACAGTTAAACGCGAGGAGATTGCTGGAATCAATCCCCAAGCAGCTAAAAGAAAGACGGCTAAGAAAAGCGTAGCTAAGAAAGCTCCAGCCAAAAAGGCTCCAGCTAAAAAGCGCACAGCTAAGAAAGCAGTCGCCAAAAAAGCAGTCAAAAAAGCTGCTCCAAAGCGTAAAGTAGCTAAGAAAGCTACAGCTAAAAAGGCTACAGCCAAGAAAACTGTTAAGAAAGCCGCTCCGAAGCGTGCAGCCAAAAAGCGCACAGCTAAGAGAAAGACCAAGAAAAAATAATCGCTCTATAGCGATATGTAATTCGAAGAAGAGCCCCGGAATCCTCTGGGGCTCTTCTTTTACGTGGATTTGCTTGTTTGAATAGTGGTATCGTATTTGATATCACTCATAGTGGCAAAAGCGCCGCATAAGCAGACGCAATTTACGGCACAGAACGCAAGTCAAGTGGGCTATAAAGAACCGCGCTGGATGTCCGATAATAATTACCAATTCAGCACCCGTTTAGGTTTCGGGCGTTATAAATCCATGCTTTATAAGAAATGCTTGGCACATATCCCACATTTGGGGCAGTGGTCCTTGCAATTGATGATCCGAATCAAGCAAATGCAACTCAACGTAGTCAGGATTGATTGACTTGAATGTCTCACTTACTTTTACCGAAACAACGTCATCATTAACGCCATGAAAAACAAGCACTGGAACATTCACTTTCAAGTTGGATGTCTCATATTTTTGACCATCCACAACAAAGTCAAAATTGAATAGCATCTCTCTATTAAATGCGTAATGAAAGACGCTTATCTCGCCGTCAGAGGACCATTTCTCATATCGAGCTTGTCCTCCTACCAATGCATCAAAGTGATTGCCTAGATCGAAGCCTGGAGCAAACAAAACTATTGCCTTAACTCTGGAGTTTTGTTGCGCTTTCAACGTTGCAATCAAACCACCCATACTCGACCCAAATAAAACAACAGGTTTTCCTTCCGGCACACGAGCCAAACACTCATCTACTGCTTTTAGCTGGCTGGATAACGTCATACGCTGAAAATCCGGCGTATTTAAATCAGGAACTTCAACACTTTGTCCGATATCTGCAATTTTTCCGGCAAAAAAACCAGCTTTGCCTGATTGAGGGCTCGATGCAAATCCATGCAAGTAAATGCAGTGGACAGTGTCTTTACGTTTTTCAGTCATCATCTTTTACTCTTGACAAATTTAAATGTGCTTCATCTACAGTTTGATTTATATCAATCGGGGATGTTTCCTTCAAAGTCCAGCGAACTAAAAACTCAATATTGCCCGATGGTCCTTTAATTGGCGAATAAGTAAGCGCATTGGCATACAAGTTGAGTTTTTCAGCATAAGCAATCACCTTCGACAGTATTTCTTTATGCTGATCAGCGGAACGGATAACTCCACCCTTGCCAACATTTTCCTTGCCGGCTTCGAATTGTGGTTTTATCAAGGCAACGATATCCAGATTGTCTTTGTCGAGGACATTCAAACACGACGGAAGAATCTTATCCAATGAGATAAATGACACGTCCATGACGGCCATATCGGCCCATTTGTCCTCTCCATAAATTGCTCCAGCATCTAGATTGCGTGCGTTTATTCTTTCCAGAACAACCACACGCCCATCAGTTCGCAAAGACCAGGCAATTTGTCCATAACCGACATCAACCGCATAAACTTTTGCAGCTCCATGGGTAAGCAAACAATCAGTAAAGCCGCCTGTGGAAGCGCCGACATCCAAGCAAATGCGATTGTTCACATCAATCTGAAATTGCTCAAGCGCCTTTTCCAATTTCAGTCCGCCACGGCTAACATATTTGCGTGGCTGCCAATCAGATGTCACCTCAATTTTGGCATCGGCAGCAATACTTGTGCCGGCTTTTGTTATCTTGTGTCCATTAACGATAATGCCACCATCCATGATGGCAGCTTGCGCAGCTTCCCGCGATGGAAAAAGCCCCTTTTCCACAAGCAGCAAATCTAATCGTTGTCCTTTAGGCATCTTTCATTCTCACCGTGCTTAACAGTAAAGCAGAACCACGCGCAATTTCTGTTAAACGTTTAGTACAATTGTCGGATACGCATCCTATGGCTTGGAGCAGACCTGGCTGGATGAAGAAACCGCCTTGAAAGCGGCTGCCCTGAAAGGGGTTGGGGGTTCGAGTCCCTCCTGCTCCGCCAATTATATATATGAAGGCCTCTTTAGAACCTTGCTCGCTTGGCAGGGTTCTATTTTTTCTTGGGGGTTTTATCGGACACTTACCAAGAGGTCTAAATCCTGCTATAAACAAACCATGCAAATTCGTGTCGGCATAACCACCAATAACCTAAAAGACTGGTTGCATGATTCAGTTTCCGTCTTTTGCCCGCAAGCAATCGTCATCGATCAAGATTCGCAAAAGCAGATGTCTACATCTTCCGAAATTCAGGTACAAGCCAAAGGCAACCAACTGATTTTAAAGACAGAAAATCAAACCCTGCAGGCAAATTCGTTTCTCATCAAATCCAATAACAACGAAACAATTCACATCCGCAGTTTAAGCCGCGAAGGACATCTACAGCCAAATTATCATGGCGAACTAGAACTCATCGCCAAGAAAAACAAGATTCAAGTCCTTGTCCACTGCGATTTGGAGACTTACTTAAGAGGCGTTCTTTCGTCAGAAATTCCTGCCAGCTATAACCTGGAAGCAGTTAAGGCGCAAGCTGTTGCCGCTCGAACTTATGGACTAAAACCACGCATTGACCATACTCCTGATGGTTTCAATGTCTGCGACTCCTATCTTTGTTGCCAGTATTTTGCCGGATACCCGAAAAGTATTGCCGAGCGTCACGAGAGTGCCATAACACAAACAAAAAATCAGATCCTCACTTTCAACAACGAACCAATTCTTGCTTTGTTTAGCGCATGTGCAGGCGGTCATACCGAAAACTACGAGAATTGCTTTTCGGACCCAATAACAGGCGCATTCCCGCCACAGCCACTGCCATATCTAAAAGGTGTTACGGAAGGCAAATTACCGAACGGATATCCTTCCGAAAATGCTCTGCGTGAACTTTATCACGAAACTAAACCGGATACCTGTGACAGCTTCTCTAATAAGTTTCGCTGGCATCTCACCTTTAGTGCAGACCAACTAGAAGCGCACATGCATCATGTCGCCGAAACAATGCTGGATGATAAATTAACCGCACCGTTTATTTTTCCTCCACCCTCTAAAAAATTTGGGCACATCGAAAAATTTGAGATAACAAAGCGCGGCGTTGCCGGAACAGCAATATCAATGACGGTTCACACATCCACAGGTCCCTGGATTATCAAAAAGGAACTTATTATTCGTAGTTTATTCAAGAATCCAGAGCTGAATGTTGCCCGCTTAATGAGTGCACGCATTTTCTTTGACCATAAGCGCAATAATCTAAATCTTCTCACCGACCTAATCGTCTATGGCTTTGGTTGGGGACACGGAGTAGGACTGCAACAAAATGGCGCTCAGGGGTTAGCTTTACAAGGAAAGACATACAAACAAATTCTCGCCCACTATTTTCCAGGCAGCGCCATTAGCGAGGCAAACTAACGAATGAAAGCAATTGTGATTACCAAACCGGGTGGTCCGGAAGTCCTCAAGTATGACAATGTCCCAACTCCAGAGCCGCAAGGCAATGAAGTTCGCATTGCTGTGAAAGCTACAGCAGTAAATCAAGCCGACATCTTGCAGCGCCGTGGACAATATCCTGCACCGCCGACTTGTCCGGCAGATATCCCAGGGTTGGAATATTCCGGCGTCATTGAAAAAATCGGTCCTGATGTCAAAGAATTGGCTATAGGACAAAACGTCTTCGGATTGGTAGCCGGCGGATCATATGCTGAATTCATCATCACTGATGCCCGAACTGTTGCTCCCATGCCTTCCAACTTATCTTTCGAAGAAGCGGCAGCAATTCCTGAAGCGTACATAACCGCTTACGACGCCATGGTTAGTCAATGTAAATTAGCAGCGGGCGAAACAGTACTAATAAACGCCGTGGGCAGCGGTGTCGGCAGTGCTGCCGTGCAAATTGCTTCTGTAATAGGAGCCACATCCATCGGCAGCAGCCGGACAGCAGAGAAACTTGAGCCAGCAATCAAATTAGGCTTGAACAAAGGTATTTTAGTAAAAGACAAATCCCTATCTAAGCTGGTCCTCGAAGCAACTAACAACAAAGGCGTCGATGTTGTCCTGGAATTAGTAGGCGGAGACTATGTCACTGAAGATGTCGCTTGCATGACCTACAAGGGACGCATTGTTGTGGTTGGTCTTTTAGCCGGAGCTAAAGCTGACTTGAATCTTGCAGCATTGTTGAGCAAACGGCTGCAAATTAGAGGAACCACGCTCAGAGCTAGACCATTAGAAGAAAAGATCGAAGTGAATAAGACATTTATCCGTGAGCTAGTGCCACACATAGCAGACGGTTGCTTAAAACCGGTAATTGATTGCATCATGAATCTCGATCAAGCTGCCAAGGCACATGAATATGTAAGCTCAGGCGATCATTTCGGCAAAGTTGTATTGAAAGTCTAAGTTATTCAGCAGGTGCTTTTGAGACATCATCTGTTTTTTCAGTACTTGGCTCAGCGACAGGCTCTGCCGGAGTTTCCGACTCACTTGCTTTTTTCTCAGAAGCCTTACCTTCATGCTGAGTCATGCTATCGATCAACCAGAGACTGGTTCTAAAATCGAAATTGCCTTCCTTAACATAAGGGCGAGCGAAAATCACAATGGCTTTTGTTGAATCCTTCGGATGTCTATAAGCACCGATCAGCATCATCTCATTGATTTTCCTGTCGTCAGCATGAGTGTAGCGACCGACAAACCATTGCATAGTGTCGCTTTCAACATACGACTGTCCTCTTTCAACTTTTACTCTGTCCATTTCCTCCGGAACAACAAAGTCTGCGTAAGGAACTCTTCTCAGCAATAGATTTAGATCCTTTACCGGACCTGTATTGTTCCAGACAACAACCATTACTCTTTGGTTCTGTCGTTGCGAAACTAGAGCAAATGAAGGCAGCGCCCCTGTAATCTTGCTCGTATTTTCAAAAGTAAAACCTGGCGGTGGAAACTTGCTGAAGTTAGCATCGTTTACAGCAATTTCGGCAGCCTTTTTCTCGTCATCTGCAGAATTTGCAACTTCGTCTGTTTTCTGTTCAGTCTGTGCCGGTTCTTCGGTAGCTTGTTTAGGTGCCTCGGACGGCTTCATTGAACCAAAAATCATCATTAGCAAACCAATGAGAGCCAACGCAATTCCACCGATGAGAATTTGCTTCTTGCCTATTTTATTTGGAGCGGACATTCCTCTCAACTTGGAGCCGTCCATCTCCGGCTCATTTATTTGATCCGCATCTTCCGACATGCGCTTGCGCATTGAGCTACGCGCAAGTGCCGCTGTTGGCTCTTTCTCCATAGGTGGAGCTGCTGCAACTTCAACAGGCTCCGGTGGTTCCAGCATTTCCCGCTTTCCACCAATTTCAGCCAGCAAATTAAATGAGGTCATTTGATGCAATTTCATAGGCGGTGGTGCTTGTCCTGGTTGCAGAACCCACACCCCGTTGTGCACACCAACGAGTTTATTGTCTTTCAGTAAAACAGCACCCTGACACCTGTTGGGAAACGCAACCGTATGCAGCATTACTTGTGCATCTTTGAGAGGACTCAAACCAAAGAAATTTCCATCTTGAACTATCGGTCTGCCTGAAAGCGGGTCCAAATAAAAACCAAATATTTGATCCCAAACATTTACGCCAGGTGCGCCTACTAGCGGTGCACCCAATTGACCACTCATACTAAATTGCCGCGCTTGTGTCGGCTGCACATAGACAAGACTGTGCAACTCATGCAATCCCCAAAGCGCAGTATATGTGTCAGACCCAATACGTTCACCAAGTTTGTCGATAGTTATGTAGCTGTCCAACGACTGCCAAATCCTTTCGACAACCCAATGCAAACTCGGGTTTATCCTTCCTGGGTCATATTGTCCCACCGAGCGTATATAGCGAGTCTCAGTGCCACCATGTGCAGAAATAATTTGTGGAAGCTCCTGCGCGCGACGTTTGGCTTCCGCCAACATTGCGTTTGTATCCATCTGAGTATCAGGAATGCCTTCGAAAGGAAAATCGCTTTGAGCTTGGAAGAGAAAACTGCCAGGTCGTCCCCTATAGACAGCCTCAAACAGTCCCATTTCGCCTATCAATTGCTCATAGACAACTTTTTCTATTCGACCAGGAGCATAAAGCAAGCGTGCAATTGGTCTATTGCGCAAATCAAACAAGGTAAGAGTGCCTGTTTTGCCTGTAGCTAAAACAACTTCCAGCACAGAGGCCACATCATTGGGCGAAACTGTCCCCGAGACGTCCGTACCTGTGACCGATAATGGCACAACCAGATTGGAATTAAGTTGCGCCAACTTTTCCGAACTAAACGGCTTAATTTCCGGATCAAGAGTCAAACTTGCTATGTCATTGGGCAATAGCAGCGGCTTGTCTAACGGCAAGCTGGACAACGAAAGATAATTATTATAAGCGTCTCGCTGATTAAAGCCTGGGTGCAAGTGCACAAACTTGACGCCCATTCTTACGCCGGGATGTGGGAATCTGACTTCAAGAGCACCGGGAAAATCCACATACTGAAAAACAGCACCGGCAGAAGTTGCCGCCTGATTCGGCGCGATTAAGCTTATGAGCCCGAGATATTTTTCAGGCTTGGTTGTGCGGTCATAAACAAAACCAACGGAGTCTCTGACAAAATCGAGAATTATCGTTGCTGATTTATCAGTAGCCATGAAAGTCCCTTTCTTGCCACGATATACCACTGAAATTAGATGACATACTGAATTGTAACGGGTATATAGAAATTACCGCCAATATTCCCTTGGAGTTGAGAAATGGGTGAAGGACACGGACAGCAAGTCATTGAAAAAAAGCCTGGCATAGGCGACACAGAGACATATCCGAATTATCGAGTCATTCTACTCAACGATGATCACAATACATTCGAACACGTAGCAAGTTGCCTGATGAAACACATTCCAGCAATGAGCTCTGACAAGGCTTGGGGTCTGACTAATCAAGTCC
Source organism: Candidatus Obscuribacterales bacterium (assembly GCA_019744775.1). Lineage (NCBI taxonomy): Bacteria > Bacillati > Candidatus Melainabacteria > Candidatus Obscuribacterales > Candidatus Obscuribacterales bacterium. The sequence continues at coordinate 455,233 of JAIETZ010000001.1, forward strand.
ACTTCGAAGGTGCCGCCACAGTTTGGTGCGGACCAAGAGAAGTTGCCGAACTCTACTATGAATTGCTCAAACAAGAAGGACTAACTGCAACTATTGAGCCGGATGCCTAATTAGGCATCACCTGTGCGCAACCACTTCTTCATCGGTGTTTCAGTAAACTTATCTATAAGTCGTCCCAAGGTGTGACTAGCAACAAGGCTCAAACCTTTGCTCCACCAAGTGTTCAACAGTGGCGCCTTACTCAAGATAATTCTTGGACCCAAAATGTCTGCGACAATGCGCGCTGTTTGAAATTCGTTTTTGTCCAATCCCGTGACTGCGTCAATGCCAATTTCGGTCACGATTGCGCCAGCAGCAAGTGCTGGTGACCAGCTAGCCAAATTGTTGAAGTTTGCCACGAGACCGTTATTTTTCAGCGGAAACACTGGCAACATTGGAAACATGTGCGGCATCTTTGGATATGGATAAAGCTTGTAAGCATTCCAGGCAAATTGAGCAGTATCGATATTGTTATTCCAATAACGACCGGATTCAGCATGCACTTGCGCCGCAGTCGGAAATTCACCGCGCAACGTACTTGGAGTCGAAATAGGCTGATCAAATTTGTTGATCACAGGTCCAGGATGATTGAATTGCTCAGATACATCAAGTCCTTGCTCATTCGGCGCATCCGGAATTTGAGGAAGAACAGTCCTTGGTCGCTCACCTGGATAAAGTGGCTCATGACGGGCATCAAGCGGGTTGTTTGGCTCGCCGTACTGACCGTATCGTCTGGGCACTGACAGTGGCTCATCTTGCGGCCACGGCGATTCGGGCACTTGGCGATACTTGCGCTCGCCCTCACCTGCAGTAATATTCGGTCCGTCACCCATTTGAGCAAGGCTCCATAACTTTATTGGTAATTAGAATATGGCGAGCTGTGCACTTGGTCAATTCGTAAAACTACGATAATCACTCACTAAAAGCCGCCCTTCCAGATGCTTCCAGCGTTTCGGCAAGCACCAGCAACACGGCTTATAGCCGGCTTCTTCCGCTTCTTTTCGATAGTGAAAATTGCGTTTTCGCCGCCAATACATAACCTCAGCAAAGGGGCACGATGGTATATGAAACTTGCTGGAATAGGCATTGCCGACGTACTTCACAGGTAACGGCTCTAAATCCTGCCCATACGCCTGCCCACAGCCATAGAAAGCTGCGAAAAGCCAGATTAAAGCAACCCCAAAACGACTCATACCTTTAATACGGAAAAGACGGCAAAAAGTTCAATAAATAGATTAAATCTGCCCTCTTATCTTCTAAGAGCGACAACCTGACCGGTTGAGCGTTCCATCAGGCGATTTTCAATAGAGCCAACCCAAACTGAAAGTAGCTCAAGGTGTTCAATGCCTCTAAGAGAGAGCTTTTCCTTGTTTTCTTTCAGTTGGCTGTAATACTTAAGCAGCGCAGAAAATAGTCTAAATGCCGCTTCCGGCTCGCTGTCTCCATAGCAATGAAGACCTAGCTCAGGGACACCAACAACGACTTTGCCCTGGACTTTATCCGAGCGCCAAAGCTTCGCAGAGAGAAGCCCCTTACCAAAAGGCAACTCGACTTCTTTGATGAGAGTAAGTCCTGGTTTTGTCATCAGACTATCAACTATTCTCCTGCCAAACCAGAGAAGTATACATCGGAAAACAGTATTGTCTACGCTATCCTACGTGGAAATCCTCAATTAGAACCTAGTCATAATCGGGATTTGACGTAATTCACCACATTCTCTGTCATCTGATTGAAGTCTTCGTCTATAGCAAACCACTTAATTGCTTCATTCGCGCGAAACCAAATAAGTTGCTTGCGCGCAAGCTGACAATTGTGTCGCAATGCTTTTTCCAATGCTTCTTCTTTGGTCATTTCGCCTTTCAAATACAGCATAATTTCACTGTAGTTAACTGTGCTTGTTAGTGCGCGCGCATCGCCCCACTTTGCACGCAAAGCCTCAACTTCTTCCACCATGCCAAGTTTTACTTGCTCGGCAAATCTATCTGTAATTCTCTGATAAAGATTTGCGCGATCATTAGCATTGAGTCCAATCCAGATAGTGTCATAGGGAGGATCGACACGACTTGCTGCCTCTGAAAATGGCTTACCTAATACCTTAAACACCTCAAGCGCACGCACCACGCGAAATCTATCATTAACATTCAACTTCTCCGCTGTCTGCGGATCAACTTCTTTCAGCTTTTCCCAAAGTGCATCGTTGCCTTTGCTCTCAGCAAGCTCGGTCAATTCTTGTCTTAACTCTGACTGCGGTGAGACGTCCGGCATCTCCAGTCCTTCCAAAAGCGCTCGGGCATAAAAACCAGTACCACCACAAACAACAGGCAAGTGACCACGCCGAATGACACCATCCATAATGTCTGCGGCTTCTTGTCTGAATTGAGAGACTGTATATTTGTCGTCCGGATTAACAAGATCAATCATATGATGTCTTGCCTTGGCACACTCTTCAGCTGTCGGCTTAGCAGTACCAATATCCATGTGCTTATATACAGTACGTGAATCACAAGCAATTACTTCAATGGGCATTGCTTCAGCCAATTCCAACGCTAAAGCCGTCTTCCCCGACCCCGTTGGTCCGACGAGCGCCACTAGTTTTTCTTTTTTGGGGAGCAACTCTCTCACGAAATACTTGCCTTCAGGATTTCAGAGACAAATGGCCAAATCCAAAACAATTGCGTAAAGAAGAATAGGCTTGGCACAGCAAAAACCAAGCAGTACATCTCCATACCGCGAAGCTTATATGTCTCTTGGATAGCAATCCATTCAAGCGCAATTACCCAGAGCAAAATAGAAATAGAAAGAACCGGATAGAGAGGCCCAAGAAGCAGTCTATAACAGCCAAGCGGCGCTAGAAGTATCCCCGGTAGAAATGCCCAACCCGTTGTTATCAAACAGACGGCAATACGCGACATATGAGCGCCAAATAGTGTGACTGTCAATGCAGCCAACGCCGCTAAGAAAAACCAACGAGCGAAACCTACTATTAGTGAGACAAAAAGCGAAAAGAACATCCATCCAGGATCAACTACTGACGGAACCGTAAGCCCGTCAATGAGTGAAGCTAGGGTGACAACGGCAACCGCACCCCAAAAATATTGCCTATCGAATTCCGGATGCTCAAGTATTTCGCGAAAGGCTTTCCGGGGTTGAGTAAAGATTCCCCAGATTGTATCTGTAATCAAATCTAGTTGGTTCATTTCTGCTACCAAACTATTGCATGAGCCAAAGCGGTTGCTTTTGATACGAAAAGCGCATCGATTCAGGCATCAGTTGATCAACTAAGGACGTAACACCTGCATTGCTCGATGCTGATTCCATCAGCACCGACAATATTGTCGGCATACGTTTGTCTATTACTTTCAAATCGCCTGAATGACCAAACTTCTGACGGCTCAAATCCTGCAAACTTGCCACGGCTTCTTCATAGCCGCCTAGCTGATCAACAAGACCGGCTGCCAATGCCTGTCTGCCACTGATAATTCTGCCATCGGCAATCTTTTTAACTGCCGCAACATCCATATGACGTCCCTCACTAACAGCAGTGACGAATTGATCATATGTGTCGGCAATAATTCCTTGCAGTAATTCACGTTCTTCAGCCGTCATTGGTCGACTAAATGAGCCGATATCTTTGAATTTTCCGGATTTAACAACATTGGACTCAATGCCCAATTTGTGTTCGGCACCTTCTAAGTTGTACAGATTCATGATCACGCCAATTGAGCCCGTAATAGTCCCTGGTAAAGCAACAATCTTGTCCGCCGCACAAGCGACATAGTAACCGCCGGAAGCGGCTACATCTATCATCGATACAACAATTGGCTTGCCTGATTTACGAAATGCCAAAACCGACTGTTGAATTTCCTGACTTGTCGCAACAGTTCCACCAGGCGAATTTATTCTGAGCAACACACCTTTGACGTGGTTATCCTTCTGCGCCCGTCTCAACTGGCGATTCAACCATCCGGCAGTACCAACTTTTGCAAAAGCGGACTCATCACCACCACTAGCAATCATGCCCTTCAACTCTAATACAAGCAAATGATCAATAACCGGACGAAACGGCGAAGAATCAAACTCCGCATCAGCATTTTTAGATGCTGTCACATATGAACTTATAAGCCCGACTGGAATAGCCAGCAGAGAAAGTCCAACGAGTATCCAAATAATTAGTTGCTTGCTTGGACGAAAAGTCGTCATGGTAATTGATTACATTACCTTTTCTTTTTGAGCATCAACTGGCGGAGAGGCAACTTCTACTGCTTTTTGCTCTTCGTCCAATTGCTTGTCCAATTTGGAGACGGCTTCTGCTCCTGATAGATCTATGAGACTTTGTCTGTGGTGTTTGACGTTATTCGCAACCACATCGACATCACGTTGTGCTTTGCGCAACGTGTATTCCATTTCAATTTGCTTGGCGGCGTCTTGTGTAGCACGCGCTTCGCTGATCATTGCTTGCAAGTCTGACAAATCAGTAAGTGAGCGCGAAAGCGCAATCATGTCTCTTTTGTAGTTGCGATAGTTGTCGACCATTCTGTCTGCAACACCGCGCACCATTTGATAAAGCATGATTTGCTGTTCTTGAGAAATTTGTGCTTTCTTGGCATTTTTTGATTCCATGCCATTGATGAGATTCATCATCATAGAAGCACCAACGCTTGTACCAGCGTAAGTTGCAGCACCCGGCATAACCATGGTTGCGGCATTCATACCACCATATACAAGTGTGGAAAGCATTTTCATCATTACAGTTGCTGCGTGTCCCGGATCGGAACTCGGCATCAACTTTTGAATAACAAATTGAATATCAGGCGATCTGCTAAGCGCTGCTTCCCAAAGATCAGCTAACTGAGTTTTTTCAGCATTCTCAACGAGATCTGTTTTGTCAGCAGTTTCCTCAGCAGAATCCATCAATGGAATCGGCACTAAGTTAACGTCTTTGGCGTCTTTCATTAGACCACGACGCCCAAACCAGCCCTTTTTCTTTCCGCCTTCAGCTGAATTGGTGGCAGTCAAATCATTGAGACTTGCGTCTTTTGTTTGAGAGTCCTGTGTTTTTGGAACAAAGTCTTGTTTGGTAACAGTCGACTTCAAATAATTACCGTCGCTGCCGGTTGACTCAACCGGTGCTGCGCCGTCTAAAGACATTGGTGAAAGATCAACAGGTTTTGAACTCTGTCCTTCCGGAATTTGTGTTTCTGGTTCGCCATCTTCCGACAACTTTTCATTCGGTTGATTAATGAAGTTGCTAAGCACATTTTGCCGGCGCCCCAATCCGAGGGACCAGCAAGGAGATATTTGACTGATAGTCAGGGCTAGAAGAAGCCAGGCTGTGATTCGAACCTTAAACACCTAATGACCTCTAACGCAGATTCTGAGTCAATATACCATGCGGTTGACACTTGCCAAGTTACGTTTTTCAAAATCTCTTTTGAGTCGGATAGTTTATCGCAACTAATATAAGAAAAGCGATCACAACTATGTGCGACAACTCGCCGGCAATGACTGGCGGTGAAAGCATTCCGCCGGCCGCATATTCAGCCATTACCCATAATCTGACGCAGGCTGCCAAAGCTAAAGGCCAAACAAACATACGAATAACGCTTGACATGCCTGCATCTTGGTGCTGTTCGGGCGGAGGAGCATAACGTGAAGATTCGTATTCCTCTTCCTCTTGAGAACCTAATAATGATGATCTCAACCCAGTTGGTCCACCTACGCCCAATTTAGTTGGATGTGGCAATTGACCAACACCTGCTGTTGGAAAACGACTTGCAGATTCAAGCGGTGAAGACAACGGCGTATTCATTGAAGGAGTCTGACTTGGCGCGCTTGGCGTTGGAGTTGCCACGGGCATCGGTGATGATGTTGGTGGCACACTTACTGGAGAACTAATTGGCGGATTCATTGATGCCGGTGGTGCAACAGGTGGAGTCACCGGAGGCGGTGCTGCTGGAGTCGGAGCCGGCGTCTCTTCTTTTGGCTCATGGGAATGTGTGTGCATCGGAACTTTTGCAGCAAGCAAAGGCGAGCGCAAAACGTTTGGATCTTCAACTGTTTCAAAGTCATCGATGAAATCATCATATTCATCATATGTAGAATCCAAAAGCGGTGAATGCAAATGACCCGGCCTTGTATGACTCGGCTCTGCCGCAAAGCGATGTTGCGGTTGCTCAACTTCACTACCACCTAACAATGGAGATCTCAGTCCTTTATGTTTGGAGGCAAACTCATCTTGCTCGGATTCATATTCGTATGATGGTTCTGAGCCACCCAAAATTGGTGATCTTAACGCGCGACCTTTCTTTCCGGTTGTGTGGATTGGTGGCTCCTCTTCTTCTTCGTACTCATCCGGCTTGAGCAAAGGCGAGTGCAATTTCTTCATTGGTTTTGGTGGCGTTGGTCTTTTAGCCTCTTCAATTGCCGATATAGCTTCCGGAGTGACTGCCGGCTGTGTCGGCACAATCTCAGGCGCTGCCTGAACTGGCGGCGGGGCGGCGATTTCCGGCTCTTTTGCCGGCATTTGGGTGGCTACGGGAGCCGGATCAGGCTGAAGGCGCTGCCCACATTCAGCACAAAAACGGGCTGCGTCATCGTTAACCACACTACATATTGGGCAATTAATCACTTTCACTTCTCCGGCTACTGCCAAGTCATCCTACTATCTAGTTTAAACTTGTATTTTTCTTAACGATAGAGGTCTTTTTCAGAAAACGGTAATTTGCTTGCCAATAGGTCACATGTTAAACTGTCGAGTCGCTGGAAAGAGCAGCTCTTGAAAATCACAACAATGAAACTGAAGTCCTTATCTGCACTAGCAAGCGCCCTGGCGGTTTTAGCGACCTGCGCGCCCGGTTACGCCGAAAATGCCCCTGCCAATTCCGGCAATGGGCTTAACTTCAAGTTCTTTACAGAAGAGCCGCCCGAATCCCAAGAATCGACTCAGGCAGCTCCGGCAGCCCCCAGCAATCCGGATAAAGAGACAGAAACTACCGCTGCCACACCTGCCAAAGAAGAAGTAGCTCATTCATCTATTGATGATGAGGCACCTGCCGATGGCACACAAATAGCCAGCCGTAAACTGACAGGTTATATTCGCGTGGTTCCGGTTGGAACAAAAATTCCAATCATTATGGATAGCGCTGTTGACAGTGATACCAGTCAGGAAGGCGATGAATTTACAGCTAGATCATCTGAAGATCTATCAATTGATGGATCAACAGTATTGCCGGCTGGTTCAATCATCAAAGGACGTATCGCTAAAATAAGTCCGCCAAAGACAATGGGCAGATCCGGTGCGGTCAGCCTGAAATTCGACACAGTTACAACTCCAGACGATCGTCAAATTCCAATTGTGGCCAATCTGGTGGCACATGGTGGTGTTGTGCACGCACGTCGTGGATTGAAAGATATTGCTATTGATGGTGCCACCATTACTCTGCCGACGGCAGCCGGTTTAGGAATTGGTCTTCTTGCCGGTGGAACAGGACAAGGACGCGTAAGTCCGGGAGTCGGCGCTGGTATCGGTGCCGGTGTCGGTGTTGCAGTTGGTGCAGCAATTCTTCTAATTAAAAAAGGCAAGCGTGTTGATGTGCGTCCAGGCGACGAGTTAAAAATCGAACTCGGCGAAGACCTGCGCATGCCTGTAATGTAATTTCCAATTGAATCTGCCCTCGTAGGGGCGCATTGCATGCGCCCGCACAAAACCCCAGGGTAAATACTAGTATCCACTCCAGGCAAAGCCCGTCGATACCGCGCATCCTTGACATTACACTTAGCGTACCAGCAACGCAGGTGAATCATGTCGAAATACGATCACGCCGGAAGAGCGGCCTTGTTGTCTTTGATTCCTGGTCTCGGGCATATATATGAAGGACAAAACAGAAAGGGAATTCTATTTCTTGTTGTCGGTGCAATAAATTTTTTGCTCTTTCTAGTCATTGTGCTGAACGATCAAATGATCCTCAACATGACACAACTTGGCGCGGCTTATCACATCGAACCAAATGATCAACTCATCGAAGTGTTGAAACAAGTTACATTCGGCAGCACCGTATCCATTATGTTTGGCGGAATGTTCTTGAGTTTTCTTGCCTACACCATTCAAGATGCATACGATCAAGCTTCCTTCACCAAACGCAGACGCATTTATCCCGAGCACATCTGGGAAATGCCTGAAGCAACTTCAAGCTCTTACATCATTCATTTCGCGCTCATGGCCAGTTGTTTCATTCTGGCAATGTTTTTTCTTGTTCCGCCCAAACCAAAACAACAAGTAACAGACATCATGTTTATTGAAAATTTCAAGAAGGAAAAACCCGTCAAAACAATTACACACATTCAGTCGACAAATGCGTCAAAACCATCAGGCAAACATAATCCCAACAAAGAGATAGCAAAAGCCGGCTCTTCGGCTAGCGCACCATCAAAACCGCAAAAGAAAGTCATGCCGATTGCAAAGCCCAATTTGCCGGTTTACGCTGCTCACGCACCACAACCAGCTTCAAGAACAGTAATGCTCACTTCTGCACCATTACCGGCACAACCGCAATTGGCGCAAAAAGCATCGGTCCCTGTGCCCACACTTTCGCAACATCTAGCATCTACCCCACCAACTCCTATTTCGCGCGTAGGACAAAACAGTCAATTTGTCACAGCTCCGGAAGCAAGACAAGTTAATTTAGCGCCCGAAAATATGGGAACGTCGACAAACTTTGCCAGATCAAATGCGGGCAATGTAAATTCGCATGCGCCACAATCAACATCACCGATTGCATCCGCCAATTCATTTGGTCAAGGAAACTTGCCCATGCCGAAATCCAGCACAAATTTCGGATCAAATGGAGGCGGAACAACTACTGCGCCTCAGCCAATGAGGGCCAATACTGGTGGACCAACAAATGGAAATGGATTTGTTCCTATTGCACCAAGTCTTCCTCTCCCCGGCATAGCACCAGGAATAGGACGCGAAGCTAATTCGGATGCAAATCATTCAGGCGATCGTTCAAGTCCTGGAAGTACTCAAAGTCCGGATTTCGGTCCATATATGGACGAACTACAAAGGAGAATTAAGCGCGCATGGATTCCACCAGTGGATCAAGAAACAAAACGCGTCGTAGTAAATTTCAAGATTCACAGTGACGGACATGTTTCGAATTTGCGAATAGAAAAATCTTCCGGCTCATCGCGTGCCGATCAAGCAGCGCTTGTAGCTGTGGAAAATGCACAACCGTTTAAGCAACTTCCCAAATATGCTCCTAACGATGTCGACATTCAATTCACGTTTGACTACAACGTTTTTGGAGGACATAGACAATAAGACTGATAATTCAGGAAAAACACTAGAGCCCGACGAGTGCGCCTATTTTAAAATCTAATATTAAGTGACTTAACATTTGAATAAAGCAAGTAAAAAGAGCAATAAAAGGCACACGCCGGGTACAACACGATTACAAGGCATAGTTAGGGGGGACGCATTTTCAAATTGGCAAAAGGCGGTACTGGCCAGTGGTAGGCATACGTACTGTGTTATACTTAACACGGCGTTAATAATAAAACTTACTACTCAAAATGACCTGGACCGCTACGCCGAGAACGTCTTTCCATCTTCGTAGCAGCAAGAAATGACTAGTACATCTTTCCGTCCAAGCAATTTTTCACAGCCACCACGCGATCCAAGCGTTGCGGCTATGCTTTCGATCATTCCCGGACTGGGACAGCTGTATAACGGTCAGACACGCAAAGGTTTTCTATTCCTCGGCGTAAGCGCCATCAACTTCATAATTTTCCTGGTGATAATCTTCACCGATCCTATCTTGTCCTTCCTTCTGGGAATGGGACAAAGTTTTCACGTCAAACCAAATCACTTGCTGGTTGAAGTAGTTAGCCAAGCTCACTTCGGCAGCGCAGTGTCCATAATGTTTATCGGACTCGTTTTGAGTTTCATTTCGTTTGCAGTGCGTGATGCTTACGATCACGCAGCAACAATTCAAAGAAAACACATTTATCCTGAGTATGTTGTGGAAATGCCGGAAGCAACTTCCGGTTCGTACATTGTGCACTTCACCATGATGATGACTTGCTTCATCCTGGCGTTTTTCTTCTTAGTGCCACCACCACCAAAAACTCAAGTAACCGATATTGAGTTCATTCAAGATCAGCCGATCACACAGAAAAAGATTCAGTCGAAAAGACGCGCTCAACATGCATCCGAATCATCCGGACAGCATCGCAAAGAGCCCGTTGAAGCTCCATCGCCTGCACCAAAGGCAGCAAGCAAAGCAAATGCACCGTCTGCAAAGCCAAGTCCGGCAAAACCGTCGGAACATAACACACCGACACCAAAACCGGCTCAACCTTCACCGACACCAAGACCAGCTCAGCCGACACCAACTCGTCAGGCTCCGGCTCCAACTCCTACACCGGCTCCGCGTCCATCGCCGACGCCAACACCGCATCCATCTCCGGCGCCAACGCCGACACCTGCAGCGCGTCCAACTCCGACTAGAGCAATGCCGACTCCAACTGCACGTCCGACACCTTCACCGATGGCTCATCCTTCACCAAGTCCATCACCAAGACCGAGTCCATCACCGACTCCTAATCCTTCACCGAGCCCGTCACCTTCTCCTTCGGCGCATCCAAGCCCGAGTCCGGCTCCATTCCCATTGCCATTTTTCAAACCATCAGGCGCACCTTCACCAAGCCCAAGTCCATCGCCTACACCAACTGCTCGTCCAGGCGGTGGAGCACCGATGCCAATGGCTAGATCAGCCGGTGGCCCGGCTGGCGGTGGTGCAGCACCTTCGCCACATCCATCACCAATTTCTTTGTCTCAAGGTGGTGGTGGCATTCCATCATTCTTCCCGGCACCTAAAGCCGGTGGTGGTGGTTCTCAATCAGGTTTTGCTCCAGGATCTACTGCTCCAATGGCTTCCAATAGTCGTGGCGGTGGCGGCGGTTTTGCCGGCAACCCCATGCCTAAGGCTCAAATGGGCGGTGGACCAACCTCTTTAGGTGGCGGCGGCGGTCCTTCAGGCGGCGCACCGGCACCAATTAGAGCCGGAGGCGGTGGCGCTCCAGGCGGATCATCTGGTGGACCAGCTATTGCAGTTGCCCCGTCTATTCCACGCGCTTCAGGCGGTGGAGCCGGTAGTCCGGCAGGTGGGGGCGGCGGCGAAGGTGCTCGCGGCAACCCGGATGCCAATAACAATCCCAACGGACGTCCATCACTTGATGCTCAAAAAGATGTTGACTTCGGTCCTTATATGGCCGATTTGCAAAGACGCATTAAGCGCGCTTGGTTCCCACCAAAAGGTCAAGAATCAAGACGCGTGGTCGTAATTTTCAAGATTCACTCTGACGGATCACTTTCTCACTTGCGCCTGGATCACACGTCTGGCATGGCTATTGCCGACCAGGCTGCGCTAAAGGCTGTGGAAAATGCCGCACCATTTAGACCCTTGCCAGCCGGTGCGCCGACAGATGTCGACATTCAATTTACCTTTGACTACAACGTATTTGGCGGTGGTGGACGTGGAACGTTCCGTCAGTTCTGATACACTCTTGTAGATAATCTTTAAAGTAGCGCTTAGCAGGTTGCCAACTAACCAGGAGAGACCATGGAAAACAAATTCTTCACCTTCTTCATGGAGTTCATGATCCGGGACTGGTTTGCCTCCATTCCCATTACCATTTGCTCCATCTTGACGGTTGCGGTAGTTATCGAGAGATATCTTTACTACCAAAAAAATCGCCGCGATGTATCCGCCTTCATTCACCAACTGCAGCGTGAGCTGGAGCGTGGTCAATTGCAAGCAGCTCAAGCAACTTGCAGCCGCCTCGGTGGTGTAATCGGCGAAGTAGCTGAAGAAGGCGTGCGTTTGATGGCTGAACAGAAGGAAGACTTCTCCAAAGCTTTCGACATTACCGTAGGTCTTGTTACACGCAAACTGGAAAAGAACCTGGCTATTCTTGGAACAATTGGAGCGACTGCACCATTTATTGGATTGTTCGGAACAGTGGTCGGCGTTGTATTTACACTTGACCAATTGGGCGTCGGCGGTGGTGGCACCCCGGTAGTTGTTACCGGTGTGGCTAAAGCGCTTATCGCTACAGGTTACGGTCTTATCGTCGCCATCCTCGCTGTTATTTTCAACAACGTCTACACCAACACAGTGAAGCGTTTTGATGATGACTTCTTGCTCCTCAAGCTCTTGTTCTTGAGCTTCGTCGGAACAGAAGCAGCAGGACACACACGGTAATTTAGGGACTACAAATGGGGCGCATCGCATGCGCCCGGATATTAAGGAAAGGGGGGTGATCGTTTATGGCAATGGGTCAAACAGGCCAGAACTTTGAGGATATAAACGTCACTCCTCTTACCGACGTATTCCTTGTACTTCTGGTAATCATGATCTTGATTGCGCCCCTTATCGACAAATCAGATCTGAAAATCAAACCACCAGAAACTCGCAACGCTAAAAAAGATGATGCGAGCAAAGCTATTTTTATTGACGTGGACAAGACAGGCAAAATTGCTATCAACAGCAAAGAGCTTCCTGCAGGCGCCACCACTGAAGAAATTCAAGCGAAAATAAAAGACTTACAAGTACGCGCCGGTCGTGATGATGTGCCGGTCACAGTCAATGCCGACGGTGATGCTAAACAGCGCGATGTGGTCGCTATCATGACGGCCGCTGCTGCTGCCGGCATCAAACGCATGCGCGTCGCCACTGTACAAGAATCTCAGTACTAAGGACTTCATCATGAAGCAACAGCGAGAATGGAGCATTGCGAGGAGCAATGCAAGGAGACGACACTAAATGTGTCGTCGGGGGAGCGTGGGTAGCCGGAAGGCAAGCAAAGGCACTGGCTCTGCAGCGCCGGAGCGCTAAATATGTCTCGGTACTACCGACTCGGTCTCATTGGGCATCCGGTAGCCCATTCGCTTTCGCCTACGCTGCATAAGGCTGCGCTAGATCACTTCGGATTATCAGGAACGTACGATCTAATAGATATTCGTCCGGAAGATCTCAAAGTTCGAGTCACGGAACTAATCGCAAATGGTTTCATCGGACTCAATGTCACGGTTCCCTACAAGCAAGAGTTGTTCAGTCTCGCTGACAGCCTCACGGAAGAAGCGCAATTAACCAGAGCAATTAATTGCATGAAGGTTTTACCGTCAGGCACTATCGTTGCCCACAATACGGATCTTGGTGGCTTCATGCAGTCTTTAACGACTCTTACTGCCGGTAAGCCAGGACAAGGCAGTGCTTATATTCTTGGCACTGGAGGCGCAGCAAGAGCCGCTGCTCACGGTCTTATTAAGCTTGAATATCCGCAGGTAGTAATTGTCGGACGCAATAAGGAAAAGGCAGAAGAACTCATTCAACAGCTTGGTAAACCCAAGAATGTCTCTATCAGTTTGGTTGACAGTCTTAAGAGCAAAGACAAGCCCTCATTAATCGTTAACGCTACAGATATAGGGGTTAAAGACAAAGAATTGCCCGCTTGGGCAAAAGACCTCATGTCGTTTGCAGCACCCGAAGCGCTTTTATTCGATATGGTCTACGCAAAAGCACCAGATCTGACACCTTTTATGAGACACGCGAAGGTCTTAGGTATGACAGGCATTGACGGACTGGACATGCTCATCGAGCAAGCCGTTTTATCATTCGCTTTTTGGACCGCAATGATCTGCCCGCAGGATATAATGCGAAAAGCGGTGGATGCAAAAATTGTGGGGGATAGGCTATGTTCTGGGACGGATTAACAGCAGTCTTAGCTATTGGACTATTCATTGCCGGCTGGAAGCGCGGATTTCTGGCATCGCTTCCAAGCCCTATCGCAATAGTAGCCGCAACTCTTATCACGCAGCATATTTACATTGACTTTGCGCAATGGCTCTCGCAGCAGTTAAGACTTGATCCGCTACCAGCAGTTGGCACCGGCTACGTAATGTGTTGGTTGACTATTGATACAGCAGTTGAACTAATCATCAGCATGTTTCTCAAAGGAAGATTTGCCGAACATACCCCGATTGTTTTGAATCAAATAGCCGGTGGATTTTGGGGCGTAGCAAAAGCCGCAATTATCATTATTCTTCCCTTGATGGCACTTTCCGTAGACATAAAAATTCCCGTGCCACCAAAAGACGTATCTGGATTAATAGCACCAGAAATTCCCACTCACAGTGATTCCACCGTTATGCCTATACTGCACAAAGCGGCAGAAGCTTTACTGCCCACTGTCGGAAATTATGTGGTATCAACCAACGCTCCAAGTTTCGAACCTAAGTACGAAAATATAGAAGCTAAATAATAGTAAGGACTGTCAGCCTGAACCCATTCGACTAACGCTCAGGGCAGGCTCCGCTAAGAATTTCGTATGTTATAGACGTGAGATTCTACGGCAAGGGCGCATGCAATGCGCCCCTACAAAACAGAATAAAGATACAGACGTCTTAGAACAAGCTTGCTTGTTGTCCGAAGAAAATTGGCACTAATTGCATTGCCAATCCAAGCTCACCATCTATGCTGAGCACACCGGACAAAGCTGCAGTCATAGCTGACATGCGTCCGCTCATGATCATATCGAGATCATAGGCATTAACGGAAATTGTGCAATCCGGCTTAGCCGTTGGCGCGCCATTTACTGGGACGAATTCACAGGTGCCGTTGTTGATCTTGGTCAACCATTGAGTTGCACCGTTGTCGCTTTTGACGGAAAACATAAAAGTAGCCGAGACATCCTTAGCCGCCTGTGGGTTGAATCTCTTCTTGAGTTCTTCAATCATTTTTTCAGCGCTCACTGACATTTCCTCGCGACAGATTTCGAATAAATATATAGAGGGAGATTATAACGCATCAAACTTATGGGCAACTGGAAAGATAAGGATTTCTTCGTTGCTACAAAAGCCTGAATTCATCAGAATATACACAGATTGGTTAGACAAAGAAGTTTTCAAGATAGACCCATGTTCACAGGACCAGGATCAGCCAAACGAAAAGCACTGTCGCGTGTCGACGGCGTCTTGAGCCGAGTCGTGCACAATCTAGGACTAGACAAACGTCTCAAAGAGCGCACCCTGATGGATCTCTGGCCCACGATTGCAGGCGGTGTACTGGGTGAGCGCTCACGCGGACTATTTATTGACTATCAAGGCACTCTGGTCGTCTCGGTAAGAAACGCAGCAACCGGGCATGAATTGTCACTTCTAAAGCCTCAATTGTTCAAGAAAATTCAAGCCGCAGGACGTGGCTTGTCTATCGAGTTGACAGGGCTTCGCTTTGATTTAAAACACTTCCACAAACATGAATCAGATCACACCTTGCTGGAAGCCGCACCACCACTGCCGGAACCAACTCTAGAGGACTTGGCAAACGTGGTTCTTGGCGAAGCGGAATTGAATGAGCTTAAGGAAGCAGTGGCTGAATTTGAGCATTCTCATTCACGGGCGATTCCTGATTTGCCCGCGCGCTTAACGGCACTTTTTGAGAGACAATTAAGACTCAAACAATGGCGAAAAAAGCATGGATATCCTCTATGTCCAAAATGTAAAGACATAGCCGCGCAATTACACGGCACAGACGCACTTTGCAGCGCCTGCTATTTCCAAAGCCAGAAAAGTGTTGCTCAAGACACTGGTGAACAAAATTTCAGCTAAACACTTTTGTCACCTACTGAGGTGCCCTCTCCTGCTGACTTCCATGCTATGATCGAGTGCTCTAAAAGGCTTGCGGTGACCGGCTTCTATGATGTTCCACTACAAAATGACCACAAGCAATAGCGGAGCAAAGAATTGCGATAGAGCAATTCGCAGCGAAGCGTGGTAGAGCTGGATAGCTAGCGAAGACGAGGGCTCGCCATCGCCGGAGCGTTAAGAATGATAAGACTTCAAAACGTCAATAAAGACTACGGCGGCAGACCTGCCCTAGTTAACGCAAATTTGAACATTGGACTCGGTGAGTTCGCGTTTTTAGTTGGTCCTTCCGGCGCGGGCAAGTCTACGCTCATGCGTCTTTTGTATCGTGAAGAAGTTCCATCTTCCGGCAAAGTTTTTATTGGCGGCGTTGATATCACGCGCATTCACGCAAGACAAGTTCCGCTCTTGCGCAGACGTTTGGGAATTGTTTTCCAAGACTATAAATTACTGCCGCGTCAAACAGTATTCGATAACGTTGCTTACATTTTGCGCGCATTAGGTGTTGATCAAAGTTCAATCAACAGACGTGTAACAAGTGCTCTTTGTGTAGTAAATCTAGAAGACAAAGCAAAAGCTTATCCGGATGAATTGTCCGGCGGTGAACAACAGCGTGTTGGCATTGCGCGAGCAATCGTCAACGGACCGCCAGTGCTTCTTGCGGACGAACCAACAGGTAATCTTGATCCACAAACATCGTTGGAAATTGTTCAATTGCTTGAACGTATTTCTTCACGTGGAACAACCGTACTTATTTCCACACACGATCAATTCATCGTCAACTCATTGCGTCGCCGCGTTATTAGTTTGCGCAACGGAGAAATTGTCTCTGACGTAGACAGCGGCACATACGAGATGGAGGTCAAAGTAGCGACTCCATGAGACAGCTTCGTATCCTAGCTAGAGTTGGTATGGAAACAATTTTGGGCATGCGTAAAAGCGGCTGGTCCAACTGGCTCGTCATAGGCATTTTGGCTGTTGCACTCACCATCTTCGGTGGTGTCTTGCAATTGACCATGACCTTAAAAAATGTCGTTAATGCCTGGGGTTCGCAACTGGAAATTTCTGCCTACTTAAAAGATGGCTATGACCCTAAAGCAATTGCTCGCGAGATAAGCCAGTTGCCACAAGTATCGCTGGTAGAAATCGTTCCAAAAGATGTCGCCTGGCGCGATATGCAATCAAGCTTCCGTGTAGCAGGGGTCAACAACCCATTGCCTAATACTTTGCACGTAAGACTCAACTCAATGCAAGTTGTGGAAAAGACCGCCAACAAATTGCAGAAAATCAAAGCCGTTGAGCACGTTCGCTATCCGCTAAAAGTAGCGCGCAACATCAATCGCTTGCGCCACTTCTTGGAATTAGCCGGCATTATCGTGACAGGCGCATTGACCGCTGCCACTCTAATCGTGATAGGCAACACCATTCACCTTGTAATCGAAGCCAGACAGCGTGAAATTGAAATTCTTTCCTTGATGGGCGTAAGTCCCTGGTACATCAAAGGGCCTCTAGTATTGCAAGGCGCAGCCTACGGAATGGGCGCCGCATTTCTTTCATTGATAATTCTCTTCGGCGTCAACATCTATGCCGACTCATACGTCCGCGAGCAGCTGTTGAGCTTCCTGCCTCTTCTGCCCAACAACATGGAATACGGCTTGTTACCGACATTCATCATTCTGCTTCTAGTCGGCGTAGCCGTAGGAGCAGGCGGCAGCGCCTGGACATCCGGACGTTACATCAAGGTTTAGTTAGTCAGCCAGAATAGCGACTATCGTTTCGACGGATTTGGCTTGCATCTCGACTGAAGTCAGGTTGGCAATGCCCGGTACAGGGACTGGCAAGTTGCAGACGGCTGATGTTTTGGCAGAGACCATGCCGGATGAAGGATCGTATTCGAAGTCAAACATCTTCGGTGATGTAAAAATCTGCGATGCTTGTGTGTTTTTGACGATTTCTTCGGCGGACTTTTTAGCTTCGACTGAAGTATCTTTTTCAGAAGCGGCGCGCACGGCGTTTTTGCACATGCGTTCGTTGTTTGTTTGGCAGGTTACAACTGCACCGACGTCGATGAAAAACAGCACTAGAATCACAACGAATACTATGCCCAGCACTGACTCAATTATGCTGGTTCCTTTGGCATCACGCCTGACGCAGTTTCTTGTCACCATTTTCTTATCCCCTGATAAAAACTAATCCAGACCCTTTTCTTCTAAGGGTTGTTCTTCTGTAAAACTAAAAGTCAAATCTGCTCCCAAGCCAGGCACATCGGCAAACGCTTGCATCGGCACTAGTGGTTTGACCTTCACTTCTGAAGTCAAACGCACAAAATCCGGGTTTTGGCTTGGCGTGTATGTCAAATCTTTGTTGGTTACCTTAGTGCTGTAGTTCGCCGGTGTTATACCGATGAGACTTGCCAGTCCGGTATTGGCCCAATTTTGCCCAATTCGATCTTCAGCAGCTTCAACAGCATCTTTATCCTTTGGATTGGTCAATGCTAATTCGCGAACCATGATGTGGTTCAAAAACCAGGAAGCGCCATAAGCACATCCGATGTATGCGAAGTTGATTAGCGGAAATACAATGAGCAGAATGAAAATACCCATTGCCGGTCCGAATTCAGCTAACTGACTGCCTCTTTGTCCCCTGCCATTTCTCATGTTACCTGCGCTCCTTCGACTCGTCGCTTGATTCGTCGACGCCATCAATAGCGACTGCTTTGACGATGCGATACTCGATCATTACAGTTGAGCGCATGTCACCCATACCGGTGGGACTAACGTGCACTCGCACTAAATTGCCGTTTTTCTTCGAGCCGTCAATTCTTCCATTGCCTGCTTTTGTATCAACTACCCATTTCTCGCCACGTAATACATCTGCATACCAGTCATAAACCATTTGTGGTGTCTCACGACACGCAAAGGAAATGCCGTATGTGGCTCCGCCCCATGACTGTGGCATAACCACAGCACGCAGGACTTTGTAATTGCCGGTGTACTGCGGAAAATCAGGCAGCTGAGGCAAGTAATTAATTACCTGGTAGCTTGTTTCTGAATTAGCTGAAGCTGGTATGCTTGCTCCTCCAATTACAAGAGTCATCATCAGCGCTGCGTAAACATATTTTTTAAATGTGCATTTCATTGGACACCCCCGTGCCATCCTAGTTAGGATCAGAAAATACGCCGGTATTAGAACCCGGCACACCACCGAATCCTGCTTGGTGTGACATATTGAGTTCTCCAAGCAAATTATTATGACCTGACGATGGCGTGAAAGTAACTTGGTCATCACCATAAAGCTCCGGCGAAGAGTGCATGTATGGATAGACAGGAGCCCCACCATCACCGGCCGCATCAACTGATCTGAAAAGAGTTGAATAGGTCACATGTGAGAATTGCGGATTGCCATCGGGCACTGCATTACTGTTGACCCATGGCGGCGGAGTTGAGGTCATGGTCAAAGCACCGGCAAGGTTCTTGTAGATGTACATAACTGCACCCATCGGTATTGTTCTGCCGTTCAGCACGCTGTTAATTTCAGCCGCAGTTGCCTCCGGCTTCATCTGGTACATGCGCTGAGCAATTTGCTCCATGATGTTGTTGGCACCAGCTTGCGGCAACAACTGACTCAAAGTGCCTGGTTTGGCAAAATCAGGAATATTGGAATAGGCTTGGTTGTGATTGAAGTATTCCAATCCCGACGGTCCAGGAACGCTAGCCGTAAAGCTGTACCAAGGATCCGTTGGATCGTGAACACGCTTTACGTGTTGGAAAGCGGCCATCACCTGTGTCTTAACGTTTTCAATTGCCATCTGGCTGCTTGAGCTGAATTGCACGCCAGGTGAACTCAAATATTTTGTGCCATAAGTATCAAAGAATTTCGGCAGCATTTGGTTATACAGCGAACTGCCGGCATCCATGTAAGTAAGCATCGTCGCTGCCGACTTAATTGAACTCGGGCTCGCTCCATAAATACCTGCAGATGACGGCGCTGGCCCTGTTGGTTTACCGGCAGCAAGATTTTGATTGTAAGTTAACCACTGGTTGTACTGCGTTGGATTAGTTGTGTAAGCGCGATTACCGGAACCATCGTTTGGTCCAACAAAAATTCCGGTGTTCAACTCTTGAGCAAAGATATTTTGGTTATCACCGAGCGTGCCGGAAAACGAATGACCGCCACCGTTGGAAATTACAATGTAGCCGCGTGGAATGGACGCTGTGTAGTCAGCACCAAGACAACCGACAATGGCACCAGCTGCGGCCGACAAATCCTTAGCTGCACCACTTGCCTTGAAAGCATTTGGTGGAACCGTGCCTAAATTAGCCGGTCTTTCCGATGCAGCATTGAAGTCAGTCATTGAAACTAAGTGCGGAGCACTTCCCGGTCTCAATGGCACAAATGATAACGGGCGACCAATGCCCTGAATATTCATATTCACATAGCCGGACATGTAATTGAATTTACGGGATGACTGTTTGTTTGTAAGTACATTTCCTACAAAAGGAATACGTCTGTTGGTACCTGGATATAAAGGCAAGCAATTTGGATTGCAGTCCACGTTACTGGCCGCACCGGACTTCATATAACCAGTTGCATATTTACCTTCCAAGTGCGACGTGGATGCACCGGCACCCATCATGCGTACGAAGTTAGCGGACGCCACATCGGCAAAGTACTGTCCCATATCAGAACCATTAGAAAGCGATTTGGCCAAGCGTCCGCCGATACTAGCGTCGCCCGTGCAAACCATATCAATTGCTTGTTGCGCATTGGCTAGTGCTCGCGGAGTACCTTCTGTTGAAGCATTCATTGCCACCAACAGTGCTTGTCCGACGCAACGGTTGTATGTAAGAAGATCTACTTGTCCGTTATTAGTCAAACCGCCAAAGTATGTTTGCTCCAATCCATTGAGGGTTACTTTGGGTCTTTTCAAAGCTTGTTTGGCGACGTTAAGTCCGCCGGCATCGGTGGCGTTTTGTAATTCTCTATCACCGCCGATGAGTTTGCCGAATAAGAAGAAAAAGCCTGCCAGCAATGCAAAGACAATAACAAAGGCAAGCGTCAAAGTCAGGACTGCGCCCTTCTCTTTTCTGTTCATGGACTCGGACCCCCTAGTAAGCTGCTGTCAGAGCTTGTCATCCAACGGACAACAATTAACTCACTCTAATGTCAAGATTATAGATTAGCGCAGCTTAATGTCAAGCGGTTTTTAATGATTGACAGATTAAAAGCAGCCTGGGTGCCCAAAAAAGCAGTAGGGGCACATCGAAATGCGCCCCTACATATATAAATGGAAGCAGTTCAGCCTATTTAACAGCTGGCTCCATTACGGTGACCTTGGTCATTTTGTCGCCAGCGCGGAGGCTTTCAACTACCTTCATGCCATCGATAACTTTGCCGAAAACGGCATATTGCATATCGAGGAATGGGGTTGCAGCCAGCGTGAAGTAGAACTGTGAGCTAGCTGAATTAGGATCGTTTGTTCTTGCCATAGCAATAGCACCTGCTTCATGCTTCAAGTTCGGCTTTACTTCCAATGGAATGTTGCGCTCTTTTTTGGTTGTTGGATCGATAAATCCACCGGTGCCGGTTCCCTTCGGGTCGCCACCTTGAATTACAAAGCCCGGCTCATAGCGGTGAAAGCCGAGACCGTTGTAGAAGCCACGCTTCACCAAGTCCAAGAAGTTGTGGCTGGTGATTGGAGCTTCAGCTTCGTAAATCTGAACCTTAATTACACCTTTGTTGGTTTCCATTACGACAACTGGATTGTTCATAGGTTTCTTATTAATACCAATAAGCGTACGGTTATGGTCAGGGGCAGCACCTGCAACTTGACTCAAGCATACGAAGGTAAACAAAACGAGTGCCACCACCGGTAGCATCATGGTCAAAAGCGGGCTGTTAGTCCGATGACAATTGCGCATCACCTTGATATCTCCTCCTTTGTAAGAAGTCTAACCGCATCATTTTAGCAATGATGTCTGAACCTCTACCTGTCCGGCAACTTGATCAGGCGCTTTAGTTACAACAGGTATCGTTATTTTAACGTCCAGGCTGTCAGGCGTAGTTGGCACTGAGAAACAAAGAAGTCCGACAGTCTTATCGCCCGGAAGTAAAATCCGTTTGCCGAGCCGAATTTCTTCAATTTGCAACCTGACTTCATCGTATCCACAGGGTATACCTAAAGCCTCATTCTTCTTGGCTATTTCACTAGCAATAGGTGCTGCCAATCCGGCAGATGCCACACCAACAACAGCAACCATTGCTTTGGCAAATGCTGAGGGATCGCAGCCTGAGCCGTCCGTCAATTCTTTCTGAGTCGCTTGATTGAAAGACTGCGAGCCGGAAACAGCTTGCGCTTGATCGCCATCTACAAGTATCGGCGTAGATAGCTCATTGGATATTTCAACTTTTACGCAACGAAAATTAGTTGGTCTGCACTGCGTAAAAAGCTTAGAGCCAATTGGATTTGCCTTTACGGCGACCTGCTGGAATTCTGCAATTCCACGAAGCTGAGGCTCCTGACTGATTGCAGGCAAAGTCGACATCATAAGAGCAAGAACCAAGCTACCACTATTACGAAATTGCATAGCAGCAGAATAGCACCTTTTCAATGATGGTGTTCACACCTAGCGCGGCGGGAATTGAAAGTCGAATGTGCCGTTGCCGACAGGTATTTGCAAGTCGATATTTTGCGTTTGATTGATATCGAAATACAGGTATCCGCCAAGCGTATGCCCTGGAGCAACAGTTGTTGACCCGAGCATGTGATTACGAATTGCATCGGCATTTTGTCTTGCTTTGCTTGTGATGTCTGCGGCTTTCTGCAATGCACGCTGTTGAGCGGCATAGTCAGGCACTTGCGTTGTAATAGTGCTCATATTGCCGTAGTTGTTGATGATAGGCATTGAGCCGCCGTATCCCCAGACAGGCGGATACCAGCCACCATTTCCCATTACAGTAGTCGTCACTGATTGCGTGGCATTCTGCCCCCAGAATTTCACCCAAGCTGCTTGCCTGTCTCCCTTCTTCTCGATGGTATCTGCCATCTTCGATGGATCAACCATATTGGCATAAAGCATCTTTGGCGACATCGTCATAAATATTGGGGGGCGAGGCAAGAATTGCACTGGATGTCCGCTGTCATTTTTGATAAACAACTCTACACGTACAGCTTTCGGCACATCGGGAGAAGGCGGCAAAATTGAAGCTGCTACAGTCAATCCATCAGCAGAAGTGATGAGCTGATCTTGTCCCTGATTATTCCGACGCATGCAGTTTGGTGCGCCGTTGTAGAAGCTATAAATTACATCTTGCCAATATGGATGCGGCGCGTATGGCGAAGCTGGTCCTCGGAAATTAGCTTTAACTTGCAGTGCTTCTTGAAAGAGCCCTGCTGCTTCCTGTTGCTTTCCTTGACGCCAGTAGATTGAAGCTAGCTGCTCAACAGTGTCAGCCACGTTCAAGTCACGCCTTTTCGCATCCTGTCCTATTTTAAGTAATGCTTGCTTGTATAAATTAGCCGCTTCTTCAAGGCGTCCATTTTGGTCAACCAAATAAGCCAAGTGAGTCATACTGGCGATAAGATCGGAGTCATCATCATCCTTTTGCTCAGCACGGATATTGAGCGCGTCTTTGCAGTACTGCTCAGCATCGCTCAGATTGCCCTTAGCCTGGCTAAGCCACGAAAGATCATCGAGCAGTTGAGACTGCAGTCTTGGATTCTGCACTGACTTGCTTATACTTTGCGCTTTAGCAAATTCCTTAGCGGCTTTGTCATTCTTGCCCTGCCAAAGAAGTGCTTCGCCAAGTCCTATGTGCAAAGCCATATCGTCATCGGAATTTTTAGCCGCAGACCCAAGAGCTGCGCTGTATATTGACTCGGCGCGGGCATAGTCGCCTATATCGAGAGCATTTTGTCCATCAGGGTTAGCGACATGGTAGCTGACCGTGCCGGCCATCCCAGGCTGTGCGTCGCAATAGCCAGGCAACCCAATAAGAGCCGTTAGTACTAACGAAAGGCTTGCAGCGCGAATCATATTTGTCTCCTAATAATGCTCAATAATTTTCCGCTATCGGCCATAATCCTGTCATCGGGATTTCCCACACTGAAGCCTATAAAACGAGAAATTAGCGAGATTAAAGTGAAGAGGGGGAAGCTTTAGCCTCCCCCTCTGTCATTTACTTACTTGCGGTCTGTTTTATCTTGGTCCCTTTGGCGACTCCTGTAGCAGCGTCCTTCTTATAAAGACGCTTGCCCATCACCCAGGTCTCATCAATTGCACGATCATCGCCAACTGCCATGACGCCGAAGAGCAATTGCTCTGCTTGCTTCATGTTTGTTGGTTTGTCGCAAATCAATGATTGGTGCCAGGCTGTAGCCATTGGTCCACCATTCCAATCGATGACAACAAAGTCAGCTTCTTTGCCAGGCTTGAAATTGCCGATTAATTCGTCAAGATAAAGTCCCTGAGCGCCGCCTAGTGTCAACGAATAGAAAGCGCGATAAGCATTGAGCTTGTTGCGCTCGGATTGAGCTTCATCATGCCAACGCGGATCGATACTACCGTCAAGCATCGTGTTGTTGCACATGCCGACTTTGTATGCCTGATTCAATACGTTGATCATGGAGAAGCTGTTACCGCCACCCATGTCTGATCCGAAGGTCATGCGAACACGATTGATGGGATCGGTTGCTTTACCCAGACGGAAGAGTCCACTACCAAGGAATGTATTGGAATTCGGACAGAACGAAATTGAAGCACCTGCTTTAGACAGACGTTCCATTTCGCCGTCAGACAACCACACACCGTGTCCGGCAGTAAACTTCGGACCAACCAAGCCGTACTTTTCATAACAACCTAGGTAGTCGGCACAATCATGCTCTCTAGCAGCATTTCTTGTCTCTGTCGGATTTTCCGAAACGTGAGTGTTAATCCAGCAATCCGGAAATTCTTTGTGCAACTGTTGGCACTTCTCCAACAAATCAGCCGAATCACCATAAGCAAATCTTGGTGTGATGGCAAAAAGATTTCTGCCCTTGCGGTGATACTTCTGAATTAGTCTCTTGCATTCAGAATAGAACTGATCTGGCGGTGTTGCAAAATCTTTCGGCACATTGCGATCGATACCTGCAATACCACAAATCACGCGCATGTTGCGAGCACTTGCTTCATCGAAAAATGCTTCAACAGCAGATGACGATGATGTGCCGAAATCTTGCACGGTTGTTGTTCCATTAGCCAACAAGTTATCGAAATAGCGTCTCACGCCTTCACGTGCATATTCCGGATTTTTGTATTTAATTTCTTCAGGGAATATCCACTCTTGCAACCAAGGCAACAATTGCAAACCGTATTCACCCAACACACGTGTTTGTGGGAAGTGAACGTGTCCGTCAACAAAACCCGGCATAATAATGCGGTTTTGAATTGTTGTAGTTGCAATACCTGGATATTTTGAAGCGAGATCGGCATATGGTCCGAAATCTACAATGGTGCCTTTGTCCATAACGAGAAGTCCATCAGGCAAAAAGCGAGCTGATTCTTCTTCGTGTCCAACGTGTTTCCAGGGATCATCGACGAAGTCGAAGAATGTCCCTCTAACAGCGGTCATCTTATTATCAGCAGCCATAGACGGCAAACTGCCTGTTGACAAACAAGCAATGAGACCGAGCATGGATGCTATTAGTTTTTTGGCGCTATTGCGCTTTAGCATGTGTTGTCTCCTCAGAGTAATTGAAGGCAAGTTCACTTTACCCTGTGGATCTTGCTAAAAACCAAGGAGGCATATTAAACGCGTCATTTGTGAACACATGGTTACAACATCTTCAATCTTGCGGCCCATCAGACTCATTAGCGGACACAACAGACGGTTGCAAGTATTTAGCAAACCAATTGGCAGCGTATTCACTAACCAAATCAAGAGCACCTGCTTCTTCAAATAAATGTGTTGCACCAGGCACAACTATTAGTTCGCTTTTGCAACGCATTTTTTCCATTGCTACTTTGTTCAGATCAATTACCGCCAAGTCTGCTTCACCAACAATGAGTAAAGTTGGTGCGCGTAAAAGATTTAGATGCGAACAAGCCAAATCCGGTCTGCCACCGCGCGAGACTACAGCTTTTACAACATTTTGTTTTACCGCGCCGGCAATAATTGCGGAAGCACCGCCAGTGCTGGCACCAAATAGTCCTATAGGAAGCGAGCATGTCGCGCTATTTTTCTGCGACCAATCAATTGCAATTAGTAGCCGTCTGGACAAAAGACCAATATCAAATCGAAACTGTCGCGTAAATTGATCAAGCTCTTCTTCTTTGTCCGTCAACAGGTCAATGAGCAGTGCGGCCAAACTTGATTTATTCAATCGGCTTGCAACGAATTGATTACGCGGACTGAAACGACTGCTACCACTTCCGTGCGCAAAGAGCACCAGTCCGGCAGGATTTGCCAACATGGTTAGATCGCCAATTAGGGAACCAGCCGCCCCTAAGTCAATGGCAATGGATTGGGAGTCTTGCAGCATGACTAGCCCACCTTAGTAGAAATATTAAAGACAAAGTTTTCGCCGAGAAAGCATCACAAAGCAAGATGCACTATTTGAGGAATGGTTCCCGAAAAGCGCGTCTACACCAAGGTAGAGGCGAATAGTGTTGCCCATTGTCCACCGAAATTTGCAGGGTGACATTCTGTAATGAACCGGTCATAGAACCGGTCTTTTTATCGGTCTTTTTATCAACAAAATGGCTTAAACTAGTGGTATAGTAAGGCTTATGGCAAATAAGAAACCGGACAATAAAGCGGACTTTTTAACGGACTCAGATGGAGGTGAGAACTCCAACCTGATGGAGCCGCTGCTCCTAGCTTCAGATTCACGTCACAGACCGGCAATAACCGATTTAGCAATCTCGCTAGCAGCAAAATCGTCAGCCTTACGCAGCAGCCTACCAATTGGCATACGGACAGCACTGGCAGCATTGGTTCGCAATATGAATTGCTATTACAGCAATTTGATTGAGGGGCACAATACTCATCCAATTGATATTGAACGTGCACTGAATAATGACTACAGCAAAGACGCAACGAAGCGCAATCTTCAGTTAGAAGCCAAAGCACATGTACAAGTACAAAGCTGGATAGACCAAGGCGGACTATCTACAGCCGCAAATACAAAAGAAGCACTGCTGACCATTCACCGAAAGTTTTGTGAGCACTTGCCTGCCGAATTGCTCGCCTTGGAAGGCGTACCGATAATTCCAGGAGAGATACGTAGGCACGCCGTTGGAGTTGGCAGCCATATTCCTATTAGTCCAGGAGCCGTGAGTCGCTTCTTGGATCGCTATGAGGAAGTCTATGCAAGTCTCGGATCCAGCGAATCACTTATTGCAGCTGCTGCTGCGCATCACCGATTACTATGGATACACCCCTTTATCGACGCCAACGGGCGCGTTGCCCGCCTAGTATCACATGCGCAGTTATTGAATACACTAGACACCCAAAGCATCTGGTCAATTGCCCGCGGTTTAGCCAGAAACGAACAAGCCTACAAGCAACATCTTGCGGCCTGCGATCAAACACGCAGGAATAGCCTCGATGGACGGGGCAATCTAAGCGAAGAAGCTCTGGCTGAATTCACCAAATTCTTTTTGCGAGTTTGCATAGATCAAGTAGAGTTTATGGAAAGTCTCGTACAACCCGAAAAGCTGCGCGGACGAATTTTGTCTTGGGCGCACAGCGAAACAAACAAGGACAAGTTATTGCCTAATTCAGGAGCTATTTTGGAGGCAATCTTGTACAGAGGGGAATTACCCAGGAGTGATGTACCAAGAATCCTCGGACTTGGCGATCGTCAAGCAAGAAGGGTTGTATCCGGATTAGCAAATGAAGGCGTTCTCGTTTCTCAAAGCGACCGCGCTCCACTACATTTGGCTTTCCCCGCCGCACTTGCTCCAAGCTGGATGCCGGGACTCTTCCCGGATAGACCGACAGACTAATTCCAGGGTCGGGCTTAAAAAAAGCGCTGCCTCTGTGATTCTCTGACTATAGTTAGCGATTAACACCTTGTTTAAGGTGCCTGGCAAGGTAAGGAGCAGTGCAGCTTTGGCGCGACTTTGCCACCTTGTCCGGTGTTCCGGCGGCAATAACCAGACCGCCCTTTGATCCTGCTCCTGGACCAAGGTCGATTATCCAGTCCGAGCGCGTAAGTACGTCCATGTCGTGTTCGACGACAATTACCGTGTTTCCGGATTCGACAAGAGCGTGCAAGAGTAGCATGAGCTTCTCCACGTCCTGCGGGTGCAGTCCTGTAGTTGGTTCGTCGAGAATATAGATGGTCTCTCCATGTTGTTCTCGTTGTAATTCCGTGGCAAGTTTTATGCGCTGCGCTTCACCACCAGAAAGCTCTGTGGCAGGCTGACCCAGGTGCAAATAACCAAGCCCGACGCTTTGCAGAGTCTCCAGCGCGCGATAAGCAGAAGGAAGTTCGCGAAAAAAGTCACATGCAGCATCTACCGTCATATCGAGCACTTGAGCTATGTTCTTTTTACGATAGGTAACTTCAAGTGTTTCTGCATTATACCGATCACCATGACAGGCAGAACAAGGTGCGTATACACTGGGCAAGAAGAGCAATTCGATGGATACCTGTCCCTCGCCTTCGCAGGTTGTGCAGCGACCACCTGCCACGTTGAAGGAAAAACGCCCGGCGTTATAACCACGCTTTTTGGCCTCGGCTGTTGCCGCAAAGCACTTGCGAATGGAATCGAACAAGCCAGTATAAGTAGCAAGATTGGATCGCGGCGTTCTGCCGATTGGCTTTTGATCCACACATACAAGTCGTTTAATTGAATCGATTCCTGCCAGTGATACCAGTTCCTTTCCATTCGACTGATACTCCTCGGAATCTTCACTAGTGTCTTCTTCCTCTTCTGCTTCTTGCGTTTTCACCCCTAACCTTTCTTTCACAGCATCGGCAAGCACCTGGCCTATCAAAGTTGATTTGCCTGATCCGGAAACACCCGAAACGGACGTAAGAACAGCCAGCGGAATATCTACATCTAAGTTGTTGAGATTGTGTTTACTCACTCCTTGCAGGCTGAGCCATGCTGACGGTTTGCGCCGTTTGTGGTCAAGAATTTTATTTGTGCAATTATCGTCAAACAGAAAACGACGCGTTGCCGAATCCTCGACACCGGACAGTCCTTGTACCGGACCGCTATAGAGGAGTGTGCCGCCGCCTTCTCCTGCGCCCGGACCTATATCAACTACCCAGTCAGCCTGGCGGACCAAATCCATTTCGTGCTCGACTACAAACAATGTGTTGCCTGAGTCTTTTAGTTTATTGAGCACGGCAAACAAGGCTTCCATATCTGCCGGGTGCAGTCCGGCCGATGGTTCATCTAACACGTAGATGACACCAAAAAGACCGGATCTCAATTGATTGGTTAGGCGCAGTCGCTGCAATTCTCCTGCAGAAAGAGTCTGAACGGAGCGATCTAAGCTGAGATATTCCAAACCAAGCTCGCGAATAAGATCAATGCGGGCGACCAAATCACCAGTGATAAGGCAGGTGGCCTCAGCTTTGACAGTTGCCTTATCCGGATTGCTGCTCTTGCTGAAATTTTCGTCATGTGCTTTACGAAGAAGAGCACCAAGTTCAAAGAGCGGCATTTCCGACAGCTCGGCAATGTCACAACCGGCAAATTTCACGGCCAGAGATTCTGCTTTCAGGCGTTTACCGTTGCAATCGGAACAGTCTGCCCTGTCCATGAATTTAAGAACGCGCTTGCGCAGTGTAGGACTTTCCGTGGTGGCAAAAGTATGACGCACGTAAGCCGATGCGCTCATGTAAGTCCCCTGATAGGGACGCTGGATGCGGTGCGCTTCTCTTTGCGCTTGTACGGTGACCACTGGCTTTTCGTCAGTGAATAGAATCCATTTCCTATCTTTTGCTCGAAGATCCTTCCATGGCTTGTCCACATCATAGCCAAGCGCGTCTAGGATATCCCGGTAATTCTTGCCTTGCCAGGCTCCCGGCCAAGCGGCAACGGCGCCTTCTCGAATACTAAGCGTGGAATCGGGAACGAGCGAGTCTTCACTTACAGTGTGCACGACTCCCATTCCATGACAGGTTGGGCAGGCACCCTCCGGATTATTTGGAGAAAAGGCGTCCGAATCAAGAACGGCTGCACCTTTCGGATAGTTACCGGCACGCGAAAATAGCATACGCAATAGATTTGAAATTGTAGTTAGCGTACCCACCGTAGAGCGGGCAGTCGGTTCGCCACGCCGCTGCTGCAAAGCAACAGCTGGCGGCAACCCAGTTATTTCATTTACGTGAGGTGCCGGCAATTGCGTGATCAAACGCCTGGCATAGGGAGCTACAGATTCAAAATAACGACGCTGCGCTTCTGCATAAATTGTCCCGAAAGCAATTGAAGACTTGCCGGAACCGGATACGCCGGTAAAAGCGACAAAAGCATTGCGAGGCAAATCCACGTCGATGTTACGCAGATTATTCTGCCGTGCCCCGCGCACTCCTACAAAGCCGTCTTTAAGTACCTTTGCCACGGAAAAAACCCTGATCTAAATCGACATCATTGAGAGCGATAACATTCGAGAGACATACCTTCCAACACTATTTGATCCTCCAAACAGAAATCAGGAACCCAATACTTTACCTAAATCACGTTTTCCATGCACAATCCGAACTATAACCAACTCATCCTCATGAAACAACCTGTAAAAAATGACATATTTGCCTTCAGTTACACTTCGATAACCCCTTCGAACCTCATCTCGTTTTCTGCCGACAGCGGGAAACGGTAACAAGTCCGCACAGCGCTGCCGCAGTCGCTCAACGAAATCAATGGCGGCATCGAGGTTGTCCTTAGCTATGAAGTCAGCGATCTCTCTTAGATCTTCTTCTGCTTGCGGAGAGATAGATATCCGCATTATGGCGATTGCTTCCTGCTCTCATAGCGATCTTTCAGTTCGGAGAAGACCTCATCTACTGGTCTGGCTCCATATTGGTTTATGGATTGCTCCCCATCTTCAAGTGCATGGCGCAACCATTTCAGCTTCATCTCTTCCATAAGCTGGTCCTGTTCCCGGGGGGAAAGCTGATTGACCAGCTTTAATACCTGCTCAAGATTGACTTTGTCTTCGGGTTTCTGCTGAGCCATAATTCTATTGACCTCTGAATTCAATTATAGCGAATCCAGAAAACGCTCTACAGTCCTGAAAAAATTGGTGGCTCCAACTGGATTCGAACTTGTTTGGAATAATTCCTCAAAAGCCCTACCAGTCGGCTTTTTCGGCGATTTTTTGACTTTTTGAAATCGTTTTCAGATTGCCGTCCCTTGGCGGTTTCCAGCCTCGCTTGACAATGCATTTGCCGCGGTTTTGCCGCGGTTGTCATTCGGCTCTTTTTTGCAAAAGCTGTAAGGCAATCCATTGGAACAAAACTCATCGCCTTTCGTCCCCAGATTCAATAAAACACAGTCCGAGTAAAGGAGACATTTTGATAGAGGTATCCACACTTATATGCACAAACAACGCCCAAACCAAACAGGAGAGGCAGAGCCGCCTTACTATTTCACCGTTAACGAATTGTCCGAATATTCACGCATCGGCATAAATACTCTATACAGAGCAATGCGGAACAGAGAA
The DNA here is from genome assembly GCA_019744775.1 of Candidatus Obscuribacterales bacterium. Classification (NCBI taxonomy): domain Bacteria; kingdom Bacillati; phylum Candidatus Melainabacteria; order Candidatus Obscuribacterales; species Candidatus Obscuribacterales bacterium. The sequence goes on from JAIETZ010000001.1 coordinate 486,641, forward strand.
CTTAAGCACTCTTCTGTCGGACAAAAGAAAATCATTGCCCGTAAGGACTTCGAGTCCTGGCTCAAGAAAAGAACAAAAAACAGCACCGAAGACTTTACACCAACGCCATTCTCAGTAACGACTGCACCTACGACAAGTCAGTTTGTTTTATAGCCATCCTTAGCTGAAGGAACTGGATAAGAACATCCCGATCAATGACACTCTAAAGGTAATCTTCCACGAGGAGACCGAATGTCGAACCTTCATTCGTGGATTATAATTGTGCATGGTAGAACGTGTGCAACTAACCGTATTTCAAGCGCGATAAAGGAAGTTTAGAGTGGCAACATACAAATACGAGAAATATCTCAAAAAGGTCGATGAAAAGGCATTCGATAGTCTCTTCAAACCTGGTGAAACTTGCATAAATTCTGGAATTTATACGTGTGAAGGGTGTGGCGATGAAATCGCATCGAACAAAAACAATCCGTTTCCACCACAAAACCACCATCAGCACAAAGACACAGCTGTTCCGATTCAATGGAAACTAATTGTGTTTGCCCAGCAGAAAAAGTAAGCTGGAAACTTTGGCAACTCTTACATTGACCGAACTTAGTGCTTCCTATCTGACAAGTTTTTAAATGCGGTTCGGACAGGGTCCAAATTGGGCTAGCAGAAGCTCAATTTGACGGCCGTCCTGCCCCCGCCAAATTTCTATTAAGCGGGTGTCCGTTTTGCTATACCGAGACGATAAGTACTCTTGATATTTCATGGTAAGTAAACGGTCCTCAGGCGGTGTTACTGTTGTCAGAGCAAAGTCTGTTTTGCATGTGCCTTCTTCCCAACCACGTGGAGTTAGGTGCCATTCAGTCCATTCATTGCTAGCCGACATTATTTACCGTCCTCTTCCCAGTGAAACTTTCATACGATCCGTTTTCGGCACACCCATGAAATCAAACGCTGTCGTTATTGCAGGCTTTGTCGCAGAGCCGGTCTTGCGAACAGCAAGCTGTACTGCCACCATATGCAATATCAGTTTGCGGGAAGCTTCGTAGCCTTGCTTGTTTAAGAATCGGTCACACAAAACGATTCTCTTGCGGTCAAAGTCAGGATATGCATAAATTTTTGGCTTTCCTTCGGAAAGCTCAAAATCCCAACCGTCGCCGAGAAATTTACGTACTATGCTAGATAACTCTTCCGTCTCCTGTGGCTGTAACTCTATTTTCGTCGACGTCATGACCGATCCTCCAATTTCGCTAACAGTTCCTGTAGTTTCTCAATGTCTGCCTTCAACATCTTGATTGCACAGTCTCTACAGAAGTGTTCATCAGAACGATCCTCCGTGACCTTCAACCGAGTTTGTCCTTTGAATACTTCATGACACTTATTGTGATGACATTGATGTTTCCTGCCAGCGGTGTCAATCTCCAGGCGCAGTGTTGTTGACTTAAGAGGCGGCATTGACTACCTCGTTAACAGCTTCATCCAAGATGCCAGGTAGCGCTTGCTTGATTTGTTCCAGTTCTTGCATTGAATATTCATGGCGCTGTCCGCGCTCACGGCCAATTAAGGTAAAAATCTTGGTATCAACGGCTGCCTTGATTAGTTGCCAGTTTGTACGACCGATCCTCTTTTTGTCTAAATCCTTGCCGACTGGGTTTAACCCACGGTCATGTAGAATCTTGCCTATCGAGTTTTTCACCCGATCGTCAAGCCATTCGCGGGCCGCCTGTCTTTTATGTAGCTTTGTAGATACGACAGGTCTGAGGATGGCTTCTGCGTACTGTTCTGCCGTCAATCCTTTACTCCGCAAAAGTTCGATGGCTGCTGCGGCTTCCTCATCATTTTCTAGAAGCGGAATGGTTTCCGCACTCAGTCCGGTCTGCTGAGTAACTTGCACCATCTCTGGTGTTGTGTCGCCCGTTCCGGGATCTAAGTCTCTGCACGGCTCGTCGCCAAGATCAATGCCTTCGATTGGCAACAATTTAGCATAAAAGTCCTGGTCCCGAACGCTAAACCGCTGAAAGTCGGACCATCTGCTATGAATGTTTGTTCCAGCATGGAAAATTACAACGCCTTGATTATTGAGACTCGCAGGGTTTCGCTCGTCAACAACTCGCATGATGCGGCCAACAAACTGCACAAATGGCGATAAGGCGGTGAATACGCTGAATATAGCTGCCACCGACAAATGCCGGTGATTAAAGCCTTCTCCGAGTTTACGCACTTGCACAATCACATCAAGGTCGTGATTCTTCAGACGTTCGAGGGTAGCATCATCTCGCTCAGACTCCCGGCTGTGAATATATTCAACTCTAAGACCTTTAGCTGCGTATGCCTCCTTAACCTGAATGCAATGTTCGTAGTTAAGACAGCAAGCGATGATCTTATGACGATCATCGCTACTTTCCTGTCTAATCCTGCGCATTTCATTAATCGAAGCGTCAACAATAGTTTGAAGAGTCTCTGTAGCTGTGACAATGCTGCGCCGGAAACCAGCGTCCTGCTCACCCAGCCTTACCACTTCGTCCAAACTAACTTCGACTTCCTGATTGTCCTCTCGCCGTATATATTTCAATGTTCGTGGATTGAGTACAACCGCTTTCAGGCGTTTACAGAAGCCTTCTCTAATGGCTTCCTGGACGGGAAAGTTATAGATAATATCGCCGGCCATGCGCCCACCATCAGCTCTTTCAGGTGTTGCGCTGAAATTGACAATTCGCGCTTGAGGAAACTTCTCACGTAGAATTTGCCAACTGTTTGCGGTGTTGTGGTGCCCTTCATCGAAGATGATCAAATCGAAGAAATCATCCGGCAATTGCTCCAGCCAACGGTTTTCCTCTCCCTGTAACTGATGGATATTTGTAATTGCTACATCAGCTTCTTCCAAGTCTGCGCGGTTGCTAGTACGCCCTCTAATCGGAGCTGGCTCAGGATAAGGCTCGCCAGGCAATACATCGCACATCATGTAAAAGCAAGTCTGACTGTTACCCGGTGTGAAGTCATTCACTAGCTGCTTTGCTATCTTTACGCCCGGAGCAACTACCAACGCCCTTTTCGACTGAAAGGCAAACGGTGTGAGAGTAATCAATCCACTTTTTCCGCAGCCAACTGGCAGAATCAAGCCAATCTCGCGCTGATCGCCATCATAATTGACAAGAGCCTCAAAGCCTTCAATTTGTGGTCTTCGGATCTTATCGTTGCCAATGATGTTTGGTTGAATGTCTTGGTAAACGCGTTGTGCTACTGCACGATCAGGGCTGGGGTTTTGCATCGGTTACACTCCATTTTCGTCCTCTTCTTGAATGCTAATGCAGCTTGTAATCAACGGTCGAAATTTGAACAAAATGATCACATGCTTGTCGCTTGGCATGGGCTTTCCAAGAGAGGTGCGGACGCTTAGCTTCCCAGGTGACCACGTTGGAGTTTTAGATTCACACTAAGTCTCGTACACGTGCAGTGGCACCCGAAAAACCCACGTAGACATAGATTCAAATCTTGGCAAAGCCAGAGAAGGTTCGCGCAACTAGAGTTCTATTTCCAATGGCTGCTTAAAAGCCCTTTGCCTTGCATCTGCGGTGAATCGTCTTCAGCCGATGCTGCCGGAGATTTAGCAGATACATTTGTCTTTACCTGTGTTCTTTATGCGTTGTTACCAAGAATGACTCAGCTTACTAAATGAGCAATCTCTAGGGCTTCGGCTTTTCAATAATGTCAATCATTTTTGAGTACGCGCTTTCCGCTTCGGCACTTCGTCCGGTCAACTTAAGCAGTTGGCTATAAGCTTCAAGCGGACGAACACTCAAGTACGAGTCAGACTCGTGCCAATCATTCAACATTTGAAATATTCGCTGAAACAACTGCTCTGCCTTTCCAAATTGCTTCGTCTTGATATAGGCAGATGCAAGTTTCGTTTGGGTGTCAACCCAGCTAGATCGAATCGTCGAATCGGTTGGATTTGAAATGAGCTTTTTGTCGAGATCCTGTGTCAAAATTTCCAGCTCACCAAGGCTTGGCTCAGGAGCGTTTTGTTTCTTATCAAAAGTTCCTACGTATGGGACATATGACACGGCGGATGCAACGGTCGATACAGGCTTCTGCTGTGCAATTTTCTTCATTTGGTCCAATGCGTTCTTTGCCTTGTCCTTCTGTCCTGTCTTTTCATAATACTGAGCCAGATCTACCAGTATTGGTATTTCAGTAACTGCAGAGGCAAGCAAAGGACTGCTTTGACTTGTTACCTTGGTGACAATGGCAACAGCTCGCTTAACTGCTTCGTCCGCCTCTGTATATTTTTTCAAGTTCGCATTGCTATTCGCATACGAATTCAAAACATAAGCGACCTGCAATGATTCAGGACCATAGTTCTTTTCGTAGATCGGAAGAGCACGCTTAATAGAAACTGCGGCCTTATCATATTGCTGCGCATGATCCTGCAGCCAAGCAAGAAGCAAGAGTCCTCTTGCTGTTTCTATCGAATCCTGATTGGCATCAATCCAATTGCCTACAATCCCAAGAGCACGCGTGTATGCCTGGCGTTCTATCTCACCCTTATCTGGATCTATGCTGCCGATAGACATGAATACTGGGACCAAACAAACATCCTTGGGTCCAAATATATCTGGTGCCTTTTGCAGAAAGTTATCGATTTGCGTTTTGGTTGCAGCCTTTGGCCAACCTTCAGGCAAATCACGAATAGCACTCCAATCAATATGTTCCTTCGCAGCCGATTTTGTTTCAATGACAGAGCTATCTCTAGCAAGCTTCGCCTCTGCGTTTGCCACATCCCCCTTTTGTGCCAAGAGTAGCCCTACAAGAAATTCGTTGGCAATATCAGATTTGTTTTCCGCCTCGATCTTTTTTACGACTGCGACCGCAGACTCAGTCAGATCCTGATTCATCGGTTGGGTTTTGGCAGAATTTATTGCAAGAGCAATAGGAACAAGTTCGTACACCTCAGACTGATCAACTGCTGTAGATTTGTTCAATTGTGCAAAACGTTTAGCGACCAACTGTTTTAGACGATCAGAGCCGCCTGCCCACTCTTCAAAAGTAATTGGTCCAAAGAATCCCCAGAACATGAGACGAGAGAGCACCATCGTCAGTTCAGTATCGGGAAGTCCAACACTACCGGCATAGGCTTGACTCGCTTGCTTGCGGTAGGTGGCAGCAGATGTTGAATTTCCGTGAAGACTGTCAATTAGGGCAAGAATTGAAGCTATACGTCCGATTGCAACGCCATCATTTGGCCAATGCTCCTTTGTAGACGCCAGCGTTTGCTTAAGCACTTGTCGCGCCTTCTGTGTATTGCCCGAGGACTCATACCTGCAAGCGATATCGATTAGAACGTCCCTGACATCTTGGGTGCCTGGTGTAATCTTCGATCCAGCACTCAGAGCACGTTGATAGGCATCCTCAGCAGCAAAATATTTCTTGTCGTCTACCGATTTCGCATCTGAAGGTATTATCTGTGATGCGGCGATATCAGATGGTTTGCTTTCGACTGCGACTGAATTACAGATGAGCATCGAGACAGCGGCAAACATCGGTGAACCATTGAGCAAGAATTTCCTGAGCGCAAATTGCTTGATACGCATAAATCAATATTCCTCAGTCAATCGGTAGCAGTCTGGATATACCCGCCTATGGACAAGACGGATAGGTCGCCGTTTATAGGGTTACGTTAGTTTACGGACTGCCGCATCTGCCCGTTTACTAGATAGACCGGGAGTTTGTGAACATAATCACGGTTCCGTTTGCAAAACGTATCACTTTATGATATATTATGCACACGGAACCGTTTTCATTAAAGATCATTATTTGATACTTTCTGCGCACGGAACGGGGAAATGCCCAAAGAGACCATAGCCAAATACATCGACCAGTTGCCCTCAAGCGGGCGATATACGTTTACCCGCTCTGAACTGGCGAAGAAATTTCAAAAGTCCGACGCCGCCATAAGGCTAGCCCTGCATAGGCTTCAGAAAAATGGACGAATCAAATGCCCACGGCGTGGATTCTATGTGATTGTACCTGAGGAATATAGGCAAACCGGGGCACCACCTCCTGAATGGTTTATTGACGCACTGATGAAAGATTGGCAATCACAATATTACGTCGGGCTCCTGAGCGCAGCAGAAATCTATGGAGCAGCACACCAGCGCCCACAAGAGTTTCAGGTAGTTTGCGACAAGGCGCATCGGGCAATTGAGATTTCACGTTACCGAATCCACTTCTTCAAAAAGTGGAATCTGAAAGATACGCCAATTACAGAACAAAAAACCCCCATCGGATATATGAAAGTATCTAGCCCGGAAGCCACGGCTCTGGATTTAGTTCGGTATTACGAAGACGTTGGCTATTACAGCAATGTTGTAACTGTTCTATCCGATCTGGCATCTTCAATGAATGCTCAAAAACTCATTGCCGCCGCAGACACCGGTGTCGAGTTAGCAGTAGTACAAAGACTTGGTTACTTTATGGAACTAGTCGAGAAATCAAAACTTGTGGAACCATTGCACGAATGGCTAGTTGCGAAATCGCCACGGACGATTGCACTGAGATCAGATTTGGACTTTGACAAAGCAGCCTTGAACAGACGATGGTCCATATATATTAACGAAGAAGTAGAGGCAGACGAACAATGATACCGCGTACAACAATAACGATGTGGCGAGAACATCATGCTCCGTGGTCAGGAGATGATCAAGTTGAACAAGACTTAGTGATTTCTAGAGCCCTAATTGAACTTTACTCGGACGAATTGATATCCAAAAACCTAGCTTTTCGTGGCGGCACAGCATTGAACAAGCTAATTTTGCCAACGATGAGCCGTTATTCTGAGGACATCGATCTAGTTCAAACGCTGGCTCAGCCAATTGGTCCAGTGTTGGACAGAATCAAAGAAATCTTGACCCCATGGCTTGGGAAAGCAACATATAAACAAACCAACAGGGGTACGACACTCTATTTTTCGTACAAGTCCGAGCCGCCACTAGAAAAGCCCATGAAACTCAAGGTCTCGTTAAATACGAGAGAAAGTTTCAGCGTCTTCGGCTATGAAAATCGTTCAATTACAATAATATCTGAATGGTTTTCAGGACAAGCCAACATCAAAACTTTTGCCATTGACGAACTACTTGGCACCAAGTTGCGGGCTCTTTATCAGAGAAAGCAGGGGCGTGACTTATTCGATCTGTGGTTGTGCTGCACTACTCTAACAGTAGATCCCGACAAAGTAATTAATTGCTTTCTTGAATATATGAAGCACAATGGCTTGAAAGTATCCCAAGCAGAATTTGAAAACAACCTACAGGAAAAACTTAAGGACCCAGCATTCCGCAATGACATAGTGCCTCTAATTCGTCCAGGCGTTAACTACGATGTGGATCAGGCAGCACAGTTAATTTCCAAAGAGATAATCGCAAAGTTACCAGTCCGTTAGCAATCAACTTGGAAAAACAATTGAAAAACAAAGACCAGCTACAGCGTAACTGGTCTTTGCATTATTTCTGGCTATCCGCTAACCTTACGTTCCTCCAAATGCTGGCATATTCTTAAGCATCACCTCACAGTTAATTGCCTCCGAAAGGGCTGCCTTAGCCTTCTCAATCCAACGGTTGAGGTAGCCACGCTCTTTATCCAGATCTTCTTGAATAATTTGAATGGTTGGAATTTCCGTTGGTAGCTCATCGGCGCCGCAATAGAATCGCGTTACCGAATCACCTGCATTAACTGCTTCTCTAGCGTAGTAGGCTTCTACTTTATGGATCATTTCCTGGCAGAAAATAATCAGATTTTCGAAGTCACCCAGGTCTTCATATAGGATGCGCAGAATGAAGAATTGAAAGGCTTCTTCATGGTATTCCTGATCTTTCAATCGATCTGACAGCAACTTTATGCAGACTCGTGCTTCCAGATATCTTCCTGACCGGTAATATGATCGGGCAAGAGATGCCACAACATCAGCGAGATAAATCTCTGAAAGAGAGTTATTCGGATCGAACTTATCAAAATACTCAAAGGCTTGAGTCTTGATAATTTCCTCGTTAGGGCGCTTTTTGCAGTTTTCATGCATTACTTGATCATATGGATCATTTGATTTTTTAGTCATATAAGGAACTCCTTAAAATAGATTAGATGTGACAACGGTAAAAGCCGGATTCAGGTCCTCCGGCATCGTGACCAAAGCGATGAGAAGCCTGTTGGCTCGGTGCCATGGCTTCTTCGGCTCGCTGCTTATACCGAGCAATGCGCTCCCGGAACATTTCCAGGTCGGCCCGATGAATATCAGCAAGCACTCTATGTTTGGTCGGCTTACCATTAACGTACGTCGCCGGAACAGTTATTCCTTGCGTTTCGCGAATTTTCTGCGCGTAATATGCTTCCGTAATTGGCAACACATCAACGCAGTATCTGTAGAGACCTTGATAGTCATCAAGATCAACGAAACGCTGAAACAACCAGGCAACTTGCGGCCCATTTTCAGGAGACGCCTTTCTTACAAGGTTGTATAGGACCTTGAAACACTTGCGCGCTTTTTCAAATTGATTAATGCGCAAATACGATCCAACAAGAATATCCATAGCTTGAGCTACATCGTATTCAGCCAGGTAGTCAGCCGGGTGAACAATTTTCACCAGCTCCTCTACCGCCCTTTCGATGACAGCATGTTTTGGATATGCTTTCATGTCTTCAGTTTTGATTAAAGACATAAGTTCCTCGGGGCTCTCCCCGGGGTTTATCATTGTTTCCATATTTTTTACTCCAATTTAAAACAATGAGTAGGTAAAAAAGCCTTGCCGCTAGGCTATCGCCTGCCAGGCTTCCCCGCCCGGCAGGATTCTCCTGCCGGTGCCTGCCGATAAGCAGGCGATAGGGATCCTGGAGGCAAGGCTGTACAAGTCCTTACTGCATAGAAGACGAGTCAGTAAGGACAAAGCCACTGTCACTGTGGCTAATAGCTGCGTGCGTGGCAGACACTGAGTCTGAGTCATTGTTGCCTCCACACAGCTAAATCTATAGGCATAAGCCGCAAACACATCTGATTGACAGCAAATGCAAATCATATTCATGACAAAGCTCCCAACTGCTTGGTCAAGACTTTACGCCAATAAGCCAAGCGAGGATGCTTGGAGTGAATTGATTCAAATATTTCCAATCCACTGCGCAACTTCTCTGCCGCCAATTGCAAGCGCTCAGCGGCACGGGGAAAAGTAATTTTCTTAAGGGCTGATTTAATTGCGGATATTGTATTTTTATTGGATTCAACGTAATCAACGTTGGGATCGACACTGGTTACCACAATGCGATAAGCTTGCGCTTCGAGATCGGTACTTTGTTCAAACAATGCATGTGCGAATCTTTCCTGAGTAGATCCACAAGGCAAAGGCGGACTTGAGCAATCTAAAGGCACTTGGTCCCAAAGCAGTATCGATGTAGTTTTCGTCAAACCAGGTGCAGGTCCAGGACCAGACGGAATGAAATTCATCTGACTCGTATCCACTTGCGGTGCAAGTTGCGGATTGCCACTGAGCCAAGTAGGTATTGGCAATGCAGGCAAGTACTGCCAGTAAAGACTGGCATATTGCAGGTTCTTTCTCACGCAAGGATCAAAATTCCACTTGAGCCAATTCCTGAAGTCCTTGTCGTCAAATAGCGGTAAAGCGTGATTAGCTTTGGATAGGTTTAACAAGGCATTTGCGCACATCATCTTTGTATAGAAGATGCGCTCCCTTCTTATTGAAGGCGGAATATATGCAAGCAGGTTTTCACATTCAACCAATAAGTGCTCATAACGCTTATTCTGAAAATGATTAGCGGCATAGGCATAGCCAACATCCCAATCATCATAGGTTTGATAACCAATTTGGATTGATGGCGAAATACCAGATTTATTTATTGAGTCAACCAATTGAATAAGACTCTGCACAGACTGCAATGCCTGAGTTTGTTCTTTGGGATTGGCAATAGCGATTGCATCCTTAAGAGCCAAGGCTGATTCTATTTCAGCAAGATCTATATTGTTCGCTGCAAGTGCGTTCTGCGCCTTACATAAATGTTCGTTCCATGTCATAGGTTACATCTCCCATTCTTTGTGCCGAGGGTTAGATAGCGGATTTTTCTAAAGGATAGCCCTGGCCTAAAGCCAGGGCATTTCCGCTTGTTACTCAGAAGACGTACTGCCCCTAATCGACGAGAACCGGTCAAGAATGTTCCAAAGCGAAAAGAAAGACCCAGATCGCACACTGGGACTCGGTTTCAGAACGAATGGCTAAGAACAAATATCTAAGATCAAATAAGAAACTAGTCTGTGCCGACATTTATGAAATCCGACAATTGCCAGGAACAAGTTCAGCAAGTCTCCGTCATGCTCACTCAAGCAATCAGTACGAATTGAATGAACAGAAGTTTGGCGAATGGATAAGTTCACCAAACAGGGCAGACTTGTGCGTTAGTTAATTTCAGTCTTTATATAAAGAACAGCGCAAAAGTCTCGACAGCAAATAAGTACACAACACAAACAATACAAGGAATGAACCAATGAAGAACAATTGGCAGGATCGCTTACAACTAGCTGCAGAAGCAGTAGCAATAAATGATTTTGACGCTGCAAAGATCGAACTAGACATAGCCCATGGTCAAGCACTAGGCAGCGGCAGCGCAGAAGCAATAGAAAAGGTAAAAGCCTTTTACAACTTTATGCAATTGGAGTTGAGCAAATATGTAACAACAAAGAATCTAGAAGAAAAACAACGAGATACGCCAAGCAAAGAGAAGTCACTATCGATAAGTGACGGCATGCTTGGAGGCGCAGTAATAGGTGGTGTTCTAGGAACAATAGTGATCGCGTGTTTTGTTTTTTCAATGATCTGCGACATGGCACAAGGAAGAGGCGGATCATTCTTTGGAAACGAACATAATTTTGGGGACTTGTTGCAATACCTCTTCGTCCTCCTTCAGATTGGATCCGGAATAACTATTGTTGGAGCCATTCTTGGCGCCTTATACGCTCATGAGACTGGCCGAGCAATCGTAATGAAAGCAGATCAGGAAGAAGAAGCACGCAAAAAAGCGCTTCTTCATGATCGTTTTTATAGAGGAAAAACACTGGAGGAAACCTGGAAGTTATTGACCAAGTATTTTTCAAACGAGGCACCCGATCACATTCGAACCTGGACAATAAAAACGCCAGACACCGACTCCGGCGATATGGTTGTGCACTGGGGACGAAATATAGAAACGACCCAAGTGTATACGGAGAATCCGTACTCAAAGCATCCAAGATACAAAAATGTTACTGCCGATATCCACATCAAAGGTCACATTTTGGTAAGAGAGCTTCAGGGGGGCACACGAGTCTTGTTCTATTGGAACTACTCATGGGAACCGAAAGGGATGACTCTTGATGAAGAACGAACAGAATGGATGATTCAGTATTTCGAAAGTATCTGGATGCGTGTTTACAACGAGCTTGATCAACATATGAGATGCCCTGCCGAGATTGGTGTATTTCAAACCGATGCCTCAGGAACTAACGAGACAACACCAATCAACGACGACATAGGTGAAGCAATTCGCCAAAAGCGTCTAGACAGTTAATCGATGGAGATATTTTTATGCCCAAGACACAACAGTTACCACAACTAGCAACGAGACTATCAAGTCCTGATCTACAGAGATTCGATAGGTTAGCCGAAGAAAAAGGCTGGACAAAGGCAGAACTTGCTCGTGAGGCAATTCGCTGGTATCTCGATCATCAAGACGATGTACAAAGCAGTAAACGTGACGGTGTATATGCGAAAGAAATTCGCAAAATGACCGACCGTCTGGTTGCCTTCCTGGTGCCGATGCGGCGCGAAATCTCAGCACTGGTACATCTCAGTTATTACAACATCGAAGACAAACGGCAACTGAAGTCAGCCCTTAAATTCGCCTTCGATCAAATGCGCAAGCAATTGCCTGCAGAAGAACGAGCCATTGCCGATAAATTCAGGCAACAACTAGAACAAATGGCGGTACCTGATGAAAGCGGGCAAAGAAGCAATTCATGATACCTATTCATACATTTATCTCTGCCAAAGTCAGATTGCGCCAATCTGGTGGGAAGTGGGCGGTTGCCAAATCAAAAGCCGTAGGGGCGGCAATTGCGCACGTGAAATATATAGGCAACCGTCCAGGTCAGGACCTAGAACCAGGTGGCAGGAAATTCTTCGACGATGAGAAAGACAGCATCGATGGCAAAGACATCCGGGAATGGGTCAAAGACCAATATCCCGGAGGAAATGTTGTTGTTCACAAACTAACCATAGCCCCAGAAATAAACCTGGAACCAGAAGATGAAAAGATCTATGCAAGAACAATAATGCAAGAGTTGTCGAACAAACTTGGCCAAGATATCGATTGGAAAGGAGTTCAACATAACAACACCGACAATCACCACGTGCATTGTCTGGTTGCCGCCAAAGACAAGAGCGGACGAGACGTAAGAATTTCTTTGGATGACTGTGAAGCCTTGAAGCGTGCCTCCGATGAATTTCTATCCAGAGAATATCCGCGAATCTGGGAACTAGTAGTAGAGCCCAAGAGGAATGAACGTGAGTTACCTGTTGTCGAATTGATCAAGGAAGAGAAAGCACATCCGAGTCTGCCCGCGCCAAAAGAACGCGAACGATTGCCATTTTTAGGGGCAAAGAAGAAAGCAATTGTAAAAGAACTTCTCATGCCCTATGGGAAGTGGAAAGAGTTGAACAAAGGACCTGAAGATATAGATAGCTTCAAAACCGACGCAATTGTCTATGAAGGCCGGGAATATACCTATGCCACAGATCTAGACAAATTAAAGAGTCTTGACAGTAGCTTATGGGAAAGACCGCCTGATGAATGGTTGCCTAGAGATGAATACATCAAATTACGAGCCTGGATTCATGGCAGGGAGGACAATCCCGATTGGAAACCAAAATACAACTACCTAAAACCTTCCCTCGATCCTGATAAATTCCGTTTTGACGGACAGGAATACACAAAAGACACTGACCGCCTGGCATTTCGCGATTTAGCCAAAAAACTCTATCAATTAAATAAGGCAGAACGAGAAGCCGGCGAATCCATTACTAGATTGGCTCCTGAAGACAATGCCAAATTCCAATACTGGAAAGAGGACAAAGACCGCCTTTGGGGTCAAGAAATAGTACGCGACATGCGTTCCGTAAGAGACGAAGACAGACCATATGTATCCTCCAAGAAAAAACTGATTCTAAAAGAACTGCAGTGTCCCTTTCAAGAATGGATAAAAGAACATCCCGGTCCAGAACCAGTGAACGAGGAAGAGGTTGAGGCAAATGCACATCGGTACAACTATTTAGAACATTCAAGCCCTGATTCAGATGGGTTTATTTTCAAATATGGCAATTACACAAAAGAATATACAAAGGAAAGTTACCTCTGGGAATTCAAAGATCTGGCAAAGACCTTATACGAAATCAACCAACAAGAAAGAGAAAACAACTACCCACTGACTAGGCTTCACCCTGAAGACGACGCCAAATTCAAATACTGGAAAGAACTAAAAGAGCGCCAGTGGGGAGAGCGCTTTCTTAAAGAACTAAAGGAGAAAAGATTCGACCTGCCCACCGCCGAAGAACAACAATTGGAGTTGCAAGAAAGGACAATGGGCGATGCCGGTCACGGACCTACCGCTTCCATTATTTTGCAGGATAGTAAACGTGGCAACGAACAGTCCACGGCAAAACTGATTGAACTGCCACACGATGAACTGGAACAAATTGACAAATATCTAGAGGAGTTAAGCCAAAGCAAATATCAAGACTGGCTCGTCCGCAAGGGACCCGATATGCAGAAACTTAGACTTGATGATGACCGCGCAATCTATGAAATTGCGGACACAAGAAGCCAAGTAAAGGATGTACGAAAAACTCGCGACCGCGAATTGGAGAAACAGCGTCGAATGAAGGAGGCACTAATGCTTGGTCTTGAAGCCTATGAACTAGGTCAACAAAGACTGGACGACGACCTTGAACGATAAAAGGTCATATTCAACTAATTTACAGCAACAGATTTAAGAGAGAAATACCATGCCATCAGAATATAAGACTTCATTTTTTCTACCATTGCCACAACATCATTTTGTTGAGGCCGTTACACAAGGGCTTAAGGAAATTGGTTTCCATCAGCCAACCAACAGCACCACCTTTCGTCGATTGTCGGCAACTTTAAAAATCCACGAACGACCGTTCGAATATGAGTTTGCCGCCAGTGTCAGTTGGTCACCAGCCAATGGAGGCATAGAGGCAATATTGACTATAAGCGAAGCCAAGCAAGGTGACATGGCGCACCGCTGCAAAGCCCGATGCGAGCAATTCATGAAGATAATTGAGCCAATGGTCAAAGGTGTGGAGGATATTTCGACACAGCCAGTCTCAAACAGATATGGTTCGGCTCGTTGGGCAGTCATACCTGATGATCTTGAGGCAAATGACTTTCTAACTACATATGCAGCCAATGACAGATTTCTATTGGCAAAACTAAACGGCAAATACGTAACAGTTCCGCCAAAAATAACAGATGCCCATGCAGCAATTATTGGACCGGCCGGTTCGGGCAAATCCACTGGGTTCCTTATCCCAAATCTTATCGAGCGATATGCCACAAGCATGATCGTTACTGAAGCCACCAACAACGAAGAAGAACAAGCCGACATATTTAACAAGACCGCAGGATTTAGAAGAGATATGGGTCAAGAAATCTATTGGTTTAATCCAACACTTTTGAACTCAACAAGAATCAATCCCCTTGATTCAATTACAGATGCACCAGCGGAAAAACGTCTATTTGAGGCTCAAAAACTTGCACACCTAATTATTCAAAACAGCCAAGACAGGTATAAGAAGGACGACCACTGGGACAAATCAGCCTATTTGTTGTTGATAGCCCTCTTCATGCAAGTGGTCGAAGGCATTGACGATCGCAAATACAAACACTTCGGCACTCTGCTTGAACTTTTACGGTTGGGACCGGATGGCTTAAGTGAGTACATATCCAAAAGTCAGTCCGAAAGTGCCAGACAACGCTATGAGGTGTTTTACAACAACTCAGGTCCTGGACACTCCAGAGGAGTCATATCAACTCTTGTGCCGAAACTGGACTCATGGATTACGCCACAGGTAATTACATTGACATCGAAGACAGACGTCTCCTTAGAACAACTAAGCAAGCAACTCTTCACATTCTATCTCTCCGTCCCATCGACACGGGATGACCTTAAACCACTCACCGCCATGATCTTCAACTACCTTTTGGGAATTCTTAGGTACAGGCCATTTAAGCAGCCATTGGCCTTCTTACTTGATGAGTTCTCCAACTTCGGTTACATCCCGTCGTTTCACAGCATCTACACAACCATAAGAAAAAGCGGCGTTCCGTTTGTATTGGGGTTTCAAGATCAGGCGCAATTAGAAGATGTGTATAACCGCAATAAAAGCCGCATTATCCTAAACAATACCGCCACCAAGATTTACTTAACTCCTTCGCCTAACGACAATATCCAAGGAAGGCTCATATCAGAAGCCCTGGACAAGAAGACGGAAGTGGAAATAGTCACGTCGCCAACAGGACACACAACAACGCGCGAATACGGTCGGTTCCTAATGACCACCGGCGAAGTCCTATCCATGGGCAAAGAATACGCCCTTGTATTTTCGACCAGCACAACGGGCAACCTGCCACCGATGAAACTAACCAAATTCCATCCTGCCGAATATGAATGGGCAGAGAAACAAAGTACGGCTCCCACACGAGCTGATCATGTGTTTGGAGACATAACGTTTCCACTGCCCAAGGTAAAGAAAACGGCAGGCATGCAAGGTCTAAATCAAGGTGGTTTTAATAAGTCCTTCAAAGGCGAGACACCAAGAAAAAGGACACAGGTGCCGTTAAGCAAAAAAACCACCAACGAATTCAAAGAATCGTCCACTTCGGAATGTGACATTCCGCCCCATAAAAGAGATCTGGATAGAGAAGGGTACGGTGAAATGCCCGATGATTTCTTTACCTAGATCGACTCAAAGTTTTGCGGGTTCATGGTCCTCGAAATAGCCAGCATTGTGACCGAGTCACACAAATATCCATGTTCCAAGACAAGATTACAACCTTTCAATGCCGATCCTGTTGTGCAAACATCATCGATCAATACAAATGTCGGAAAAAATTCTTGAACAACATTGTTATCGACTACTTGGATTGAATCAGCATGTTGTTTTGGTGCCCATTTTTCTTTCGGCTTTTTCCCTTTTATACGCCTCAGAATATCTGCAACTACAAATCGCTTGTCGAGTTTGGCCAATTCGCGACAAAACAGTAAATTGCGGTTATCTCTGTTTCGTGGGCTTGTGTTACTTCTGGGCTCTGTTGAAAAGTTCTTTGAATTGAATGCTGTAGATGACGGCACCGGCACCAAATAGACTGTGGAGATTTTCTTCTTTTTGAGAGCATACTGTATTAGTTGTACAAAAGGCGCCGCAAAATATTGTATGTCCTTTAGCTTTCCTTCTTTGTAATTTAGGACCTCCGGGGAGTAACTGCCACTTTTCCAGTCTGCTTTGTCGATAGTCTCTTCTTTTACAGCATCATAGGGATAGTAATAAACCAGGTATCCCATACCGGCATTATCATCGTAAAACGCATGAGGATAACGGTCTATGTTTACGGTCATCTAAGTATGCTTTTGAGCTCGTCAGCATTTTCCACAACTATGGCGCCATTATTAATAAAGCCGGGCACCCAGGACAATGATTGGTTAGTGGCAAGCGACTTCAGAAAAATCAATTTTCTGCCTTGTTTTAAGCATTCCGATGCTTGGTGGATCACCCCAGAGGTCGGTCCAGCCTCTATGACAATTGTTGCCACAGACAGTTTGGCCATCAATCGATTTCTTCTGGGAAAGAGAAACTTGCCATGTTCTTCCTCCGGTGTACTTGTACTTACAAGTAGCCCTTTGTCGGCAATCTCGGCGGCCAAAGCTTTGTTTTCAGCCGGATAAATCTTGTGTATTGGTGTTCCCAAAACCGCAATTGTTGCCCCACCTGCGGACAAGGCGGCTTTGTGGGCAACGGTGTCGATGCCTTTGGCCAAACCGGACATAACAGGAATGTCCAACTCGCACAAAACAGAACTGACCTTTTTGGCCCGCAAAATTCCTTCTTCCGATGGGTTCCTTGTACCGACCACGGAAACCACATTTAACTTCAGGAGATCTAGGTTGCCCTTAAAAAACAAGTGTTCGTAGTCTGAACCTAAGTGCGGGAGTTGACGCTGCAATACTGTCTTTGCCAGTAGTCCCGCATTCCACTTCTTTAAATAGTCAGCGAATTGATTGGTCAATTGCATATCCTGAATCATATCAATTCCGGGGAGACCTAATTGATATCCGACATTTATCACAGGTGGCCAATCCTTCTTACTTATGTCCGAATTCTCCGATACCGAAAAGTATAACGGTAGAAAAACGACTTTTCACAAGAATCGGAGTAACTTTTCAACCTATACCCTCTGACCCTGGAACGCCCTGCAAGGCTTGCCCATGCTGTCCATTTGTCATTTCGGCGGTTGTCAACAAGCCATTCGTTCGGAAATTAATCTCACATAAAGTAGTTCCACGAGGTCGAAATAGCAAGTCTATAGAGAGAAATAGAGTTGAACTAGTTCGATTACGAAGGCAGGTCAAAAATGGCTTAGTGAAGCCATTTTTGACCGCGTAGGTATGACGAAGAAAATGAGTTGATAGAGCAGGCATGGTAAAAATGGCTCAACAGAGCCATTTTTACATACTTAGGCAATCCCCTTCACCTTGCGCATTACCTCCTGCGGAGGGTAACGCGGCGCCAAAGGCGACTCGTTGCCCGCAGCATGATGGTAAACCTTATGAAGCGCTGCGGGCATTCCCCCAGCGCCATTGCGTGGCGTGTGCCGAAGGCACACATCGTGCCACGCAACTCCTGCGACCGGACCCATGACACTAACAACTGCTTCGCAAGGCGAAGAAAAAAAAACGGGCTAAGGCATGGATGCGCTTAGCCCATTTTTTCACAGTTGACTAGCAGACTGTTTGTTGTATAAATCTCCTTGCTTTGAAATATTCGGGAAAGGTCTGTTTGACTATTGCACTATCATCGTCTTCTTCATACCAGCCATAGAACCCGAGTTGGAGCCAAGTGGATTCCTTAATATCAGTCGAAATTTTGGCATTGAACTCCGGACTCAAATAGTAGCCCCCGTGACAGTGAGTTGAATAATATGTGATCCCGGGTGCAATCGCCCGGAAGCGTTGAGCAATACCCCAGGGTGTTTGAATAATCGTTTTAATGTTTTCAAGTTTCGTATCAAACCTCTGTTGTATTTGGTCCGTGTAATTCAGTGCTCCACAAATGTGTTTAATGATTCGCGGTAGCGCTAAACCTAATGCAACACATGGAATTATCATTAGCAGTTCCATAAGTACTACCTCCAGAATGAGCGTGTCTTTGGCGTCACACTACTGGAGCACGGTTTACGTCAAGCAGCCACCGGAGGTGGCAGTGAGGAATAAATGGAGGGGACCCGCTTGCGGGGAGTCGCCGTTTATGCCGGAGCGGTGCTTGATGTGTTTGTGCGTAAGTAAACTTAAGACAAAAGGCGAGCCTACGATCCTTAGTGAATGCGATGAGCTTCAATGTCCTTGCAGCACATCGAAAGGGCAATAAAAAAAGCGGCCAAGTCCTAAGACCTGACCGCTTTAAACTAACAACCGATATAGACCCCGAAGAGCCCTGGACGATCCTCTACATAATCATAGAGGTCATAGTCAAAGTCCGGTTCTACTGGATCAGCAAAGTCGTTCCATTCACTATCGACAATGCCGGTCATGATGAATTCACGGTCCGCCGGATCCAGATCGGGCATGACCTTTTGGATTAGTTCGCCTGCTTGCCAGCGATGCAATTGTTCCTCAGTCACCGCCATTTCAAGCGTCCGCTCGATACCGCTTATCATTGAAGTGCGTGTAATTTGCATAGTCTATACCTCATGGTTTAGTGCGCCTTGGCGGCGTCAACCTCTCTCCACCGGAGCGCTAGTTTGCGTCAAGCAGACCCGCAGGGTCAGCGAGGATTAAATGGGGGGACCCGCTTGCGGGGGGCACCGTTTATGCCGCAGCGGTGCTTGATGCGCCTGCGCGTAGGTAAAATAAAAAGACCCGCCCCGCAATAGCAAAGCGAGGGTGCAGCATGCACGCTCGCTTTGCGCCTGAAGTCACCGAGTTCTTACACCGCGCATTCAGCGCGGACCTTGCGCGCAAGCGCCTATATGTATCCCAGCCGAAGGCTGGGTTGTTGGGCAGCACCCTGCCATCATCTCTAGATAAACGGTCGGGATTTAAGAAAGGAAGAATTGAGGCAATCACAAGGACAATAGATGTTGAATACTTCTTCTAAATGATTAATGGAGGCAACGACTCTACCCAATTGACACTAGAATCTTTGCCGAACATTCAGTCCTAATCAACTGATACACTTTTGACAAAAGTTCAGGTGCAAGCCAGAAAAGTTGCCCAAGTCAAACGGAGCTCAACAACAAATGGCTGTGAAGATCAAAAAGCAACTATATGTTATAAAGCCAAACTATATAGTATAAGAATAGCAGAAGAACCCGCACCAGTCATAGAATGCAGGGAAATAATGAGGAAAGCTAGGTCAGATAGAGAATTAGTAAGTAGGTTGAGGCAGGATTGAAATCCTGCCTCAACCTTATTTTAGGCGGCAGCCGTTTTAGATGGTTTTCTCCTTTGTCGATTGGTTGAGTTTTCAGCAGACTTCGGTCTTGCACCACAAACATCAAACTTATTCAGTTTCACAACTGGTTTCGTATGGATTTTTCCATCTTTTTTCGACTCGTACTCTTCAATTGCCAAATCGCCTTGGACGATGACTTCTCGTCCGGCAGTGATTATGGAAACCACAAGTTCAGCAAGTGCGCCCCATGCTTCAATATTGATCCACATTGGTGGCTCTGTTGGTCTGTAATGATTTTTCACCGCGAGTGAAAATCGGCAGACTTTTGAGCCAGAGTCAAAATCTGTAATCTGGGGTGTTTGACCTACATGACCGGATAAAGTGACGTTGTTCATTTGAAATCTCCTTAGAGGGTAGTCCTTACGCGGTTAAGGAACCACCGATATCAACTCTTTCTAGGGGTGCCGGAGGCATACATCTTGCCCCTAGAAAGATAAGTTGGTATCTGTGGTAGCTTGGGCGTAATAGGACTAACCCGGAGAGATTTAAAATGCAATCTCGCACAGAGGCAATTGGCAAACAACCCACGAACAGATGCTGATTGGTTAGTGTCCCGTGATAACGTGGTGAACAATTCCAGTCCACAGCAATGTCTTAGATGAAGCTGGGCAAAGTTTGCTACATGATGGCTCCTAATAGTGCAAGTGAGAAGTCACTGAAAGAAACGGGATCTAGTAAAAGGCAAGTTCCAGACAGAACCTACCCTAAATGGAAACTAGTCAATTAATTTGGTCAGTTGCCGACGAGCATTGTGAATACGACTTCTGGCGGTTCCTAATGGTATATCTAAGCGTTCGGCTATCTCCTTGTACCTGAAACCTTGAGCCACAAGCAATAAGATTTCTCGATAAATCGGATCTAGTTTGTTCAGGGCCTTAATAGCAGCACCTATCTCTTCGCGCATGACAGCATAGTCATTTCGTTGCGATGGGTAATGAACTGTTGTCTCTCGTACCTGTACGCACGAAGTTACTGGATCAAATGAATACTGCGGATTGACCAATTGATTGTAATTATTTTGCCGGCTATAAAAGTCATAAGCGGTATTTCTTACTGCCGTCCTCAAATATGCCCGGCATCGCATTGCAGCAGCCATTGCCTTTTTGTGACGGCAGAAATTCAAAAGTGTTGTTTGAGCAATGTCTTCAGCATCATGAGATGAGGAAGCGAATTCCGAAGCAAGAAAATGGACTTGCTTGAATATTAGATTGAATGTTCTGGAAACGAGCATAGTTGTCCTCCTACGTGTTGAAAGAAACAACGCAGAGGACACAGGGGCGGCTCTGCCAGTCAAGCCTGTACTTGCTTGACGGGCGGTGGTGCTGCCCCTGTAAAATAGAAAAATCTTTGGATCTTGTTTTAGATCAGTAACATACCGAATTCATCAGATTGATATGTCGTAATGTATACATTAGTGCAACACGTTCTTGCTGCTGGGGTAGATAGTTAGATTCTTAATTCAAAAGATTGAGTCGGACTAGGAATATAATCATGGATACAACCGAAAAATCACATATTCATCAACTGACGGATCTCTTTTTGGCTGTGATCAGACAACCAGAAAACGTGTTGGATCTGGTTGGTTTTCTGAACAAGTTTCTTGCTGAAGAAGTAGTCGGCATCATTATTTACGGGTCCCGCGCAAAAGGCACCCAATCCGAAGCGAGTGACTTGGATGCCTTAGTCACTATTGCTGAAGGCAATAGCACTGGTATTTGGGATGACAGTACCGCCATAGCATTGGACATTTATGTAGAGCCTCAAGACAAGGTTCTGGACTCTCCACGAACTAGTTGGAATCACCTGGCTGGTGGAGAATTGTTGTTCGATAAATCAGGCAAGTTGACTCCATTCCTGTCTGAGCTTAATGAACTGCTTCCTCCTCCGCCAATTTCATCAGAGGAACGAGTTCGTCTACAAGTTTGGAGCCGTCGAATGCTACGCCGAATAAGGTTGGCACTTGAGCAGCAGGATCGGACACTGGCACACTTTTATGTGGCACAACTCCAAACCCAACTCATTCCACTGTACTTCCAGTTGCGCGGCAAGTGGTTTAGATCATCCAAAGAAGCATTTACATACCTGCAGCAAAACGAACCACAATTATCACAGGCAATGGAGCTGCTCACACTTTGTGTGCAGGAAACTGAAATCGTCAATCAGTCGCTGGAAAAAGTCGTGGAGATTACCTTCAGCGAAAATCTCAATTAATTGGAGCCTATTCCAAATTCTAATAAAAGAGTTCTTATGTATCAATAATCTGTTTAGTATGTCCATAACATCAGCATTCTAGAATCCATAATGTGGATTCAAAATATGGAGTCAAAGTCAGCTTACAGAAATCCCCACTTAATGCCGATTTGGAGTTATCATGGAGAGTGGTTGCAAAGAAGCGATACTTGCATCCTTTGACCATTTATGAGATAACCTGATTCCTCAAATTAAGATCGATGGGATATGAAAACGAAATCTGTTTTCGCATTACTGCTAACCCTACTTATCTGCTTTGGTGCCGAGTTTACCAAAGCGCCATTTGAGTTGTGCATATGTCCAAGTGAAGTGGTAGCTTCAGAAAGTACACAATCGAAGATCTTAAATGTTGTAAAAGATTTATGTAGCGACTGCGGACATACAACCAATTGTTGCTTTAGTCATACTGATGTTCCATTCATCAGCTCAATAACCCTCAGTCAATTAAATGCGCCGACGGCATTTGCGCTTGTCTCCACCGATAATTTTGTTTGCACCTTCGCATGTTCTACTATGCTGGCGCAAAGCGGTATCAATAAGGCGCCGCTGCGAAATACTGCACAAACGCTAGTTTCTCTGCACCAGCAACTCCTAATCTAAACTCAGAAATAACAGATTCCGACGCGACGGCTTTTGCCGTGGCGCATCTTTTGTTTTGTCTGCTTTTCAGTAAGGAGAACTCATGCAACCGCCTGAGGAATTACACCCATCATCTACGTCCAATGCATCACGCAATGCAACACGTGCATGGATGGTTACAGCAATAGTAATTGCTGTAACTGGGGTCCTTTGTTTAGGACTTTGGTTTGTGCTAAACAATCGCGCACCGAAAGAATCCAACAAAGTAGAGGAGAAAACCGACGCACTTGATATTGATCGCAAAGCAGCCGGAATAAAACTTGCTACGGTCACTCGCCAGACTCCGACCGAAACGTTTTCCGTCGCCGGCACCGTAGAACCAAATCAACAACAATTGCAACAGGTGACACCACTGGTCAGCGGCCGTGTTCAAAGGATATTTGTGTCTCTGGGAGATACTGTCAAGCCAGGGACAGTACTTATTGAAATCGATAGCCCCCAAGTAGCCGAGATGCATGGAAAACTACACGAAGCAGAGACCAGACTTCGTTTATCCAAAATAAATCTCGATAGAGTGCAACAGTCAGCCAATCGCGTTTCCGTCTTAAAATCAAAAGCCAGCCTCGATGAGGCAGAATCCAATCTCAAGCGAACCAAACTGCTTGTCTCAGAAGGACTGACTGCACGCAAAGACTTAGTAGCTACGGAGTCGGAATATGATCGAGCCAAAGCCGAATATAACTTCCAAAAAGACATCACATTAAATAGGGAAGTGACTCAAGCCAAAGCAGAAGTTCAGACTGCCGAAACAGAAACAGAACATATTCGCGATGCACTACGAGCCTTGGATGCTCATCTGGGATCGGAAACCGGTGTCGAACACAATATCTCACAAATCGAGTTACGTTCACCTATAGCCGGCACAATTATTGAACGTTTCGTCAATCCCGGATCCGGTTTTGAACAAGGCAAGCCTCTTCTGACAATAGCAAATACAAATATTCTCTGGGTCATAGCAAATGTACCTGAAACCCAGATGACCGGCATTCACATAGGCAGCCCAGCCAATGTCAAACTGGGTAATCGTTTAGTTACCGGTGCTGTGAGTTATATAGATCCACGTCTCAATGAAGACACTCGTACATCGAGAGTCCGCATTGAAATAGCAAATCCAGCACACAAGATCCAAGTCGGATCCTTTGCACAAGTAGAATTCACTACTCAGGCAACCATGCAGAACGTTCCGTTTGTTCCACAAGCAGCAGTACAGACAGTTGATGGCAAGCCGGTTGTCTTCGTCAAAGATAGAACATCAGAACAATTTCGTGTTCGCAATGTCCAAATCGGAACAGCCACATCCGGGGTCGTGCCCATTCTTAGCGGACTTGAAGTTGGTGAACAAGTAGCAGCAGATGGTTCTTTTGTCCTGAAGTCGAAACTTCTTAAAGAACAGTTTGGAGAAGAGTAATGATTGACGCAATTATTCGTTTCTCCATAAAACAACCGCTGCTCATCATTATGATGGTCATATTTTTAATAGGTGCTGGCTGGTATAGCCTGCAGAAACTGCCTATTGATGCAGTACCGGACATTACCAATGTGCAAGTTCAAGTATTAACAGCCGCTCCGTCACTTGCACCGCTTGAAGTAGAGCGCCAAATAACTTTTCCAATTGAAATTGCAATGAGTGGTCTACCAGGCGTAAGTCAAGTACGATCCGTCTCCAAGTTCGGTCTTTCTGCAGTTACTATCGTCTTTGATGATGCTGTCGATACATATTTTGCCCGTCAGCTTGTGTTGGAAAGACTGACTCAGGTAAGACAACAAATTCCGGAATCCATTGGGTCACCTGAAATGGGTCCAATATCAACTGGACTTGGCGAAATCTATCAGTACGAAGTTCGTCCCGGTCAGGGAACTTTAAGAGATCCTATCGCATTGCGCACCATACAAGACTGGATAGTTCGTCGTCAGCTTATGGGTACACAAGGTGTTGCCGAAGTAAACAGTTATGGTGGACAGAAAAAGCAATACCAAATTCGTGTTGATCCATCCAGATTACAAGCTTACGGTCTTACTCTAAAAGAAATATTGTCCGCCGTTGTTGCCAACAATGAAAATGTAGGGGGTGCCTACATTGAACACTCAGGCGAGCAATATGTGCTGCGTGGAATAGGACTCACTCAAACAACCCAACAAATAGCCAACATCGTTGTCAAAACAGGCGCTGAGGGTGTTCCAATTTTTGTACGCGATGTAGCCACAGTTGATGTTGGCTCAGAAGTCAGACAAGGAGCCGTTCTGGCAGACGGAAAAGGTGAGATTGTTGCAGGCATAGTAATGATGCTCAAAGGAGAGAATTCTCGTACAGTCGTAGAAAATGCCAAGAAGCGAGTTGCTCAAATCAAGAAATCACTACCACCAGGGGTAGAGCTGGTTCCATTTTACGACCGCTCTGAACTTGTTGATAGAACCATCCATACAGTGGAGTCGAATCTATTTGAAGGGGCAATACTGGTCATTGTAGTGCTGCTTGTAGTACTCGGTAATTGGCGAGGCGCATTACTTGTTGCCAGCGTCATTCCCCTGTCCATGTTATTTGCTGCCATCTGCATGAATATCTTCAAAGTGTCAGGCAATCTCATGAGCCTTGGTGCTATCGACTTTGGACTTATTGTCGATGGTGCAGTTGTTATGGTTGAAAATGCCGTGCGTAGGCTGGCTGAAGCACAGCACGAAAAGCTGAATGAAGATCGCAAAACCACGATATTGAAAGCTTGTCTTGAGGTGGGACGCCCTGTTGTGTTTGCTGTTGCCATAATTGCCATCGTTTATCTGCCTATATTTAGTTTGAGCGGCATTGAAGGCAAGATGTTCAAACCGATGTCTATGACTATTGTTTTTGCATTGGCTGGATCTCTATTGCTGTCTCTCACCTATGTCCCAGCACTTCTCACAATCATCATGACCGGTCCGGTCAAAGAAGAAGAAAGTTGGCTTCTACGGATAGTTAAACCGCTCTATAAGCGTGCTCTTGCACTGGCTTGGAATTTCAGACCACAAACATTTGCCGTTGCTGCGAGCTTACTTGTTTTCAGCGCAATCACATTTCCTATGCTCGGCTCTGAATTCATTCCTCGTCTTGATGAAGGTGCCCTGGCCATTCAGATGCAACAACTTCCAAGCGTATCTCTTACACAATCAATTGCCACTGCAACACAAGCCGAGCAAGTCTTGATGTCGTTTCCGGAAGTCGTAAAAACGGTGAGTAAAATAGGCCGCGCTGAAGTCGCCACAGATCCGATGGGAGTAGAAAGTGTCGACATGTACGTGGCACTCAAGCCCATTGGCGAATGGAAATCTGCCCATAGCCGCGAAGAGTTAATCAATAAGATGTCCAAAGCACTTGAGAACAAAGTGCCACAGGCAGTTTTTAGTTTTTCTCAACCGATTGAACTTCGTACCGCAGAATTAATAGCAGGCGTCCGGTCTGACATTGCAGTAAAAGTCTTTGGCGATGACCTCAATACGCTTCGTCAAGTCGCGGAGAAAATAGCCAAGGTAATTTCGAAAGTTCCTGGAGCAGCCGATGTAAAACTTGAACAAACTGCCGGTCTTCCACAACTATCTATTGAAGCCGACAGAGATGCAATTGCCAGATATGGAATAAATGTTCAAGACGTCAACAACATTGTCCAGTCAATCATAGCCGGACAACCCGCCGGGATTGTCTATGAGGGCGAGCAGCGCTTCGACATGATAGTGCGCCTGACTGAAGGCAGCGCCCAGGATATCGAAGCAATTAAGAAACTGCTTGTCTCTGCACCGGCACTTACTGCCGGAAATTCCGGTGCGTTAATACCACTTTCTGCTCTGTCCAAAATAACTGTCGAAGAAGGACCTGCGCAAATCTCACGCGAAGATCGAAGAAGACGTATTGTTGTCGAATTGAACGTTCGCGGCCGCGACATTGGAAGCTTTGTCAAAGACGCTCAAGCTGAAATCGATAAGAACATAAAATTGCCAGAAGGCTATTACATCACCTGGGGCGGGCAATTTGAAAATCTACAACGGGCAACTCTGATGTTGTCCATTGTGGTACCCGTTGCTCTCTTACTTATTTTCATACTGTTGTTCATGACTTTCGGTTCGGTCAGCGAGGCGCTGCTTATTTACACCGGTATTCCGTTTGCCATAGTGGGTGGTGTTTTTGCTCTTGCTATACGGGGAATGCCATTTTCAATTTCGGCAGGTGTCGGATTCATTGCCTTATCCGGAGTTGCTGTTCTCAATGGAGTCGTAATGGTCAGCTATATAAATAGCTTGAAGGAACATATGGACACAGAAGCAGCGGTTATTCAAGGGGCCCTCACAAGGCTTCGCCCTGTGCTTATGACCGCTCTTGTTGCCAGCCTTGGCTTTTTCCCAATGGCATTTTCAAGTTCCGCTGGTGCTGAGGTGCAACGCCCATTAGCAACAGTTGTAATTGGCGGTCTTATCACATCAAGCCTTCTTACACTTCTACTATTGCCCAATCTCTTCATATGGTTCGAAAAAACCGCTAAGCGAATCTCCCAACGTATGTCCAACAAACGTGATACTGAAAAATCATCCACATATCCGACACTGAAGGGAGATGCTCCAACCAAATGAGTGCCCGGTACAAACCACTGTTACTTGCTGTTTGCTGTGTCTTTGGCACAGTGATGCCTACCCACGCTGCCTCTGTTGATCCAGCGTTACTAAATGTGCCTCAAGAATCCAATCGGCAACAATTCACCCCACTGTCAGCTGTTTTTGATGAATCTCTAGTTAACAGTCCAAGAGCGGCAAACATTCGAGCACAATTAGGGATATCCAGAGCAGCCTACGCGCAAGCTCTTACCTTACCGAACCCTTCAATTTTTGTTCTGAATGACACTGCACAGTTAGCCAAACAAGTTGGTGCCATAGTGCCGATCGAGCCGCCATGGAAACTTGCCTTCAGATTGTTATTGGCTCGTTCTCAGGTAAAGCAAGTTGATTTTGAAATTCAGCGTAATTTGTGGCAATTAAGAAGTACCGTTCGCCGTGCCTATCTGGATGTGGTCATGGCTATTGAAAGTCGTCAAACATACGAAGATTTGCGGCAACTTTCTGAAGGTCTGGTAAGTATCGCTCAAAAACGATTCGCAGCAGACGACGTCGCTGCCTTCGATGTTAATCGCGCCGAATTGGCAGCCTTTCAAGCTGAAGCTGACTTACTTCAGAGCGAGAAAAAACTGGATCAGACTAAACAACGACTAAGCGTCATTGCAGGAAGAGACTACAAGAACAGCATATCGGTCCAACACCTTCCGCAGTTTCAATTGAGAGCAGAAGTCAATGAACTATTGCCCGACTTCAGCAAAGATCTGCCTACTTTAGACAGTCTTATTGCAGATGCTCTCAAAAATCGTCTTGATCTCAAAGTCGTCAGGCAAACTCTTGCCGTAAATCAAGCTGGCATGAGAACAGCCTTAGGCAATATCGTTCCTAACACCCAGTTAAGTGCAGGTAGTTCATACTCCGGAAATCCTCCTGAAGGTCCGGCCACAAGGGGCTATTTCATAGCTGTCACTCAAGAATTGCCAGTATTTAATTTTCAACAAGGCGAACTGGCTAGATTGAAAGCGCAAAACATTCAAATAAAGCGAGAATTCGAATCAACCAAAAACGTTGTCACTGAAGAAGTGATATCTGCATACCAGCAGCTTTCTGCCGCACGCCAAAGAGTTGCCTATTTCCAAGAAAAAATACTCCCTACATCGGAAAAGGTAGCCAGAATGGCAAGACGCGGATACGAAGTTGGTCAAAACGATATTACTGCAACATTGGCTGCACAACAAGCAAATGTGCAAACCAAAGCCTCCTATCTTGAAGCCGTCCGCAGTTACCAGCAGTCCTTAACGGACCTGGAACAAGCAATCGGACATCCACTCTAAATTAATCACAAACTCATAGCCCTCAACAACCCAAACAGAACAAAGAAAATGACACGAGACGAACAAAAACTAGAAATTGATCTTCAACTACTGTTACCACATGTGGACAATGAGCGTGATCACTGTATCCAGTCGTTGGAGCGCCAGTTACAAGCAACTCGTGGTATCACCCAAGCTCACATCAAAGCACAGGAGAAACAACATACTCTCTGCTTGCACTATGATCCAACTTTGCTTCAACTGACAAATGTACAACGACTGGCATCGCACGCTGGTGCTGCCATATCCAATCGATACCAGCATCAACTCCTGCCGATCATTGGTATGGATTGCTCCGATTGCACAATGGTTGTAGAGCACGGAATCAAGCGCATAGATGGTGTCCTAAGTGTTTCCGTGAGCTACGTTTCAAACACTCTGAAAGTCGAGTTCGACAGTTTCAAAACAAACACTGCTGAAATCAAAGAACGTATTAAGGGACTTGGCTATGAAGTGCCGGAAACAGGGCTTAGAGCCGTTTTCGCCGAACGCCGGGAACTTATCTTCTCATTGATTTGTGGTCTAACTATGGCAATTGCTTGGTTGACACCGAAGCTGTCACTACCCATGGAAGTTGCTTATCCATTTTTTGCGGCCGCATATATTTTCGGTGGATATGATATCGCCCGCCATGCCTGGCATTCTATTAAGGAAAGACAATTCGATACGGACTTACTGATGGTATTTGCGGCAGTCGGAGCAGCCATTCTTGGACAGTTTTCCGAAGGAGCACTTTTGCTTTTCCTGTTTAGCTTTGGACACGCTCTTGAAGAACTTGCTCTCGATAAAGCTCGCGACGCAGTTTCTAAACTTGGACAACTTACACCCAACACTGCTTTCGTAGTTCGCAACACTCAACAAATCGAAGTTTCGGTTGATGAGATCCAAATTGATGAAATTGTTATCGTAAAACCAGGTGTACGAATACCGGTGGATGGCACAGTATCTCACGGACAGTCATCCGTCGACCAATCTCCGATCACAGGAGAGAGTGTGCCCGTTGAAAAAGATAAAGGTGACAAGGTCTTTGCCGGCTCAATAAATGGCAACGGACAACTACTTATCAAAGTCACTAAGCTTGCCAAAGACAATACTCTATCTAGGGTTATGCAACTTGTGGAGGAGTCCCAAACTCAAAAGACTAAGACGCAACAGGTTACTGAAAAATTCACTTCATGGTTCGTCCCAGCCGTGCTTGTCTTGGACTTATTGCTTATCGTAGTGCCACCACTACTAGGTGTGCCTTTCAAAACTGCATTCTTGCGAGCAATGACGCTTTTAGTAGGCGTTTCTCCTTGTGCACTGGCGCTTGGCGCACCATCGGCTGCTCTTGCAGGAATCGCTCAAGCAGCAAGAAATGGCGTCCTCGTAAAAGGTGGCGTACATTTGGAGACTTTGGGACAGTTAAATGCAATTGCTTTCGACAAGACAGGCACACTAACACACGGCAAGCCAAAGGTTACCGACATCATAGTCAACGGAAGCATGTCCGAAAACGATGTGTTAGCACTGACCGCTGCCTGCGAAGCACGCTCTGGTCATCCACTAGCCTCTGCAATTGTTGCTGAAGCCAAATCTCGCAATCTATCGCTTCCTGAACCAACCGAGCTTCGGTCAATTGACGGACGAGGACTTGTAGCAAAAATCGATAATCACCGAATCGTTATCGGCAATTTACGGCTTATGCAATCGAACGGCATTGAGCTGGTACCGGAACATACCGAACAACTAGAGGCTGTCGAATCTGAAGGCAAGACAAGTATTTCCATTGCTATTGATGGAAAGATGGCTGCAATCATCGCTCTTGCAGATACTCCACGTAACGAGGCAAAAGCCTCACTAGCAAAGCTTCGTAAACTCGGACTTCAGCATTTGTTCCTATTATCTGGAGACAATATTCGTGTTGCAAGCAAGTTGGCTACTGACTTGGGAATAGACCAGGTCAAAGCAGGTCTGATGCCTGAAGACAAAGTCGAACAGATGAAGGAGTTAGCCGCCAACAAAGTTGTAGCAATGGTTGGCGACGGTGTAAACGATGCGCCAGCATTAGCCGCCGCGAGCGTCGGTATAGCCATGGGAGGGGCTGCTACAGACGTAGCCTTGGAAACTGCTGATGTTGCATTAATGGGAGATGATCTTGCTAGATTGCCCTTTGTGATAAGCCTTGGGCGGGCCACGCGCACCGTTATTCAACAAAATTTGGCCGTTTCTATCATTACCATTCTTGGACTTGCCAGTACAGCAGTTCTAGGACTAACAAATATTGGTTGGGCAATTCTATTCCACGAAGGAAGCACCATACTTGTCGTTGCCAATTCACTGCGCCTACTTGCTCATAGAACACTACTTCCGTCCGAAAAGGCGGCGTCCCTCAAATGAAAAACCCCCATTTACTGATTGCAGTTGACGAGCCCTCTTTGCCGACGGTAAGGTCAGCCCTCCTATCCTATGATCTGCTTGTTGCCCGCAATACCGCAGAAGTCACTCAACTTATGCAGGAAAAGTTGGTTGACTTGTTCCTTATTGATATTCATTTTGACGATTCAAGTGCTCTGAGACTTGTTGCTGATATTCGCAAAAACTCCTTGTACGGAAACACCCCGATCTTACTCTTCCGCCACCGTCCATCTGAAAATGCCAAAATGCTGCACTCAACAGTTTTGCAAGTAATTGTTCTCTACAAGATCGGACTTTATATGGAACTTGAAGATTCAGATGATCCAGCATCCGAAATTCGAATCATGGTGGATAAGTTCTTGAACAATTATAGGTAACTGAAGATGAATGCTAGTCAACAAATAAAAACCCACTATCTAACACGTTCTAGACAGTTTTTCGATCATTGTCATCCTGGGCGATTTCTCCTCTGGAAACTCCTCTTTGCAGTCGGTGTATATACAACCATCATTTGCTGGATTGACTTGCATGGTTTTCCTGCAAGCAAGATTATGGAGGCAAATGCGGCCATCTCTATCAGTGCTGTAATTGGACTATTACTAATCTTCCGCAACAACAGTGCTTACGAACGCTGGTGGGAAGCGCGCAAACTTTGGGGACAACTTGTTAACGAAAGCCGGAATTTAGCAATTAAGACACGCAGCTATGCCGATGAACTGTCAGATGCTGAGCGCACCGAAGTTGCTCAATTGATTGCTGGTTTTGCCGTTGCCCTAAAAGATCTGCTAAGGGAAAAACGCGACAAAGAGATACTGTCCAAGCTTTCAATACCTGAATCAAGCAATCATCCACCTTCGGCAATTGCTTTGCACATCTACAAAAAGCTTAAACGCTGGCGTAGTACAGGTATTGTGGATCAGTGGGAACAACTTCAACTTGATCAACATGCAAAGGTTCTGATGGATATCTGTGGAGGCACAGAGCGCATTTTAAAGTCTCCTATTGCCGGATCCTACAAACTACTTTTGTGGTCCGGATTGCTTCTTAATGCTGTCTGTGTGCCCTGGTTCATCGTGCCGAGTTTCCATTGGTGGTCAGTTGTAATCATGCTCGTCACCTCCTATTTTGTCTTTGGACTTGAGCTTCTTGCTGAAGAAGTTGAAAGACCCTTTGATGACCTTCCAAATGATCTGCCACTCGATTCCATATGCGAAACAATTCGGATATCAGCAGAAGAATCCTTGGAAGTAGCCCAAGGTTCCTGTAGTTCACTACCGAATGGAGGGTCCGACTAATGGATTGGCAGCTTGAATTGGTGATGGCAATGCGTGCATTACTGGCGGCATTTCTTGGCGGACTAGTGGGAGCAGAACGCGAACGTCACGGTCAGGATGCCGGTATTCGCACTTACGGAGCGGTCTCATTAGGAGCATGCGTGTTTGGATTGGTATCCATGCATGCCCTTGGCGCTGGTGGCATCGACACCAGAATTGCTGCTCAAGTGGTTACTGGAGTGGGTTTCTTAGGTGCCGGTGTAATCATGCGCGAACACGGCAAAACTACTGGACTGACCACTGCCGCCACAGTTTGGGCAACTGCGGCAACGGGACTGGCAATTGCCTTCGGAATGTATTTGCTTGGCACTTTGACCGCAACAATAATATTCTTTCTCCTTGCCTCGCACCACTTGCCCGGTTGGAAAATGCTTTCTAGCAATAGTCATGTTGCTACTTCGTCCGCACATCAAGAACATAGAGATAAAGAGGAGTAAATGTTGGTCTATCAAAACAGGCGCAAAAGTTCACACCGCCTGTTGATACTTAATTGCGCCAAGGCATTTTCATCATACAAACAATTCGATGTATCAAGGAGAGTTAAAGAAACATATGCCAATTACGGATATAGAAAAGGAAAAAATTAAGGCGCGTCTGGGTAAGGCAAGCGGTCATCTCAAACATGTCTATCAAATGGTCGATGACAAA
This sequence comes from Candidatus Obscuribacterales bacterium, assembly GCA_019744775.1. NCBI lineage: Bacteria > Bacillati > Candidatus Melainabacteria > Candidatus Obscuribacterales > Candidatus Obscuribacterales bacterium. The sequence goes on from JAIETZ010000001.1 coordinate 519,671, forward strand.
AAGTATTGCATTGACGTACTCCAACAGTTAAAGGCTGTGCAAGCAGCCTTGGACAAAGTTGGGGAAATTATCCTTAGACAACACCTTCAGACTTGCGTTGTGGAGGCAATTCAGAAGCAAGACTCTAATAGCGTTATCGAGGAACTTGTCCAAGTGTTTCGCCACGCACCCACTCTCTATCAATACGAGGACGAAACAACTGAACTTCCCTCTTCAAGTTCCAACAGAGACTGTTGTCATTGATTTTCATCTGTTTCTCATACCGATCAGAGAGGGCAAACTGCATTTCTGATCGCTAAAGCAATCGCACACTTTTACTGTCCGTCTGTCGAACCAATTTTGTCTCTACCATCCCCACCCACCGGTTAGCTTGCTGTTCTTTGCAAAGCACTCTAGACTGGCTAATGTGTATCTGGGCTATTTATGAAAAAAATAACAACAGCTTTGTTCCTAACACTAGCGGTCTCCACTGTCGCCTTTGCCGATCATAGCGTCGAGCATCCTGAGCCACCCGTTGTAACTACTCCAGAGCACCATGAAACACCGGCAATAACTCCTCCGGTATATCAGCCGCCACCGACAGTAACGCCTCTAGTCACATCCCCAGTGATGCAGTCGCCAGCAACTTTCCAGTTACCGGCTGCTGCATCACCTACTACTATCCTGCCAACAGATGTTTCCGGCTTCCATGTAAATAGCATTAACCAACAAGCACCGATTGACAAAGCAGTCTTAATGGCTAAAGATGCGCGGTTCCAATTTACCGGTCAGTGGTTGCCATTTGATATTAAAGTGTCAGGTGCCGTGCCGACAAAATCGCCCTATCGACTGGTGTCGTTTGTCGAGGACAATACCAAACAAGGACATATTGAACACGTTGAAACTTCCAGCAACGATGCTGCTTTCATGCCTACTGTCAATGCGTCATTTGAGCGAGTCGATGATCGGCATTTACGATTAATTGAGGGTGCCGTCATTGTACGTGGAGCCATTCAGCCAATAATGGTTTCAACAAAACTGTGTGATGAAAACGTAGTTGCTCAAATTGGTGGCAATGCATTAACTTTGATATCAGCTTTTGATGGCAGACCAACCATTCTGAATCTGGTTGGTTCATCAGCCAACGCAGTCTCACTTTACGTTCCGATAGGACCGACACAGAGCCATCTGCTTAATCTTAAACCCGGTCAAATTGCTGAGGCTTACAAATTGGATAACACGCCAACCAGCAACCTTGTCGCAAAGAAGATAATTATCAATCAACGCATAGGACCTCATTGCGGACTGCTTGTCAGCCAGTGCCATTACGTGCGAGCCATGCGCAAATTCAACTTGGTTGCCTCATTACCAAGTGATCAATACCAGCGCGTACTCAAAACAGCAGCATCTCTAGAACACATGCGCCGCTAATCTTTTTTTTCGAATAAGTATGAACAAAGACTACTCAAATTAATGCAGCATACGTTGGTATGGTGTACGCTCTGTGAATAACTCTCATCGATAAGAAGTCTTTATCCATGCCGCAGAACAACCCTAGTAAATTGACACAAATACAGCTCAATAGACTTATTACACACGAGTCTTCAGCGGTTAAGTCCCGGATTGAAGCACTGCCTGAAAAGATCAATCCGATTCTTGTCAAGCCGTTACAAGAAGGCGATCTATTCTACGTAATTAACGGTACCAATCGTGTTTGTAAAGCACAGCAAGCAGGACAGAAAAGTATAAGTTGTATTGTCGCAACGCCCGACTTTTCATCTCGAATGGAGAAAATCGCGCGCGCGCGGCTTGGCTCGGACCGCACGATTCCAATTGCCGAAACTGATACAGACCGCCAACATCAGTTTTACTTAGACACCGACCATTTTACTTCTCGGGTATCTACAAAATCCGATCGTGGAACCATCGTTAGGGCGATGTTGGAAATTCAAATAGGCGATCAAATCTATTCACATTTTTCGCTCCCTCTAAAGGGGAGTCTTGGCGGCATAGTGTTCGATCCAACTGAATTCTTGAAACATTGCAATGCCCAATTTATTGATTCGGATAAGCTCTTGAGTTGTTGGGGTGATGACAATAAATACGACCCCCGCGTATTGCCATCTTATCTGGAAATCTCTGACTGTGCCTCCGATATATCTGCCGGCGGCTTCTTATTGCGACAAGCATTTTGGAAGGAGAAGTATGCGAATCTGGAGAGTAATACACCTATTGAGAGAGGACAAGTCCAGACGGTTTCACTTTTGGTAATTTATCCTAATGGTTTAGTGTGGGAAGGTCCCATTAACTATAAGGTCGGGGAGACATATGCAGTTTTATGGTCGGATCATTTACTTCGTGCAATGAAGGATCCAAATCTGATTCAGCAATTGACTGCCGAACCGCATTGGTGGAAGAAACCACCATACATCGTTTTGAATAAGGATTAACAAGAAGATGGTGGGCACACCATTTGGACACACTCCGGTACAAAGTCTAAGCTTCTTATTTGATCGGGAACAACTTTGAAAGACCATTACTTATTACGGAACAGCAAGAAGTTAAATTCTCTGCACGAAGGAAATTTGTGAATGAAAGCCGACGAGCACCTGCACAATAGCCCAAGCACATGGAAAATAGCTAGTGCAATTCTGAGTGCAATATGCATAGTTCTTGGGTTTTTACTCTGGCAAGAACATAAACAACAGATGATGCAAGCCCACGAACCAAGTGCGGACTTTGATCGATCTTTTATCGATATGATGATCCCGCATAATCAACAAGCTATTGACGAAGCCAAAAGAGCGCTTGCACAAGCTAAGCACGAAGATCTCAAGGAACTAGCGATAAAAATTGTGAGCACACGAGAACTAGAAATGGACCAAATGCAATATTGGCGGAAACTATGGTTCGGTGCTCACGAATAAGACTGATACAAGAGTATTCTATTAAAAGTGGGCGACTTCCATCTCGCCGATTAATTCGACAAAAGAACTTGTTCATCAGCGTCAGTAATTCCTGTGTAGTCATTTGGACGCTTACACTTCATTTTTCCGGCACTGGTCCAGCGTGTAAGATCCAAATCGCTATTCTTAGTTCCCATCGTTACCATGTTGAATCCAGCATTTTGAACAAGATAGTTCGCCGCCTGCTGGTAAATGCTGGCAACTGCATCTGTTCTGGCGGCAATCTTATGCCGTTGACCTTCTATGTTGTCAAAACATACCCCACCGGCATCGTTTTTCCAGGTAAATGATTGTCCTAAGATCTCCCCTGTATTTTCATTCTCAACCACAAAGAACCCGGCATTTGGAGATTCTTGTCCGTAATCCGCACACCCACTGCCCTCACCATCTGGATGTTGGCAGCAATACGTATACTGCCCTAAAAACATTCCCCGAACATCATCCCGCGGCAAGAACCTGCCAACCAGTCCGGACTCTGTCCAAACTTGCCCCAGTGGGAAAGGAGAGGGGACAGACTGAGACCGTAAGTAAAGTCTCTCCAATTCCGGATAGTCTCTTTCATCCGTGCCCCATTTCGCAGCTTCACGCGCAAAGTGCGGCGCTTTTGCATTTACATACGTTTTATTGATGGACTCTTCCAACAATTTATCAAATGAAAGCTTGCGTTCTTCCAGAGAGAGTTTCGGCCAGCATTTTGCAATAAGACCAAGATGCACACGATTCCTGTCCCTGTTTGCCATCAGGAAATTGCCTAATCCCTTTAGTTCAAAGGCGGGTTTTAACGGGAGCCAGTAGGTTGCATCATGTAAACTTATCTGTTTTTCTGCCTGTTTGGACAGCCATATCTCACTTTGGTTGCCGAACGTATTTACTAAGCGTACATAATTGGTCCACCTAGGATCGTATGGGCTGGCGTTGCGATCTTCCGCCTCCATGTTGTCGAAGCTATATTCTTGGCGCAAGTCTTCGTATACTTTCGCGAAATCCAAATCCGTTTCCAAAGAAAGGGGTCGGATTGAACTAAAGAATTCAGCACTGGCAAGGTCCCTAACTGCCCTATATTGCTCATAGGCAGGATCAATGATTGCGTGATATTCCTTTGAGGCTTCATCTTCGATAGCACAATATTTTTTATTGGGTGCATCGCTTATCTGTTCATACTGTTTCCAAGCTTGCTCTGTTTCCTTCAGAGAAGTTTTCCAAGCTCGATCATGTATTGGTTCCAGTTTTTTAATTGCTTGCTTTCGCAAAGTCTCATATTGGATAAGAGCAGGTTCGCTCACCAATTGCAACTGCTGCCAAGCTTGAGACTTTATTGCTTTGTATGCTTCTCGACTGTCCTTGTTTGTCGGATCAAGTTTTTCACGGGCTTGTTGCTTTGTTTGCATGTACTGTTTGAAAGCAGGATCGAATACTTGCCTGTATTGTTCCCAGGCTTGATTCTTTATCTCTTCATACTCAGCTCTAGCTTGCCTGCAAGTGACTTTCTGTTGCATTTCAGCCGATTCGCGTATTGCGTGGTACTGTTTGCTGGCAGGTTCGTAAATTGCATGGTACTCGCTAGAGGCAGTTTCCGTTAGATTGCGGTACCTCTCGCGGGCTGGAGCATCTATTTGCTCGTAATCATTCCAAGCACGTTCTTGAACGGCATTGTATTTTTCAAAAGCTGGCTCAAACTGAGAAAGATCCACCGACTCATTTGCAAATTCTCTTAGCGATTTCATCCATTCTCCAGCATCGCGATGAGGATGCAACTGCCAGCACTTGTCCACCAGTGCTTTCGAAACGAGTTTGGTGAATACGTCACCTTTTAACCCCAGAAGAAGACTCGCATTGTCTCCTCTCTTCTGCCCACGCCTACCTTCACGTTGAGTCCATGCCATTACCGAGTCGTGTAAAATCTCCTTGGAGAAGGCGGGCATCGATGGAAACAAGTAGTCGATTGTTCCTTTTACATCGTTTTTTGCAACTAACTCCTTCAGCCTATCCGAGATATAGTCATGTTCATTTACCCTTCTGTCAGAATTCATCTGATCAAATTCTGTTGCAAATATTCTTCTGTAGAAAGGGTCCTCTGCAATCAACCCTGGGTGCATATCCTGAGAGTTCTTCTTTGCACCTAATTCTTTTTGTATCGTAGCTTCAGTAGTCCTTGCCCGTAGTTCTTCTGCCATCCTAATAGCAATGTAGGCTTCCTCTGCTTCCGCGAATCTATTTTCTCTTAGTAGCTTTCTAACCCCATTCATTCCTGCATCAGTACTATTTCTGATTGCTTTGTCCTTATATTTCGAAAGGTGCTCAAGCTCATGTCCCAAGACATCTAAACTTACCAACTTTGGCACAAGTATCGTGTTTTCTGTATGCAAGGCTTTAGCAATTGTATCGTCAGTTACCTTCACTCTAACAAGGGGATTGTTTCTGACCAAATTGTCAAAAGTACTTGACCGATTAAGAAGACCATTCTTTTGGACATATCCATCCAGTGTTGTTCCGCGTCCCATGAAGGCATTGCCCAAATCGGCAGCGCGAGTCAAGCCGTTGTGCACCATAGGCAACACCACGTTCATAGCGGCGCCAGTGACTCTATTTTCGTATTTGACCTCCGGTTCCTCGGTATCCGATTTATGAGAAATGCTGTTCGCCAAGAAGTGATGAGTATCGGCCGCGCAAACACCAACTGAAGCGCGGCCCAATGCCCGAACTAGTCCGGTGCCGATGCCAAATCTACTTTTTGCAACCAGACTGTTGCCCAATTCGAGGACCGCAAAACTTCCTGCACCCGAAATCCCATTGCCAGCCCTTGTGTCCCCTTCTGCCAAGGGCCTCAAACTGTCATAGACACCGACACCTAATACTTGCGCTACTCTATTGTTGGCGGCAAAGCGAGATACGACAAGGCTAGTCCTTTCCAGCCTGAACGCTCCGGCAACGTTTCGCAAAATGCCACCGGTAAATCCCCCGGCCAACCCATACGTTACAGCACACCCCAGTCCGGCTGAGATATTTTGAAGCCACCATTCGGTACTACCTAGATTGGACTTTGTCACTGGCAATGCTGCTGCATAATCAATAGCATCGGACTTCTTATCGGCAGTCCCTGAAAGTAGCTTTCCCGACTCGATTGCCACGTTACAAACATCTACAACACTGGCATTCAAAAACGGATTAATGACATTTCCTGCAAACCATTCCGCATCCCATGGGCGGGGTGCATCTGATCCTTCGAGGTGTCTGCGCCCTTCCGAACCAGTCTCAGCAAATGAATGTCTTTCAGGTGAAGAAGTCACTATAAGTCACTCTGTATACTCGCACAGAATGGATTTTATTGCAGTCAGGTATTTGCAGCCATGGTAAAAATACGAGGCAATCAACGGAGTTAAACTGGAATAGAAGCCATTGAAGTTGAACTACTAAGCGAATTAATGCTAACGCTACGAAACAGCTCAAATCATCAGTAAACGCACGATTAGGGGCGCATAGTTTTTTGCCTGATAGCACACCCAAAATACTACCATTTTTGGGCACGAACAATCTTGGATAGCAACCAGTCAGCCTCCGCTTGCCTTTCTGAAGTCCAGATACCGTGTATTCCTCTCATCCAATCAGTATAATCGTTGCCGTTTTCTCCGCGATAGTATGCCTCACTGCCCTCAACAACATACCGTTGCGCCCCCTGGGTGCGCCTCAATTCACCAATCTTGGATTCCGAAAAAGGTTTACCCTCTTTGGCAGCAACAGCTAAATCACCCGGTTGAGCACCATCATAACCAAATTTCTTAGAGCCTTTTAGAGCAGTGTACATTAACACATCACCCGGCTTACCAAGCGTATCGGAACTGCAACCTACCAGAAGTTGCCTACCAACTTCAGCCGGAGTAGCCCCTTCTGGAACGGTAATTCCAACAATACGATTACTTTTATCAAAAGTATACCCAGCCGGACCTTTACTTGAGCGGATCACTGATATTTCACCATTCACACATTCGTCTAGGAAGGTATCACGAGCATGTTCAAATGATCGTCGCATCTGAGATGCATTGAACAATTCGCATTCCTCTTCAGAAATTGCTTTCTGCCATGAAGGCTCATGGTTTACAGCTGCAGATGTCTCTTCACAATGCGTTGCGAACCTATCGGCATTTTTGTTGTGTCTTAGCACTTGAAACTCTTTATGCTTGGCATAAAAGTCCATGTCAACAGACTTAGCTGAAGTCTTAGGAGACGGCATAAAGACGTTTTCAAATATTCGCTTTGTGAAACCAGGAGTAATTTTCGATGTCACTGTATAACCATATTCACGTCCTACGGCCATTCCTAAGCCACCAGTAAGCCCGACAAGACCAAGGTTGAAACCTTCTTCTCCTAACTGCTTATTCGCCGTATGTATTTGCTTGCTAAATGTATTCAAGTCGCTATTTTTATAAACAGCATCAAGTGCTGTGGATAATTCTTGATCTTTACTATACTTTTTCCACGCATCAACACCGTACGCTAAAGCACCAATTGAGCCCAGAAGCTGCACCGCTGTTTTCAGACTCGAATTTCTGCTGGTTAAAATAGTGCCAATCACGCTGCCCACCAATAGCGACGCGCCGGCCTTTTCAGCCGTTTCGACTTTCCACTCTTTGGCTATGTCGGTAATTCCACCAAAAATAAGTCCTTCGCCTACAAGTGCTGTCTGCCTCAATCGACCCATGGGATTGTTAATAGTGCCAACAATAAATTCGTTGAAATCATTCTGCCAGTTCTCAACCATTCTTTCACGCGAATTATCTACTTGTTCCTGATGGCGCCCAATATCGCCCTTAGAACCACCATCTGCCATTAGTCGTCACCCCACTAAAATTTCATAGCTACTGCTTTCTGTAAGCATCCTATAGCTGCTTGCTAGTCATGTAATTGGGGAAATTCCCACGTCTGCGTATATTTCCCCCATCGGCAAATACGACTTAAAGATTTAGAGACTTCAGACATTCTTAGGGCAGAGAGGGTATGTGCAAAGTCATTCGCACGAGGAGATGAAGAGCGGACATAAACGGACATATATGAATAGGTGATGGGAAAAATACGGTAAACCTTGGTGGTTTCCCCAGTGATCAGCGCCATTACGAATAGTATGGTGCTACCTACATGAATTTGAGCCACGGAGATATACATATGGCAGACGGTATTAGGGAATTACAACATCAAGATGAACTCTACAACCACCTTGTAGGTCCAGCAAAGATTGAAAAAACCACAGGATTTGATGGTTTCGTCAATGATTTTTGGCGCGGCATGGAGGACAATGTTCTTCCAGGTAAGTTTATTAAAGATACGACTCGTCCTGTAGCCGAAGCTATCGGTATGACATACGATGATGCCGTACTGTCTTATAGTAAATGGTCTCAGCGCCCCGAATTAATTGCACAGCACGCAGCTCAGTTACATCGTGAAGCGCGTACCGAGACAGCATACGGCGACAACATGGCAGCATGGAGTGTCATGCACCGTGAACTTCGTTTCTTAAGGAAGGGATTTGGTAATGAGTCGCAAAGTTTGACGACTCAAGCAGTCGCATTGGATAAAGGCAGGTTAGGTATCAGAATCATGGCCGCTACAGGTCTAGTTCCACCAGGACTACGTGTGACAGCAGATAGCGTTGCGGATGCCGACAATCTTAAAGCCAATCCAGATCAATTGAAAGACTATCAGTTTTAGAAAGGGGTACTACCAAGGTACCCATGAAACGCGTTCCAGGAAAAAACAGTGGACGTAAACTACAGTGGCTGTTCAGGTCATAATTTCCCTATCTTATTATGGAGCTTCAATAATGTCTGATTTTCTGTATGAGTCAAAGACAAACCGTCTTTCGTCAGATGAGAACAGTGTCGGTAATATCTTTCATAGAGAAATGGAATTATTGAGTTCTGTTCCTCAGACTGTCTTTACCGGGCTTTGTGAAAGAGTCAATGAAATTAGGGAAAATCCATTTTCAGCTGTTGGTATGCAAGTCATTGCATCTGCAGCAATCGGGGCCGGTTTAGCAGTGATAACTAAGAATCCCAAAGCGTTTGTCGAACCATTCATAGGACATAACTCAGATAAATTCATAGCTGGCGCAAAGAAGTTATTGCCGGTAGCAGGGACTTTAATGCTTGTCGGAGATGTCAGCATGCGAACAGCTCCAGTTATGTGGGACACAGCCACAAATGCTAATCATTTGGAAGCAAACAAAAAACTGCTTGGTTACAATCTCGGTTCTATGGCAATTGATTATCCTCTCACAGGTTTAGCTGGCACAGGTGGCGCTTTGGCTGTGGATGTAGCCGGCACATTGCGCCCAGGGTTAGCAATGTCGTCCAAAGTCATGCAATCTTCACTGATGAAAGGAGCAGACTTCAATAGTTTGCGTCCTGCCTATGCCGGCGGAGTTGGAGAGGAAGTAATTTCCAAGCAAGCAGGTGAAGGTCTTGCCGATTCGACAGTGTTTTTTAAGAAGCGAGAATGGAATTTGCCTACTGGAGAAAAAATTGAACTGCATGATGATGGGAATGCCATTCTTCATAAAGGCTCATCGAGTTCCAACTATAAGTACAAACCAGTGGACAATAGACTAGAGCTTTTGTACAAACCGTTCGAAGACATAGGACAAATGCTTAATAGCATAATCATTGCCGATTCCACGTCGCTTGAACCGTTCTATATGGTGCGTGATTTGCTGAATGGTAAGTCATTTGCCGGAATACTAAAACATTTTCAGGGGAAGTGGGAACCAGAGTACTCAACTAATACTTGCATAGAACTGCGTTCAAATTACACCGGTGAAATTGCCAATTTGAAGAAGGACTATGGTTCTAAGAATTCCCCATTGGTTATTCAGCCCCTGGAAAAAATAGAATTGCCAAACTGCAGCATTGAGAAGTTGCCTGAATTCACAAGGCCCTATCAACAGTGGAATTCCGATTGGAAATATTTCTATGAGAATGTGTATCCATCTGAATTTAAACCCTTAGCAAAGACCTTGCAAGGCACGGGATTCAGGTGCGACAACGCTGATCCTTTACTATGGGGACAACTAAAAAACGGTTGGAAAGTCATTCTAGATCCACGAAAAGTTTATACGAAAGAGTACCCAGGCGCATGGGAAGAAATTGATCACCAAAGTGCCGTTCGACTATATTCGGCCGGACTGCGTAATCTGACAAGCATATACGGGGAAACGAACCCCGCGATTGGTAAATTCAAGGAACGCCTTGGAAATCACTTTGCAGCATTGGGACAAAATGATAAAGCCCGACGTTTGTTTGAAGAAACCTTGCAGGTTCAGCAGCAGTCCGGCGATCTAAATGGCGCCCACAATACAGCAAAGAGTTTATTTTATCTATTTAGGAACATGAGTGACTATGGAGAGAAGACATGGGCGATCAATAAGGCTGAATACTACGCAAAACTATCAAGCGAACTATACCAAAAGTGGGCAACTAGTCGCTTAGATCGTTCCACGACACGAACGCCGCTTCAGACGTCTTAACACCTGAAATTACTGCAGATTTGTGGTGATTCCCCGGCTAACAGAAGCAGCTTATCTTGTTGCTCAGTTATGGATTTTTGAGCAGCAAGACACCTAATCATGCTTCACAGCCATGAGACTAGCTATCTGAGCCGATGCTGACTTGTAGGTTGGATCAATCTCCAAAACTTTCTTGCAGTCAGCTATGGCTTCTGAAAATTTGCCCAACTCTTTATAATTCTGGGCACGATTCCAGTACGGTCCAGGTCTTTGTGATTGCATCATTTGAATCGATTTAGTGCAATCATCAACTGCATCTTCGTACCTTCCCATTGCGGCAAAAACAAGTGCGCGGTTCTGGTAAATTTCGTACTGTGGAAAGAGATTATGCAAGTTATTGAATTCTTGCACAGCCTGCTCATATCTGCCATCTTCTAGGTATGCCAAGGCTAAGTTATTGCGCGGTCCGGGGCGTTGTGGTTCAAGTTCAACAACACGTTGAAAATCAGCAATCGCCAAGTCATATTGCTGCAAGGTTTCATAGGCGCCGGCCCTACCAGAAATTGCGCGACTGTCTTGCGGATCAATGCTTATCAACCGAGTAAAGTAGGTAACAGTCCGTTGTAATTCCTTGTGATCTAATTTTGGTGGAAACAAAGTAGATTCGCCCATCGCATAAAGCATCGTATTTAGCGCCTGCATACTGAACGAGGTTTTCTTTCCTCGCATAAGATTTGCAATGTCAACTTCATTTGCATCAAGATAAGCGGCCGCCTTTGCATAAGACCAAGCACGCTCATCAATCGACTGAGCCAATCTAATAGTTGCGCGCTTCGCATGTTCGCTGCTCTGAAACTGAGCAGAGTCAAGCAAATAACGTCCGGCATTTGGTGCTGAGATTGAATTCGTCTCTGGCTTTGGCGAAAAGTGCCACATTGTACACAGTGCAAGAATTACCACAATGCCACCACACACCATACCGGAATGCTTCCAATTACTTAGAAATCTTGGACTCTTATTGATGTCGGGGCGCCTATGATTTAATTCTGTGCAGGCGCGGAGCCAGTCCGATTCGGGAGCAAATGGATATTTAGCAAGTTCAATTAGCTCAATATCAGACAAACTTGAATGTGGTTGTGATTCATGAACATCGCCGGAGCCTTGTTCTTGCAAGGAGACGGTTTGGGACTCTTGCTGTACCGTTGTAGCCGAGGGGATTCTGTCAGTTTCAGGCGTTGATAGAGTCGGGATCTGTGCCGACGAATCATTCAGAGCTTCAACAAGAATCACTTCCGATTGGCTTTCTAGCTTTATGCGCTCTTCCTCAGGCATGTCACGACCTCCTAACGGTTAAATGGATGTTCGTTTATCCAATGAAATCCACGACTTGTAAGTCTGAAATCTTGGTTGTTACCCCGATGCAATATGGCATGAATTCTCTGCTTACAAAAAACACCGTCTAATACAAGGCGTTGACCATCTAGCTTCTTATACCTGAACTCCGCTTTCCAGTTAGGAATTTCGGTTGGCAAAGCAATTGTCTCTTTCTTGGCATCGAGCTTGAGGTGGTATGTTTGCCGACTTCCATCAGCATGCTGAACGGTAAACATATCGTAAATATCAAAAGCGACTCGGCGCCAGCAAGTCTCATCCGTCACAAGCGGTGGAAGCACTTTTCCATCAACCTCAAACTCATCGACCAACCAGATGCCGTAAAAGGGACTCTTTAGAGATGAGTTATACATAGTTTTGGCAGATTCATAACCAGCATAGAGTGGCGCACCAAGAAAATAGCCTCCGATGCACAATTGCACCACAAGCAAACCACGATTAAGCCAGGGACGCTGAAACAGTTGAGCATCGCTAGACAGTGCGACTTTACGATTCAAGAGAAAGAAATCTATCAACTTCTTAAAATCGGGCATCAGCAGGAAAACTGCCATAAGCAAAAGATGAAACGAGTACAGTTTTACCGGCACGTCATAGCACATGTTGAGCATAAAAATGTTCGTTAAGACAGCAAAACATACTAGCGCCCCTAAAACTGTCAGCCGCGGAACAATAAGTAGCAAACCGGCAAATACTTCAGCCAGCCCCCCAAACATCGTGTATCCCTTCGATGATCCCATAAACGTCCATAACAGCCCCATTGGTGAAGATTCACCGTAGGTTTCCAGAAGTCTCCAGAAAAAGGGCGCAGGAAACTGTGTGTTAAAAACTTTGCAGGCGCCATAGGTAAACATTGCATTGGCTAACACGAACCGAATATACAGCCTGAGCCACTGATGTAGTTCAATATAATTAGTTCTCTTGCGATCTGCGATAGACCAGATCAGGGTAACCAGCGCGGACAGAGCCAAAAAGCACAACACCTGGACATAGTTGAAAGTAGTATCACCACTGCCGGTTTGCAGTACAGCAATATCTTTGCTGAGGTGCAAAATATGCTTGCCTATCCAAGGAATTATTGTTTTCCAGACATCCAGATACTTTTCGCCAGGATACTCGGTGAAAGGAAGTGCCCCTAGAGGGAATGGCAAGTTGTACAAGATGAGGTAGGCACAAACGAACCGAAAAGCGGTGCACTGCAAAACACTCCAGCTTCTGTCTTCAACCAGCGGTTCAGTCGTGGATTTATCAATCGTCAACATTACCTGACATTACATCGAGTATCAGGAACCAGTCAAATGAATCCAGTCATGGGCAAATATATGACAACTGCGATTTTTAGTGTTGCCGTGATCTCGCCTTCGTCAGCATTAACTTTCCTGCTTTGCCAGCAGCAGCGTCCGTTGCTGGCTGTACATTGATACTAGTCGATGCACCTACATCAGCTATACCGGACACAGAATGGACGTATACGTCCAATTTGCCTGCTTTGTCAGTCGCTTTAAATTGCCACTTGACGTTACCGGCACTGTCAGCCAATTTCGGCACAAGATCAGTTCCAATAAGTTCCTGATCTCCGCTGGCGACAGTGATAATGCACTTTGCATTCGCATTGGTAATAGCTTCCAAGATAATGTCTTCACCTGCATTTACTTCTTTTGGCAGACTTACTATCTTCAAATGATTGGTTCTTGCAAGCGGCATGGTTCCATCTTCTGCCAGCGCTTCAGGTAAAAGGACAAAAACTGCCAAGATAGCGCTCGGCAATACTAATTGAATATTTCTGAACATTATTCCTCCGCTGTAACCTACGAAATTCAGTACTTAAATTGTACATTCAGAGGGTAGACAGAAAATTAATTCCACGGCAAGCGGAGTCGTCACCGGGTTTTCTCTATGTGCACAATGCCGTTTCGTATTAGTATTTCAATCCGTGAAGTAGTATGGCGGTGCCATTCATGTCTATAAGTTCTTCACCATCAATCGTGCAGTCAAACAGCCAATCGTTATCTATTGCAAGGTGGGCAGCCAAGCGTTTCAATTTGTAAGCGTCCTCGAACGGTCTAGTAGTGCCGGCAGGAAGCCTAATCTTTGCCATTACCGCAGGTTGTCCAAATGCCTCCTCAGGTATTGAGATCGCCCGGTCAACTTTTACACCCGGGACAAGTTCTTGAGCATGGAGAATAAATGTCTGTAGCATCGAGAATTCGTGAGCAGTGGGCTCCAGAAGAAGTCTGCCAGCCTCATCCAGTCCGGGTGTAGGACCGTCTACGATGTCAGGTTTTAAGAGCGTTTCGGCGCCATTGGACAAGGCTTGCCGGTAGGACCAATATTTCATCGCGCCTTTTGCACCAATACCGCCGACGATAGTTGCTGGTACGGACAACCCCCAATTGAAGCCGTCTGGTCCGCACTCGGCTTCAGCAATCTGTTTGCCGGCGGCAACGGCTTCAGGCTTGTTCCAAGCAGCTTCCAGAGCCGATTTAAGTTTGGGCTTAGAATGAAGATCGACGGCTGTGGCCGCAATGGCACCTACACCCATGCCTAAGCCAAGCCATTTGGCACCTGTAGAGAGAAATTTAGTCTTCGAATCAATAAGTAAACTGAAGGCAGCGCCAATGGCTCCAGCAACACCCATCTTAGTTGCAGTTTCCCCAGCGTGATTTAGGATTTGGTTCGGTATTTCCTTAATGCCACCGACGATAAGACCATGAGTCAGAACATCGGCTTGCCTTATGCGTTTGTCCGGGTGCATTGCCGACTGCACACAAAAGTCCATAGTTTCATAAATGGCGGAGGCGCAAAATCCAAGGGGATTTGCGTATTTGTGATCGAGTTCATCTGTAGGATGCGACATAATCTCATTCCTAATGGCTGCCCAAAAGCGTACCTTTAGCTGAACTATTAGTCTGTGGGGAAAATACGAACGTAATGAAGATATTTCCATCTCTTCCTTGCTGGTACAAGCTCACCATCAGGATTCTCAAGGTTTCATTGGGTGTTTGCCCGATTACTGCTCAGGAATTCTCTCCAGTTGTCACAAGCCTTCTCAAAGATTACAATTACAGAAAATGTGAGAGGACGTTTCCATGAAAGCTTTGCTGCTATCTTTGATTTTGATGTTTATAGTAATTCCAGCCAAGGCAGACAACGCTATACCCAGTTTCACAGGTTATCTTGTGGACAGAGATGCGGTGCGAATGACCAACAAAAATATCGACATGAAGTCGACACAAGCCGCCTATAGTCGGCAACTTGCGTTGCGCTCTGACGCGGTTTTCGCGTTAGTCAGCAATGGCAAACTGTACGAACTTGATACAGCAGGCAATAAACTTGCGAAATCACTTATCACTAATTCCCATAATGATCAGCCGCTATTCGTTATGATTCGCGGACAATTGGCAGATGAAAAAATCGCAGTAGAGCAACTTTCCGATATTTCCGTCCAGAACTTTTGAGAAACCTTATGCAAGGCACGATCAACTACAACGTCTGTTTGATTGGACTCATGAGTTTCTTCACTCTTGTCACTACGCAGGTAGATGCTAAAGCTGATTTTGCCAGCCCAGTATCAACAGAAGACATCAAGCCCGGCCAATCTATTGCAATTGAGAATTCGACACATATACCAATAAGCATCGTTAAAGTACTTAGGGATTGCAGAATAGTCTGCATAGGCGAATTCCACGGTTCAAAAGAAATTCCAGAATTCGTTGACAGTCTTGCAGGTCAACTATCAGATGATGGCTCCGATCTCATCGTTGGACTTGAATTACCAAGGGATCATCAAAAATTTATTGATGAATACATGAAAACTGGTGACGAAGAAATATTGAAGTCAATGCCGATATTCAACTGTCCAGTGCAGGATGGACGGGGGAGTACTGCGATGGCAAGCTTAATTAAGCATTTGCGGACTATGCCAGCGATCAAGGTCATTGCTTTTGATCCTATTTCGGCGAAAAACCCACAAGACCGCGACAACAGCATGGCAGAATTTTTGGCAAAACAATTACAATCCGCACCGAACAAGCGTCTCTTAATTCTATGCGGAAATGTCCACGCGGCTAATCGTGTCGGAATGTCGTTTGATCGTACATTTTGCCCAATGGCCAATCACTTAGCACAATTGCGCCCAGATGACAGGATTTACACCATCGTTGCTAAGTTTCAGAACGGAACTACGTGGTCACTGACGCCAAACAATAAAGGTGGACCGGTAGTGCATAAGAGGAAGCCTTGCTCGATTGAACACGGAGCCTCAGATTGTTATTTTCTGCCATATAAACAGTCTACTAATGGGTACAATGCAGAGTTGTTTATCCGCACTTTAAGCCTGTCTGAACCGTATTGGCTCTCACGCAGCGAGGATGCCCAAGCCCCAGAAGATGGTATTCAAGGTTACAATCGACATCTCGAACGAGTGACACCACCAGCGGTGCCTCCACTACAATCGGTCACCGCTAAGCACGCCACTGCGCAACAATCATTGCATCAGTTATATCGTGACGACCAAGAGTCCCGCAAACAATTCCAAACGACCACGAGTTTCACCAAAGAAAACCCCAACAAAAGCAACGATCAATCAAAACCATAAATGACCCTTTGTCCAAGCTGTCACAAGTGTTCCCAAAGATTACAATTACGGATAATATGAGAGGGGGTTTCCATGAGAGCATTGCTGTTATTTTTGATCTTGCTGTTTATAGTAATTCCGACTCGCGCAGAGAACGCCATATCCAGCTTCACAGGTTATCTTGTGGACAAAGGTGCTGTGCGAATGACAAACAAAAAATCGACGTAAAGCTGACACGAGCCACCTATAGTCGGCAACATGCATTGCGCTCTGACGCCGTTTTCGCGTTAATCAGCAATGGCAAACTGTACGAACTTGATACATCAGGCAACAAACTTGCGAAATCACTTATCACTAATTCGCACAACGATCAGGCGCTATTCGTTATGATTCGCGGACGATTGGCGAATGAACAAACCGCTGTAGAGAAACTTTCTGATATTTCCGTCCAGAAAAATATTGACCGATCCTATAGATGAAATCACGATCAACAGCATTGAGATACTTAAACATGCGAATCAGAAGGAATAATTGTGCCATTTAAGATAGACATTCTGTTAGTGGTGACAACTATCCTATCAATCTCCTCAGGGTCATTGCTAATAGCATACGCAGCAGAAACTGAAGACCAGAGTCATTCAACAACATCTAATTTTCAAAATAGAAACGACCATACAAAGCCGTCTTCTACGTCAGATACCAGCGAAATGCAATCAGGAAATGGACAGCCATCACCTGCCTCCGGGATAACAGTGAGTGATCCCCTTACCGGTGGTTCACTCACTGGTGTCGGCATGACGTTGGGAAAACAAGGCAAGAAGATAGTTGTAATGCAATTTATAACAGGTGGAGTTGCAGAGGCAGCAGGTATTCAGAAGGGCGATGAAATAATAAGTGTGGACGGTAGATCCATCGGCTCTAACCCCACTATTAACGGAGTCGTAAAATTAATACGCGGACCAGTAGATTCAAAGGTCAGCATTTTAGTTCAGAGAGGCACAACCCGCCAGTCTTTTACTATGACCCGGGTTCTATTTAGAACACCTATTGATGGTTTTTGCCCGGCGAGATAGGTTCTTTCGCACTGGAGCTTCTCGTAAACAGCTTCTGGCTTTTACGCACCGAGTACTACAAAACCAGTTACGTGCCAGGCTTCAGTCAGAACGTAAGTATATGTTCACACGACAGAGACGGTATTTATATAGGCAGTAAACCACTCCAGATTCATCACTCACTACTGGTTTCAGAGACTCTTCTAGTTCAAAGGGGAAATCGTGCATCGCTAGGATTAACTCCATTCATATTCTAGGCTTTTCAAATAGCACCCGTATTTTCCCCAATTACAAGTAAGTCTTTGATTGATAAATTAATCTTCTGAAGGAAGACAGCAGGACCAGAAGTGGGCAGGGCAGTAGTTGATTAATCGAGAAATAGCGCCACTTAGAGAGGGAGACAAAGCGGAAGTACCGCTTAGCTGCCTCACTATTGTCGAGGATTTTGGCAGAGCATTTGTGCAATCAGCGGTAATTGCTCCATTGTGGAATGGCTTGGGGCAATTAGTCACTGGAGGTCATTTACCACATGTCTCAATAGTAAATGAGAAGAATGCCGAGGGTAATTTGACAGACTCCTGGGCACAAAAATTTGGCGGTGCCATAGGGATGGCAGTGGACTTTAACTTATTGGGCAAGCTAAAGCTGGGCCCATTTCGGCAGGTGGAGACGGCCAATACTTTGTCACTTACGCAAAGATGCGGACAGCATTTTATGAGAAGCGCCAAACAAGGAGCCGTGTATGGGGCGGTATTCACGGAATCGGACCCAAGTAATAATTTTCTCTCTGGCAGAGTAGCCAATGCAGGCTCGCAGGCCCTTACATTCGGGCTTTTAGGAGCTGGTTCAGAAGCATTGTCGGGATTGAAGGTAGCGGCAAAGGTAAAGCCAGGGACATTCAAGAATGCATTGTCTGATATGACGATAGCCGGAGTTGCAGGAGTGCCGGCCGGGGCAGTAGGAGCGGTAGCAGATGCTTCTTTCAATGGGCGCACACTGGAAGCGAAGAATATACAGAATGCAGCAATTGATTTTGGAATAATAGGATTTGCGCTAGCTGGAATCAATCAAGGAGTAACAGCACTAAGCACTCGCCATGCGCAGATGGGTAAGCATCTAAAGTCGGCAATTGAAAATGCTGAGTCTTTAGAGAAGGCAAGTCCGTCAACGCAAGCACCATCACTGATGGCTAATGATATCTTAGATACGAGACAGGAAAGTGCTACTGATAGTACCCGTTCGACAGAAAAACGTACACTTGACGACTCCCTTGCTTCCGAAAAACGAGAAGTCCGTAAATTGTTGGTTGAATGTTTGTCTAAAGGAAGCATTGTCAATGCAGAGAGAATAATTAAGGACAATTCTGTTACAGAAGAAGATCTGCAGCAAGAAGACATTCGAGAAGCGACGCGCCAAGGGTTGGTTACTTGCTTGTCTGGTAAATACATTGAGACCGCAGAGAGAATAATAAAGAGCAAGTTAGTTCCGGAGGAAGCGATTCAAGGAGCAGTGCGTCAAGCTTTGGTTAATTGCTTTAGAGATGGGCGGATTGACATTATCGAGAAACTAATTGAACGCAAGTTGGTCACAAATGAAAATCTGAAAACAAGCGAGATTCAAAAAGCCGTTCAGCTAAGGTTGGCCAAGTGCTTATATCAAGGATCTATTACTGAGGTCGAGAAATTACTTGAAAGAAAGTTTGCCACAGATGAAAATCTGAAAACAGTAAAGGTCCGAGAAGCCGCTGTTAAAAGCTTAATCAAAAGCTTGTCTGAAGGATGCATTGACGATGCTGAAAAAATAATTGAACTCAAGTTAGTTGAAAACAAAGAAATATCTGATGCAGTGCAGCAAGCTTTGAATCGCTGTTTGACCGGTGGACATATTGAGACAGCGAAGAGAATAATAGAGCACAAGTTAATCACTGACGAAGATATTCAGGAAGCCGTACGAGAGGGATTGGCTGATTCATTGTCTAGTGGATGGCTGGTTTCAGCAGGAAAAATCGTAGAGAGCAGGCTGATTGAGGAAAAGGAAATCCATAAAGCTGTGCGTCAAGGACTGATTGAGTGCTTGTCCGCTGGACGAATTCATCATGCTGAAAAAATGATTCAGAGCAACTGGGCCACAGAAGAAGATCTGAAAGCAGATGAGATACGAGAAGCAGCGCGTCTTGGATTGGTTAAGTGCTTGTCTAATGGATTGATTCAAGCTGCTGAGAAAATAATTGCCCGCAAGTTGGTTGAGCCTAACACACTTGATGAAGTTTTCAGGCAATCAGTGCAGTCAAGACATATCACAAACGTAGTTAGAACTGGGCTTAGCATCGGCAAGGACTTCAATACAATCGCTAAAGAATATCTCGGCATATCCAAGTTGACTGACGAGGAAGCCGGCAGATTATTTGAAAGAACGAGAAACAGAGTCGCTCCTTGGGAAGTAGATGCCGATGGAAATTCTTTTCAAGCCGGTAGCCGGATATTTGGTACAGCAAGAATGCTGCGATACATATTCAAAACAAATGCCGACCCACACGAAGTTCTTGACGGATTTGACGGTGTTATCAAAATGTTCCAAGGTTCAAGACTGGGTGCTGATGACTTTTACAACAATGTGCTGAGACAGGTAAATAGGGACAGTGGTGTTGATGAAATTGGGCATTCCTGCGCACGACTCAAGAGCATAGCAAACGACTATCACGATAATTTCGATCATGTGGTGGAGAAGATAAAAGAATATCCCGGCATTGTCACAATCCAAGACTTGGCAGCTAGATTTCCAGATCAAGCTAGTGTTTTTTCTTCATGGACTAAGTTACAACAGTACAGCAAGTTAGTTCATTTTATTAATAGTAGTGAGCTGCTGCCAAAAATTCAGGAATTAAGATCATCTGGGCAGTTAAAGCGTGCAAAATGGGTGGAGGCGTTAGCGTTTCATGCGGACAGCAAGGTGGCAAAAGAACCAATTGAGGATTTTTTGCTGAATAATCCAACGGATTTTCTTGAGCGAGGCGACAAACATTCTTCAGAATTGCACGAGCATTTGAAGCCATCAAACTATGTTGAGAAACCACATTTGGATCTTAAAGCAGAGGAACTCAGAGATGCGATAATTGATGGCAGTCTTGACAGACTACAGTCCTTTACACCGATGAGGGTGGAGTATGAGGTAGGTTGTGTAGATCTGGCAAGTGAACTCAAGCGTGCCCTGGGATCTAGAAAGAAGGGGCAGCGTGGTGAAGCACAGAGCCCGAAGAAATTGTTCAAGAAAGTGAATGACTTTCTGGAGCAAGATAATTTGACTATTGCTAAAGTTTTGCAAGGGGCTGAGTTGTCACAAGATTTGTCTGTAAAGATAACAGGTTTGTTGTACAACAAAGAGATTGGATTGTCACGACCACCAGGTAGTTTTAAGCTCGTTGCAGAAATACACAAGAAGAGTGATCCATTGGCGGTGGTGGCTGGTGACGATACTGCTTCGTGTATGGAATTTGGATCCGGAAAAAACAATGTCTACATGTTCAATCCAAATAATGCGTTGTTTACGATACGTCTAGAGCGTCCCGATGGCACACAACGAACAATTGCCCAAAGCGTACTTACAAAGGATCTAGACGTGAGAGAGCTAGTGCCGTCAATTGTGGAAAAGATGAGGAAGGGAGAGCCGGTGCTCAATATTTTCCCAGAGGAAGGATTGCGCAATGGCAAAGCAGTGATAGCCGCCGACAATGTTGAAGTGCATCCAAATTACAAGTCTGAGACCTACAAAACTGCGCTAGAAGCAGTGTATAGAGATTTCTTCGGTCGCTATATGGAGCTGTATGGAGAAAAGGAAAATCTACAGAGTGACAAAATAATAGTAGGACTTGGTCATGGAGATGCCTTGGAGTCCTTGCCAAAAGAAGAAAATACCTATCTGCCGCAAGCCCCAGTAGCATACAGTGATAAGATTCATGACAAGGTGTCTAGACTGTCGTTAATTGCTCCGCAAACAAATGCAGTAAAAGCAAGTGTGCCGGCACAGATGGTTCGCTCTATAACATCAAATAGCAAAGAACAAGCAATAACGGAATTGACTTTTCAAGACACACTGCCACTTTCACATCTGGAGAGCAAGATCTACCAGGAAGTACCGACGTTGACTCAGGGTTTAATTGACTTAGAGAATACCCTTATTGCTAAAGACATCAATAATGTTGCAAAAGGAAGACCAAATCTGAGCTTTAAATACACGGACAAAGCGGGCAAGATAAGGGGATATTTGCTGGCATATGAAGGCAAAGTAGAAATGTATGGTAGTGAGAAGCCTGCAATTTATATCGAAGACTTTGCCAGCGATAGTTATTTGGAGCCGACTAAGCAAGGAGAGCCTGATGGTGTCGGCGGCAAAATGTTGCTTAGGTTTATCAAGTCCTACAAGCAAAATTATCTAGATAAAGGCAATATGATGCCTTTATTCATGAACGCACGCGGCACCACATCCTATGCACTATTGATGAAGCACATAGGTTCGTTTGGAAGAAAATACGGATATAGCTTTGAGATGAAGGAAGCGGATACGCGTGAGAATGGCTCAAATACGATGCATGATGTGTTAATAACGCCGAAGCGGATAGAAGTACAGGCAGAGTGAGGTATAGGAGACGAATCACAGAATCGGACTGTACACAAAGTCGCTCTAAAGTCACTTGAGCAGATTGGTCTAGGCAGTTTTATAGCTTGTTATTTGGATTTGTGTCAGAGATCAGAAGATCGCTTCCAATCTTTCGCAGTAGATGATAATCATCTACTGAAAAACGAATACGTCTCCGACGTAAATCAGTGGGCATGATGACCATGTGTACATGCGGATCATCCGTATTGTTATGGCAGACCGCATACCACTCAAGGTTCCAGTTTTTCTGTTGGCAAAATTGATGCATCAAAGCACGTACAAAAGCTGGTCGATCCACATTCGACGTTTCGAAGGCGACTAGTAGTTTATGTATAGCAACATAGCGATCCGTTTGGCGATCAATAGCTTCGTGGGCAACTGTAGAGTGCACGTTCCCTGTTGCGTTGAAAAAACTTCTTCGGCGATTGTCCGTTATATCTTCACCGCTTCGAAATTGTAAATACTTCAAGTGCGCGTGCGCGCGAGGTTTTGGTTTAACCTTGGTGTCGATATAGCTGTGCTTAACTACAATTCCCATGATGTGCGCAAAGTTCCAGTCGAAGCCTTACCAGGCTCCAGGTTGTCCCACCATGATCGTTGCGGTAGGCTTATCACTGCGCGGCGGCGTTTCAGCTCCGGGACCAGGCATCGTTCTCGATCCCATAACAAGCCAGTGCATAGCTAAGCCAGCATGTTCGCGAGTGTCGCCTTTCCGCTTGTTGTAAAGTCCAATTGAATATCCAGCATTACGAATTAAAGATAACGCCACGGCACCTTCGGTGAGAATTCCTATTTTGCCGTTCTCTAGCGGAAAGCCTTTGGCCAATTCAATTATCTTATTGCGAATGCGGTTCGCCACTGCCGCAGGATGATTTGTCAGCCAAGGTCCTGCATAATCACGGTCGTACTCCTCGTTCGATTGACGGAAAAGCCTCCAGTTGTCTCTGTCTACAGAGGGATCGATGTAGGCTATTGCCTCATATAGGTCATTAACATAGTTGACCAGCGGATTCGACAAAACAAGATAGTCAACATCATCACTGAGCAAGATCGTGCCAGGTAAAGTATCTGGGAGAATTCTGGATAGAAACCCAGATTGTCTAAGTGCAAACTCACCTGCTAGCCAGCTGGTCGCAGCAATGAAATCATCAAACCTAGTGCTTACAGCTGTGGACAGCCCTGATTCCAGAACTTTTTTGAATTTGTTCTGTACCTCAGCACGATCATGCTGGCTAAAGTCACCAGATTTGTCAGACATATGGTTACCCCCCAGTATTCATGGTTATTATGTGCATTCAATTGCATTATGTCATTGGGAAAAGCCCCAATTGAATCCAAAGGTATTCAGACCCAATATTGTGCAAATTCAAGGCGATACGAATGCAAAGGAGGCAAATTCCGAAACTAGGTCTGGAAGAGTATCCAGCAGCAAAAACCGGAACGGCAAATGCAGCCGGGATTTAAAAGGAGGTCCAGGACGATCCCCGAAACCCCTATCCCAATGGCACCGCCCAAGAGTTTGGAACTCCCGACACCCTCATTAGGACCGGATGACGGTACGCCTAGGAACAGACCGCCTAGCAAGACGTCTAGTCGTCTATTAGCTATGTGGTATTTGGCAGAACCTCAAAAGCCTAGTAAAATGTTGTCAAGGTGAAAAAGCAGGATATGAGCAAACCGCCCAAACTTGGTGAAATGCGGAACGGAATATGGCATCGGTATCCGAATGTCTATATCGTCGCAACGACCATAGACGGAAAGCGCCACCAACGCTCTTTCGGCAACGACTATGAAGCTGCTGTCCTGTATATGGATCGCCTGAATCAAGAGAGGCGTCTGAAGAAACTTCGTGGAGAAAATCCAGTCCTAGATCAAATTGCACACAGCAAATCGGGAATCTCCGTTAAGGAGGTTCTCTTAAACTATTGCCGAACAAGAGAGCAGTTTTTAAAGCAAGGAACTATTGAGTCCTACAAATACTTGCTCAATCGATTAGCGCCTTTATGGAAGGTTGAAGCGGAAAGTCTAAGCGTTGCCGAAATCTCAAAATTCATAAGCTCTCTGAAGAGCGCTGGACTAAGCAATAAGACTATCCGAGAACTTATTATGCTGTGCAGATCAGCATTTAATATGGCAATAGATCACGACCTAATTGCTGCACACCGAAATGCATTTGCAAAAATCAAAGCTCCGGTCATAGAAAAACATGAACCACAACCGTTCAGTGAGGAAGAGATTGAAGCAATTTTCGAAGAACTTAATCCTAGGCTTCGACTGATGTTTTGGGTTCAATTTTCCACTGGCTTACGCACCGGTGAACTAATTGCATTACGGTTTGGTGATGTAGATTTCCAGCGGAACAGAATCAACGTCCAGAGAACCCGCAGACACGGCTTAGAAAACGCGCCAAAAACTAAAAGTTCTCTGCGTCAAGTATTTATGCCTCCAGATGTCAGAGCTGCTCTTCTAGAACTGAAGACTGTACGAAAGGCAAAGAAAGATGACTATCTATTTTTGACTCAGTACGGATTACCTTATGCAGATGTGCCGGTTGAGGCTTGGAAAGATGCAGTCGAGAGAGCCGGTGTTGAATACAGAAGGTGTTACACACTTCGGCACAGCTTCGCCTCTCATGCTCTAAGCAACAACGTGCGTCTGTCGTATGTATCGGAAGCCCTTGGGCATAGTTCCGTCAACGTCACTGCGCAGAAATATATACGGCACATTCCTGATGCAAACTCGGAAGACGAGAGCAAACTTGCCAAATTATCGAAGAAGTCAGGTACTAAATTATCTTCTTCTTGCCGCGGTTTTGCCGCGGTCGCCAAGAAGAAGGCTTGAAACGCTCACCAGGCTTGAAAAAATTATGGCTCCAACTGGATTCGAACCAGTAACCAAGCGATTATGAGTCGCCTGCTCCACCATTGAGCTATGGAGCCATTACCCCATATTGTAGATCAACCTACTTAACTTCAGAAGCAACTTTCTTCTTGTCTTCTTTCGGAAGCATGTGTTGTTCAATAAAGTCGGTACTGACTTCTCCGCGCATGAAATACGGGTTGGCAAGCACTTTCTGATGGAAAGGTATTGTTGTTTTGATGCCGGTGATGGCATATTCATCTAATGCTCTGTGCATACGGCGAATTGCTTCATCGCGATCTTGCCCCCAGACAATTAATTTGCCGACCAAAGAATCATAAAACGGTGGAATGTTGTAACCAGGATAGACATGGCTATCTACACGCACCCACGGACCACCTGGAGCAACGTATGCATCCACGCGACCGGCTGACGGCAAGAAATTACGATCAGGATCTTCGGCATTGATACGGCATTCAATTGCATGCCCACGCAATACGATGTCTTCTTGCTTGAATGGCAGCTTCATACCGGAGGCAATCTTCACTTGTTCCTTAATAAGGTCAATTCCAACAAGCATTTCCGTCACAGGATGCTCAACTTGAATACGCGTATTCATTTCCATGAAGTAGAACTGATCACCGGCAAGAATAAATTCAATTGTGCCGGCGCCTTCATAGCCAATCTCGCGAGCAGCTAGTACCGCGGCAGCTCCCATCTTGGAACGCAACTCAGGCGTTAGCGCAGGGCTAGGAGCCTCTTCAATAAGCTTTTGGTGTCGTCTTTGAATAGAGCAATCACGCTCACCCATGTGCACAACATTTCCGTGACCATCAGCTAATACCTGAATTTCTACGTGACGAATAGGCTTCAAGTATTTTTCGAGATAGACGCCGCCTTCGCCAAACGCTGCGGTTGCTTCACTACGAGCAGCAGCTATTGCGCGACTTAGTTGAGCTGAGTCGGCAGCAACACGCATACCGCGTCCGCCACCACCGGCAGTTGCTTTTACAATAACCGGATAACCAATTTCGTCAGCCAATTTATGCGCGTCTGCTTCATTCGTAATTAGTCCGACAGATCCAGGCACAACAGGAACACCTGCTTTACGCATGGTGTCCTTAGCAGATGACTTATCACCCATGCCGCGAATTGCAGCAGGCGATGGTCCGATGAATTTGATTCTGTGGTCGTTGCAAATTTCAGCAAAGTTGGCATTCTCAGATAAGAAGCCATAGCCTGGGTGAATACCATCTGCACCAGTTACTACTGCGGTACTGATGATTGCTGGAATATGCAAATAGCTGCGTTCACCAACGGGTGGTCCGATGCAATATGCTTCGTCAGCTAATTTGACGTGCAAGGACTCAGCATCTGCTTGTGAATAAACAGCAACTGTGCGTATGCCAAGTTCTCTACAAGCTCTGATGACTCTCAGAGCAATTTCGCCGCGGTTAGCGATCAATACTTTTTCTAGCATCACTTATCCTCTTGGATCAACCAAGAAGAGTGGCTGACCGTATTCAACGGTTGTTCCGTTTTCAACACAAACTTTGACTACACGTCCTGAGATTTCAGACGGCAGATCGTTCATCAACTTCATTGCTTCGATAATGCAGACCGTTTGGCCAATTGTGACACTGTCACCAATATCCACAAAGGAAGGTGCAGATGGCGATGGCGATCTATAGAAGGTGCCGACCATTGGCGACGTAATTGGCAGAAGACCGTTTGTCTCATTGCCTTTTATGTCGGACGGAGCGTCAGGCGCAGCATTAATCAGTTCCGGCGCTGGTCTAGCAGTCGGTGCTACAGCAACGAGCTGACCGGCAGGACCGGACTTCTTAACGGTGACGCGTTCTTCACCGGACTCAATGGTGAGTTCAGTGATGTCGGTCTCCGATACGACCGTCAATAGCTCACGAATTTGTTCAAAATCAATCTTCACTTTTACATTGCCTCGATCTTAGACTCTAGTTAGATACTTGCGTGTGCGCGTATCAACACGAATTTTTTCACCCTGCTTCAGGTGGAATGGGACTGTGATAATAGCTCCTGTTTCCAAAGTAGCCGGTTTGCCGCCGCCGGAGCTTGTATCACCACGCTCATCGGGAACGGTTTCCGTAACAATTAATTCCACTGTGTTCGGCAGTTCAACACCAATAATTCTGCCTTGATACTTAAGGACTTGAATGCCTTCAAGACCTTCTTTGAGAAACTCAACACCTTCACCGATTTCTTTCTCAGTGAGTTCAATTTGCTCGTAGTTTTCTTGATCCATCATGGTGTATGAATCACCACCCTTGAACAAGAATTGCATTTGCGATTTTTCCACAACTGCCGATGGTACTTTTTCTGCGGCGCGGAAAGTTGTTTCCATTACGTTGCCGGTTTCCACATTCCGCATCTTTGTGCGGACGAAGGCTGCGCCTTTTCCTGGTTTAACGTGCATGGCTTCAACAATTTGCCAAACACCGTTGTTGTACTCGATGGTTACGCCCGGACGAAAGTCATTACTGGAAATCATTTTGGAACCTTAGATTCAGATTAGGTGAAACGGAAGTCAAGCAGCCGTTAGGGCTGTCTTGGGCCAGGGGGAATTCTATCACCGACACAGGGGCGCGCTTGCTATAAAGTATTAGTCTAAGCTTGATATAATCAGCTTTCCTGCACTTAGTGCCTCCGGCACGTCCTTTGGAATTTTTTCAAAATGTTAGAAACAAAAACCGCCTATAGCCCTAAAGAAGTCGAGGAAAAGTGGACCAAGACCTGGTTTAGCAACGATGTCTACAACCTGGAAGTGCACGCCGACAGACCGTGTTTTTCCATCGCTTTGCCTCCGCCAAACATTACGGGCAATTTACACATGGGGCATGCCTTGAACGGCACCTTGCAAGACATTTTGATTCGCTGGCATCGCATGCAGGGCTACAACGTCCTCTGGCAGCCAGGCACAGACCACGCCGGAATAGCCACTCAGATGGTTGTTGAGCGCAAGCTGAAAAAAGAAGGACTTAATCGTCATAAACTTGGTCGCGAAAAATTCCTAGAACACGTATGGGAGTGGCGTGATCAATACGGCAACCAGATATATGAGCAATACAAAAGCCTAGGCGTTGCCTTCACATGGAATCGCGCAGCTTTCACAATGGACGAGACTTATGTGAGAGCAATTAAACGCGCGTTCGTTACATTATTCAATGAAGGATATATCTATCGCGGCAATCGCGTAACAAATTGGTGTCCACGTTGCCAAACAAGTTTGTCTGATTTGGAAGTTGAACACAAAGATACAAAAGGTCATCTCTATCACATCAAGTACTTGCTGAAAGATGGCTCAGGCGAATTAGTTGTAGCCACAACAAGACCTGAATCAATGTTTGGTGATGTGGCTGTGGCAGTGCATCCAGATGATGCTCGCTATAAGAATTACATCGGCAAAGAAGTATTGCTTCCTTTGACCAAGCGTCCAATTCCAATAATTGCCGATCAATATGTTGATCGGCAATTCGGTACGGGTGCTCTAAAAATTACTCCGGCCCATGATGCTAACGACTGGGAAGTTGGTCAGCGCCATAATCTGGAACAACCAACCGTCATTGATGCGCATGGCAAATTGATGGTTTGCGATTTTGTGCCGAAAAATCTTCATGGCATTGAACGCTTTGAAGCACGCAAAACAATTGTTGCCGAATTAGAAGAAACAGGACTTTTAGTCGAAGCCAAAGATTACGATCATGGTGTCGCTATCTGCGAACGCTGTCACGAAGTACTAGAACCACGTCTATCTGATCAGTGGTATCTAAAAATGAAGGAGCTTGCTGAGCCGGCAATTAAGGTCGTCGAAGAAGATCGCGTTGTATTTATTCCGGATCGTTATGCAGCAACATATTTAGATTGGATGAAAAACATTCGTGACTGGTGTATTAGTCGCCAGCTCTGGTGGGGACACCGTATTCCAATCTGGACTTGTGCAGACTGCAACCATCAGGGAGCATTTGAAGAAGATCCAACAAAATGTCCTCAATGCGGCAGCGCCAAATTTATACAAGATGAAGACGTGTTAGACACTTGGTTTTCTTCAGCACTTTGGCCATTTGCTACTTTAGGCTGGCCGGAAAAGACAGGCGAAATGTCTGTCTTCTATCCGACGACTGTTCTCTCTACAGCCCGCGAAATCATCAACCTCTGGGTTGCCCGCATGATTTTCATGAGTTTGAAATTCCTAGGAACAATTCCTTTCAAGCACGTGCTTATCCATCCGGTAGTGCAGACTCCTGACGGCAAGCGCATGTCCAAATCAAAAGGCAATGCCATTGATCCATTGGATATGATCGCCAAATACGGCGCAGATGCCAACCGCTTCTTCTTCGCTTCCGGCGGCGTTAAGGGCGACCAAGACGTCCGCTTCCGCGAAGACCGCGTTGAGGAATACCGCCGCTTCGCTAACAAGTTATGGAATGCCGGTAGATTTACTTTGACGCAATTGGAAGGCTATAAACTAGACTTCGCTAAACCAAAAAATCTCACACTTGCAGACAGATGGATTCTGGATCGCTATCAACACATGTTGAAAGCTGTTCATGAGGGTCTGCGCGACTATGACTTCGCTGAAGTTAGCCGTCAAATCTATGACTTCACGTGGGATTACTTCTGCGACTGGTATTTGGAAATTGCCAAAATTCAGTTAGCCAATGAAGAAACAAAGCAACAAACCCAGTGGGTATTGCATGCAATATTTGAAGGTTTGATGCGTGCAATGCACCCAATCATGCCATTCATTACAGAAGAACTCTGGAGCAAGATTCCTAAGTCAGCCTTCTTGTCAGACTTAGATTCAATTATGTTTGCTCCATATCCACGACCGGATGAACAATACTTCGATGCTGAAGCCGACGAAAAAATGCAGCTATTAATGCGGACAATAAGATCAATCCGCAACATTCGCCAAACATACAATGTCCCAGCATCTGCCGAAGCCGAAGTGCTAATTAGTTCCTCCAACGATGAACTCAAGTCCTTCAAAGACGGTCAGGATTACATCAAGCGCCTAGCTCGCGTCAATCCACTAACAATTGACAAAGAAGTGAAAGCTCCTGCCCAAGCCGCCAGCGAAGTAATTGGCACTACCAAAATTTTTGTACCTTTGGGCAACTTGATTGACATGGAAAAGGCCAAAGAGAAACTCACTCTTCGCCAAGATTCTTTAACCAAGGAATTGGCAAAAGTCAAAGTCGTCATAGACAACCCAGACTTCAAAGCCAGAGCACCCAAAGAAAAGGTCGAAACCATAGAAGCCCAAGTAAAAGACCTGGAAACTCAGCTTCAATCAGTAGCCGCTCAAATAAAAGTACTCGAGACTTAGAAACGGGCGCATGCAATGCGCCCCTACGAAAACCCAAGTCCTCTTTGTCATTTCGACCGAAGCGCGCTTTGCGCGCGAAGTGGAGAAATCTTCCGTAGCTCACGATGAAACGACTTTGTAGAAAAGCATTCTCTCTCCTTTTCGTGTTGGCACTCACGACACCCGTCGCACTCGCCTCCGATGCCTGGACCGCCTACATCAACGCCGGCGACCACCAATTCCAAGACAACAAGCTCGACGACGCCGAAAAATCCTACCAAGATGCCCTCACCGACATCGAAGTCGAAGGCGGCATCAAACTTGCCTACACCCTTAATCGTCTCGCCACCATCCACCGCCTCCAGCACAAGTGGCAAGAAGCACTCGAAGAATCCCGCAGTGCCTTAACCATCTGGAATCAAAAACGCGGCGCTGCCTCACTTGAATCCGGGCGCACCATGACCGACTACGCCGAAGCATCGCTAAATTTGGGTCTACCTGCCGATACCGAAAACTACCTGCGCCAAGCGCTTGTTATAGCTTGCCGCCCCAAAAACACGTCCATGCTCGGCTCCCAATTCCAAGGTCGCAATCAATACGTCAATAACTTGATAAACGACCCATCAACAATCCCCGGCTCACCCGACGCAGCACGCGTCCTCAATGGCTGGGTGAATTACTATCTGGCTGGCGATCACTACGCCGAAGCAGAATCTCTACAAAAGCGCTCCATCGAAATGCTCAATCAATCATCCGGCTACGACAACTCTGCTATTTTCAGTCCACCCAGTGAATTTATTCCCTGGGGTGGCTCACCGGATTTAGCAGACGCCTACCTTAAACTTGCCGAAATCTATTGCATACAAAGCCGCTCGGATCTAGCCGACCCGTTTTTTACCAAAGCAATTGATCTACTAATCGACAAGCTGGGAGAGTCAGACAAACGCACCCAGGAAGCAATAGCAAAACGTCTGAAATGTCGCTAGACTAGAAAACCGACAGGTCCGTTACTAAATAATTTGCTGAACCGCAATAAGTACTAGTTTGTGGTTTAATGTCCGGATTGTCGATGCGGGTATTTAGTCATGTCCTATGCCAAGAATCTAGTTCAATTCGTTGAAAAGGAATTGAATGCAAAGCGCAATTCCACAAAAGCTAAAGAAATGGCCGCTTACATGAAGACGGACATGCCCTTTTATGGCGTCCAGAAACCAGAGCGCGAGCTTATCTACAAGCGGATCAAAAAAGAATTCAAACCGGCAAATTTCAAAGACTATGAGCAAGGTGTCCGGGCTCTCTGGAAATTAAAGCACCGCGAAGAGAAGTACACAGCACTTACCCTTGCCTGCCAAAATGACGAATTCATCACATCCAAATCAATGCCCTTGTTCGAAGACTTAATTCGCGAAGGCTCCTGGTGGGACTTTGTCGACGTTATTGCCGTCGATCTTGTCGGACGTGCATTACTCAAGGAACGCCAATCACTAAAGCCACTCATGTACGACTGGATAGAAGATGACGATTTCTGGATTAGACGTACGGCAATAATTTCTCAAAACAAGCACAAAAAAGAAACCGACGAAAAACAACTATTTGAATTTTGCCTTGCACAAACACACGAAAAAGAATTCTTCATTCGCAAAGCAATTGGTTGGGCACTGCGTCAGTACAGCTACAGCCAGCCACAAAGCGTGAAGAAGTTTCTGCAAGTCAACAAGCAAAAGCTATCGCCACTTAGCTATCGCGAAGGAGCTAAGCAACTAGTTCGTATTGGCACAATGAAGTAGGTTCCATTGTAATTAGAATCCGCTTCCGCTACTGCTTTCCGGTATTAGATCCGCGCGATTACGAGCTAAAAGAAAGTCTCTGAACATGTCTTTTACATCACGACCATTCATACTTATTACAGGCTCAAAACCAGAAATTCGATCCAAATACTGTGTGTTTTTATCAAGTGTTTTCGGTTTGCCGTTTTCATCGAATGCCTTCGCCGAAATTTCAACCTTCAGCCGAGTCGGTCCAACCTGTGTGTAGGTTTGCAAAAATTCGGATTGTATAGTCCATTCGATTTTTTCAGTCTTTCTATTTATAAATATGGATGTTATTCGAAACCGCAGAACAACACTATCATTTGTAATCTTTACAGGAGTTCTCTCTTTGCATAATTGAATTTCAAAAAGCGTATCGCGATCAACTTCCTCCCTGTAAGGAGCGCTATCGTACTGCCAAATGCCGCCCAGTCTATCTTGTTGCCAGCCCCATATTTCCGTCCGTCTGAGTACAGACGTATTTCTTGTCAAATCTGTTTGTCCAGTGCGATAATCATAACGATAGTAGCGCGTGATACTTTCAGTTTTGTATTTACCGGCAAACCATTGTGGTATCCAAAACCAATTGTTAGCTGTTTTATACTCGGGAAGAGCTTTGGCATCAAAAGTGGCACCCGCTGAAAAGCGAGAGTCTTCCGCCGGTAAGGATTCGCTATGCTCGGCAGAACCTTGCAACATTTGTGGTTTAGCCTGACGCAAATTACCCGAAAATTGCGAAGACGGCACAGAAGGCACATAGGTATCCATCTGCGCACCGGACATTGGCTTTAGTGAAGCCGGCTTGCTTTTCTTTGCAGCTGGAGGAGATACTTTTACCGGTGTCTTAGCAGCAACACCCGAAGAAAACAGAAACGGAATGATTACCAAACCAAGGCAAATGTACCTAATTATTCTCAACATTGAGTTTGGCACGTAATTCCTTGGCTCGTTCATGAAGCTTTTCTGCCTCGCTCGTCTGTTTCAAATCCATGAGAGTCTGAGCATAATCTTCCAGTGTATCAATCAACACTTCTTGTTTGCGCGGACCTTCGGCTTTTTCTACATCAGCCAGGGCAGTCTTAAACAAGGTAACCGCATCCTTTTGCTTGCCTTGCTTGGCATAACATTCAGCCAATTCGGATTGTGCCTCAGCTTTAATTACTTTGTCCGGATTAGTCAGCTTAGATTCCAAATCCAAGACTCGCTTATATGTTTTTTCCGCATCAGCAAATTTGCCTTCGGCGCGATAGTTGTCCGCAACCGACAATAAGACAGAAACCCAATTCTCAAAATCCGGGCTCAACTTGCCGGACTTCACCATATCTGTGCCCACTTTGGATTCCAAAAGTTGAGCAGCCCGCAAATAATGAGGCTCGGCTTCGGCATATTTGTTTTGCGCCGAATAGCATTTCCCCAAGGACTTCAAGCCTTCAATAAGATTGGACTCGCCTTGTCCCTTGTGATATTCCTGCTCGGCAAAATCTACCGCCCGCAGATATCCTCTTTCAGCAGAATCATATTGCTTGTCTTTAAAAGCCTGATCGCCAGCCGTGCTTGCAACTTCATAACCGTCCGGTTGCATGCAGCCGGCCAAAGTGGCAGAGATTGCCAGCATCACTCCCAAGCTGCGCAAGCCCTTAAATGCCCCCATGTGCCCTCACCTTTCTAACCGCCGACGACCCAATTCTATAGGTCTTATCGCCAATTGCCTACAGTTGCGGTTGTTTTACTACAGATGGATTGAGTCCGGGATAAATCCAGGGCGCGTCATAACCAGACATCACTTGCTTGGATGGGTCCGACCAATTCGGGAAAGTGGCTAAAAGGGCGCCAAACATAAACGCCAGCCAAATGGTGCGAGGCAAATTCGTGCTCATAGTAATCTCCTGGGGCTCTAGCAGAGCTATACCCAGGCGATATACGCGTTAACTACTTGATATCCGCGAGCTCTTCGGCTGTTGGCGGCCAGGCAAATGTAGCTTTCATTGAATTGACAAGCTTGGACCAAATGGATTTGCTGGACTGATGATCAGGCAACAGTCTGCCTTTCATGGCAGTTTCCAACTGACCTTCCAGATAGCCGATACGGAAGCTGGCGGCTTCTAACTTTGCCTGCTGTTCTTCCATCCGTGCCGTTGTCTCATTGACAAGCTTCAAAAGCGCGTCATATTTGGAATCTTCTTTAGACTCTTGGCTAGAGATCGATACCTGAGGAACTACCTCAATTACCTCGACAACCTCAGCTGTTATTACTTCTTCAACAACCGGCGATGAACCAAAAAACTGGTCGAGCCCATCGGTTGAAACTCTTGCCTTCAGCTCCGCTTGAGCCTGGGCGGCAAGTTGCCTGACCTTGACACCCATGTCTGCGCAACAGACGCAGCCGAAGGTTGAATGTGCTGGTTGTGCCATGCAGGCACTCTCCTTAGTAAGTCCTGACCCAAAATAGGTAAAGGAATTATGAAACATAAAGTAAAAACTGTCCAGAAATGTGTTTTTTATCTCTCTTGACTTGCCCATATACCAAGGGCGTGAGATACTAGTTCGGGGTCCGTAATGAGTGGACTACCCGGTGTCTAAATTTTGGTCCGCGACACTGACGATCTCTAATCAAGGTACGAATGAACACGAAACTATTTATAGGTAACCTAGCCTTCTCCGTAAGCGAAGCCCAACTTAAGGAAATTTTTTCCCAAGCTGGAACCGTTGTATCCGTTGCTATTCCAGTTGATCGCCAAACCGGCAGAAAGCGTGGTTTTGCCTTTGTTGAAATGAGCAGCCAAGAAGAAGCTGAAGCAGCAATCAGCCAATTCAATGGTCAAGCTATCGAGGGTCGTCAGGTCGCTGTTAACCCATCGCAGCCACGTGAAGCTGGCGTCGGCGGTGGCGGACGCAGTGGCGGTGGTGGTGGCGGTAAATTCCGTCGCGATCGCTACTAAAACCTAGCAATTCGAATTCAAGACTCAGGGACTGAAATTTACAATCCCTGGGTCTTATTCGTTAATAAGGTCGCCAATGGTCCAAGTACTCGTTTTAGACAATAAGGGCGCAAACACAAAACTGGCCAAGGAATTGCTTACTCCACTTGGTCATCAAGTGATTCCTGTCATCGGATCGTCCCTTGCTCTTTTCCTGGCGCACAAGAACTTGCCGGAGCTGATACTTTCTGACGCCGAATCATCTGACGGAACAGGTTTTGATTTCATTCGCGCCGTCAAATCAGATCCGGAACTAAGCGCAATTCCATTTGTGTTTCTTGTAAGCCAAAACGATTCATCACTGGAAGCTCAGGCACTAAAACTTGGAGCCGAAAAATTCTTGAAGCAACCAATGAAAGCAAATGAGCTTCTTCAAGAGATCCAACCTTATTTAAAGGAACGCAAATCCCTCCGCCCACCCGAAACCCCGGAATAAACTTCTTTTTTTTGTCATTCTGAGCGAAGCGAAGAATCTGCCGCAAAAAATCAGAGTCCAAGTTCAATAATCACAATCGAGTTAAATCCATGTCCCTAAACAAACTAATCGGCAAATCAATCAAATCAGCCAACAGCAGCCTAAACTCCTTCACCATCGAATTCACTGACGGTCAAGGCGCAGCACTTTCGCCCGAAGGCAGCGTCATTGATCCACAAGTTGCCCTCTCAGTTGTCCCAGCCGACAATCTTCCAAAGTCCAGCGAAGCAGTTTGCTCCGTCGACTGGAGTTGGATCTACGGCTCAACCATCGAGTCGGCCACAAGTGTAGACAGACGCATCCACCTAAGACTAAACCCAGCCGGACCACTCAATATCTGGTCCGCATTCTGGCAAGGCAAGCCCTTTCTGGCTTTCCAGCCACATAGCAAACCATAGAATTTATTTTCCCAATGGGAATTACCCCATTGAGGACGCCATTGTTTCGCACTATAGTCTTTTCCGTATAAAGAATAGATAGTGGCGCCGAAACATCTCTTCGGCAGCTACGCATTGTGTCGAACAGATGGCATCCGAATTTTCCGACAAGAGTAACCATCAGCAAGAAAGCGCCTTAGCCGGCATTTCCGACTCAATACTGCGCGGACTAACCACACCTGCTGAATTGTTCACACCATCTGCAAAACAAGACTTGTCCAACTTCCGAGAAAGCGCGCGCGACTACCTGAAGGACGGGCTAAAAACAGCCGCCATGTTCATGCGCGGAAAGACCGGTCTCATTTCCACTATCGCAACGCATTCACTCGATGAATGGAAACCAGCCGACAAAGAGCATCAAGGAGTCGATCTTGCCTTAGGTGCACTGAAGGGCGCTGCTCTCACTTACATTTTTCGGCGCACCGGCCAAACCGATTCAAGTATAAAATTCCTGCCTGAAAAATTATTGCCTAATCCAGCTTTGCATATTCCATTGCAGGCAGCAAAGCTAGGCCTATTTACCAGAATTCCGTCTGTTGGTCTTTCACGCTCAACATATTTTGATGACAACGACAAATTTGATCTTGCTCGAACAAGCAACATCCTATGCTCCAGCGCAGCGTCAATTCCATTTGACGTGACTGCAGGTATATTTACCCACGGGCTTGTAAAAGGCACAAACAAGCTAACTACAGACGCAGTGGCGCGCAGTCCAATGCTATCTACGATGCTCGTTGGTTCCGGCTACGGCATGTCAAATGGAGCAGCCAATGAAATTCTTCGTCAACAATCAGAGCAGCAACATTTCGACTTAACTAAATTCGACTACGCCAAAATTGCCAAGTCTGCATTGCTTCAGGGAGCAATCGACTCAGTAGCTGCAATTCCTGGTGGACATCAAGCCGAGCGAGAGGCACTCAAAACCTATCATCAGATGGACGCTGCAGAGCAAAAGGCAAAGGTTGTTCCGGCAGTTGAGAGGAATAGAACTCAAAAAGAAGAACCCTCGAACAACTACGAGGCAAAAAACATTGATTCTGATCGCTGCTGCATGCGCCAGAGAAAAGACAAAATAAAACCGGTAAGTTTCACACCGATTACAGAATCTCTGGAAAGTTTATCCAAAAGAATCGTTGACATTACCAAGGAACAAAGACCACTCAGGTATTATCACGAAAAATCCAATGAGCTGAAATACCGGTACCAGTACTTCGTTGTTCATCACTTGAAAGATCACACCACTGAGATTTGTGTGCCATCTACATTCAATATCAAGCTTCAAGATGTGCGACTCATGCGCCGCATTGAGGAAAAGGGCAGCCCAACAGCAACTCATAGTGACTCCAAAGCGTTACCGGAAGACTTGATTCCACATCTCGATGGGCTACCTAATAGTACGCTAGTAAAGGAAATGCGTTTACTTGATATGCCTTGTCCGGAAGAGCTGCAACAAGCCCACAGCATCTATGGTCCGGCTCTTGCAAGTGCAGACTCAAATGGAGTCATTGAATTGTACCGGCAAAACAACAATCCAGAGGTACTTCGCTCCATAACCAATCACGAGTATGCACATCTAGTCTCACATGCATTCGAAAGAGCTTATGATGCTTATGCATGCGCCTGCAGATTGGAACAGGCTCTTAGATATAAGATTGTAAATCACCGTGACTATGCCCAAAAGAGCGCAGAGGAGAATTTTGCCGTACATTTCGGTGAAGTACTAATCGATCCATCAGCACAAAACATGCTAAAGGCATTTCATTACGCCCCTTACCGCATGGCAGTATTGAGCAAAGCGCTTCATTGGACTCTCAATGAATTGCCTGAAGCAAAGGTAAGCAAATATCGCGAGTATTTCAAAGCAAGAGTCGACTTACTTGAAAAGCGTCTTGTGCCTGCAGTAATAAAACACCTTAGAAAGGAAATCAAAGAAAATGAACCGACAGCTCAGCAATTGAGACTGTTGGCATTTCTTGGCGGAGAAAAGGAAATCAAGTCCGTAGTAGACAGAAAAATTGGACTCAACGAGTTGTCGGATTATCTGATGGACGAAGGAAAATTCAGCGAAGCCGAACCTTTTCTAAAGGAAGAGCTGGAAATCTCAGAAAAGATCAATGGCATGTCCCATCCTATAACCAGAAGCACACTGGATACACTTGTCTCCAACCTTTGCATTCAAGGCAAACAGGTAGAAGCAATTCCCTATCTAGTGCGTCAATGGAAAATGGATTCGGAAAAAATGACTCCACAAAACTGGGAAAAAATCACATTCACACTGGACGAACTCCTCAGTGCCTATGAAGAACTGAATCACACAAAGGGACAAATCCATTGGCTTCGCCAACTCTTTTCTCATTTAAATACATCCTTTGATGCTCCTACAGCGATACATCAAAGAGAAGTTATTCAGAAACTGTTGAACCTGCTTCCGGAATCAGCGCAAAAGGAAAGAAGAAGGCTAAAGGATCAGGACAAAGTATTAGACATAATGTTCGAAGCAATGGGAATCAGCAATGCGCGAGGCTGATGTCTTGATCATTGGTGCAGGCGCTGCCGGCATGATGTGCGCCATCCAGGCTGGTCAGCGTGGACGAAATGTTGTCCTGCTTGATCACGCATCTAAGATTGGCAAGAAGATCTTCATTTCGGGCGGCGGACGCTGCAATTTTACAAACGTAAACACTAAGCCTGAATCTTTTGTGTCTCAAAATCCACACTTCTGCAAATCTGCCCTCTCACGCTTTACTCCCAGTGACTTCATCGCAATGGTAAAGAAGCATCGCATTGCCTTTCACGAGAAAAAGCTCGGACAGCTCTTTTGCGACGGCTCTGCACAGAACATAATTGACATGCTGGTAAGCGAATGTGAAGATGCCGGATGTCATTTTCAATTGGACTGCCGAGTCGAAAGCGTAAAGAAAGAAGACTCTTTTGTAATAACAACAAATAAAGGGACATTCACATCCGAATCCTTAGTCATTGCCACAGGCGGACTCTCCATCCCACAAATTGGCGCAACCGGATTTGGATACGATGTAGCCCGCCAATTTGGTTTGAAAATTGTCGAAACAAGACCTGCGCTCGACGGTTTCAATTTTGCTGACGAAGACATACGCGAAATGACCGAATTGACCGGTCTATCAATTGATACCGTCGTATCAGCAAACGGCGCTTCTTTCCGCGAAAACATCTTATTTACGCACACTGGTCTATCCGGGCCAGCCAGCTTGCAAGCATCGCTCTATTGGAACCCCGGCAAATTCCTCAGTATAAATCTATTACCGGGAATGGACGCCGAAGAATGGCTTTTAGAAACACGTCGCAGTGGTTCAAAAGTAGAACTAAAAAACATTCTGGCTGAACATCTACCCAAAAGATTTGCTGAAAAGTTCTGCAAACTCTATCAACCATCGGTACCAATATCTCAATTGTCCGATCAGAAGTTAACCGAACTGGCACAACTCTTACACGACTGGAAAGTAAAACCCGCACGCACCGTCGGCTACAAGAAAGCTGAAGTCACTCGGGGCGGAGTCGACACAAATGAATTATCATCAAAAACAATGGAAGCAAAGAAAATGCCCGGACTCTACTTTGTCGGCGAAGTCGTCGACGTCACCGGACAATTAGGCGGCTACAACTTCCAATGGGCATGGGCATCCGGCTACGCTGCCGGACAATACGTATAGATCGTCATTCTGTTTTGTAGGGGCGCTTTGCATGCGCCCTTTCTGATATTAATAGCCCATACTGGAAGCAGCACCAATACCGTCTTCCAGCAAGCCTTTTAAAAAACCAAACTTCGATTGCGGTTGCTGCAATTGCTGACTTGGTTGTATAGCACCACCGGCGTTTTGCTGCGCCTCTGCCAAATCAGATGGCGCCGGTCCACCTGCATACATCTGTCCTTGTGGCGTTATCGTTACATAAATTGCCTGACCAGTGCTCAAGTTAGTCAAGGTATACTGACCTGGTGGCATCGACGACATTCCCGGTTGTGACGGGTCAACAGGCCGCTGATTGGGAAAGTAAGGCGAGTATTGTTGATATTGCTGCGACGGAGCAACAGGAACAAACTGTGGTCTTCCATTCTGATACCCCTGGTAAGGCAAACTCGCTTGATACGGGTACTGTGCAATCGCCGGCGCGCAGACTATCAGCGACAGCAAAGTCAAAAGAACAAATTTCATTCGGCTTTCCTTTCCTTAGAATTCCAGCTTCCTTTCTTGTGCACCACCGTGCTCACCAACGTATGTATTCAATACAGTCATATTGGTGTTCACGCCGATCTTCTTGAGTTCAGCCATAGTTCTCGTGGCCATGTCTACTATTTGTTTCTCGCTAAGTCCGAGCTCTTTGGCGATCTTTTCAATTTTCTTCAATCCGTCTGCAGTTCCAAGAACAGCTTCGGTCATCATCGCCTTCATAAGATCATTGCTAAATGGATCTTTGATCCCAGATTCAAAACCATTGACCTTGTCCATTAACTGAGCCGAATCACCCTGATAAATTGTCGGACTAATTTCTGAAGCACCTTTACCCCAGCGCAATTGTTCTTCCATATTCAAAGACTGCAATGCATCCACTCTCAAAGCATCACGCTGATTCTCAACACGCAGCCTTTGATTCATTTCTGCTTCTTCCGAGGGTGAAATAAAACCCATACCATGTTTGGGTTCACTTCCTTCATACTCGTCACGCATTCTTTGTGTCATGTCAGCATAGTCTGAGGGTGAAATGAATCCCATACCATGTTTGGGTTCATCTCCATGCTTGTCATATTTGACTGGCTCTACAGTAAGTTGGTCGTCTTGAACATGTGGTTTTGAATGAGAATCCTTAGCGGCCGATTCTTTCAGCATGTTTTGAAAATCTTTGTACAACTCATCGGCGCTCGGTTGCTTAGTATGTTCAGCCTTGTCGATTGGCTTTGGACCCTCAACCTTATCCGACTTGCTGTGTTTATCCCCAACCATTATGAAAAGCCCCCGTGCTTGCCACTCATACTGGAATATACCCAGGTTGGCGCCCGATTGGACAGCGTTTAATGTTTCTCGAAAGCCGCTTTATCTTCCAGCGAAAGCATGCGCAGTGCGGGATCCGAGAGGAATCGTACAGGCATAATCGGGTCGAAAATAGTCGAGCCCAATCCAAGCAACCCTGTGCCATACTGATTGGTTTTAATGCCCAGTCTCCGATAAAGCTCTAAGCAAGCTCCAATACAGGTCCAGTGCTCTTTTGCTAGGCGACCAAAAAACAAGCCGAGCCAGTCGTAACCACTGGCTTTTGTTTTGGCCAATAGCCAATCTTTGGTGGATTGAGGTAACGGCAGATTAGTAATGAACTTAGTACGTTTTGCATTTCTTGCATCCCGCCAATGAGCATTTTCCAATAGCATCTCGTGAGCAATTGCAGCAGCTTGGTCCTTTTGTTCTTTCGTCCAGGCAGTGTTCAGTCGCAAGATAATGTAATAACCGGATTCTGCCGATGCACACGCAATTTCATTCAGAGGATTGAGCACAAGCCCGTCTTTCATGTACGAGCTAAAAGACTTCATGTCACCATTGGGTTCCTCAATAACCATTTCGCCGTGTCCTACACTTTCATGTAAGTTGGCGGCTACTCGTCCGCTAGTCAACATGAGATCACCAGCAACAAGTGCTTCAGCAGGTGGACTCAACCAGCAACCTAGGGGCAGAGGACCATGCCCTTGTTTTTCG
Source organism: Candidatus Obscuribacterales bacterium (assembly GCA_019744775.1). Classification (NCBI taxonomy): domain Bacteria; kingdom Bacillati; phylum Candidatus Melainabacteria; order Candidatus Obscuribacterales; species Candidatus Obscuribacterales bacterium. The sequence continues at coordinate 561,399 of JAIETZ010000001.1, forward strand.
TATTTAGCTCTATTGCGCCGATACTGAATAGCTACAACAGTCCAAGCGACAAATTCCAGTGCAGCAATTACCTTTACTTGTTCGTACATAGCTGCAAATACGGCAGCACCGGCAAGAAACATCCCCATGACCAGTGGAATTTCAACTTCTAGTCTGGACAAAATATCGTAATAAGTTTCAAGCAAATGCCCGATTTGCATTCTTGTCACGACAAGCCATGCGCCACTGACAATCACCGCGCCCAAACCAAAGCGCACATCCAAGCCGCCATCAAAAAATAGCCAAGTCAGGACAAGCAAACTCAGATAAATTACTGTTGTGGCAGATTTAACCAGCCGGTAACGCATTCTCAGACTCTAATTGGGATCCATGCAAAATGATATCCTGTAAGAGAGCATTTTGAGGAGTCTAAATATGCCAAGTTTAGATTGGATGTACCACCGCCGTGGTTGAATGACCTGCACGCGGGCGCAAGAGTTTCTTGCGCGAAACAAGGTGGAAGCAAAAGAGATAGTGGATGCCGGCAAGAAACTGGGCGAGCAAGAAGCCCTGAAGCTGGCCAAACAAGCAGATCATATATACGCTTCAAAAGGGACAAAAACCGTTCATTTTGATATGAAAGCTGACAAGCCAAGCAACGCTGACCTTCTGGCAGTAATGCTTGGACCGACAGGCAACTTGCGCGCGCCAACAATTCGCAAAGGTCGCACCCTCTTGATAGGCTTCAACCAGGACAACTACAAGAAGGTTCTTACATAGCTTTCAGATACGTTTACATGTCTTGTGTGCCGTTGTCCATGCGGCATACAATATTGGCGTGCATCGTCGGCGCTTACAGCAAAGGATAAGACCATGGAAGCTTTACGTTCCAGGATCCAAAGAGATGGCAAGCATTTAGGCAACGGCATTTTAAAAGTCGACTCGTTTATGAATCACCAAATTGACCCTATTCTCATGCGCGAGATAGGACAAGAATTCGCCAAACGATTTAAGCACTTAAAGCCAACAAGAATTTTGACTGCCGAAACAAGTGGTATCGCGCCAGCACTGTCAGCAGCGATGTCGCTGGAAATTCCTGTCGTATTTGCGCGCAAGCACAAGCCGGTAACAATGGGAGCACATCCATTTCGTCAATCGGCCGAATCACACACTCACGGTCGTCGTGTTGAATTACTTGTCTCACCTGAATACCTGACGCCTGATGATCGTATTTTGCTTCTAGATGACTTCCTCGCCACCGCCAGAACAATCAAGGCTCTCGTCAGACTAATCCAAGAAAGCGGTGCAACACTTGTAGGAATAGGCGCTGTAATAGAAAAATCATTTGAAGGTGGCCGTGCCGAACTGGCTGACCTCAACATTCCTGTTGAATCACTTGCTGTAATCGAAAAATTCGATGGCGATCAAATCATTCTGTCTAACTTGAGGAATTAAATCATGCAGTCACTTAAGCTAAAAACAGTAATTATTTCCGGACTGCTTGTAATTTTTCAACTAGCTCTGCCAATGATACCTGCCTCTTATGGCAAGAAGGTGACAGCTCATACAAAGCACAAAATCATAGAAGCAAATGATCGGCTGGGGCGAATACCGGCAGAAACCTGGAGAGATTCCGCAGTTCCACAACGAGCAATTCTATTGTGCATTCACGGTATGGGTCTTAACAGTCTAAGTTACGAAGCTTTTGCCCGCGAAATTGCTCAATACGGTATTGCCACTTATGCAATAGATGTTAGAGGCTTTGGCAAATATCTTGATCCCAAAGGTATGGGGCAAGTAGATTTTCAACAAAGTCTATTGGACATTCAAGAAGCGCTCAAAGATATCAATAATGATGAGCCGAACATGCCAATTATTATTCTTGGTGAATCCATGGGCGGCGCTATGGCGTTACAAGCAGCAGCCATTTATCCAGCGTTAGTGGATGGGCTAATCACATCCGTACCAAGCCACAAACGTTACAAAGAAAAACGCACAGCGGCAAAAGTTGTTGCCGGTGCTTTGCGCGGACCAAATAAAGCGATAGACATAGGCAAGACTATGGTCAAACAAGCAACTCAGGACGAAGATCTGCAAGTCGCTTGGACTGAGGACAGCACAAAAAGAACTCTTTTGACGCCAAAAGAACTTTTGTCGTTTCAGAAATTCATGAGCCAAAATCCAACAATGGCAAAAAGAATTACAACGACACCAGTGCTTATGCTTGTCGGCGTTCAAGATCAATTAGTCAAACAAGGTGGCAACGTAGACTTGTTCAACGCGATTGGCAGCAAAGACAAAAATCTCCTGATGATTGGCAACTCCGAACATTTGATGTTCGAGGAAGGCCAATTCAACGACGATGTGGTTGATTCGGTTGTTAACTGGATAAAAAAACATTGTCCGCAGCGCAGTAAAGCACTTGATTCTTAAAAGCAATCCTAATTAACGCAAGGAAATCACAATGAAACATTTGATATTCTCCGCTTTAGTAGCCCTCGGTGCGTTAAGCGGTCAGGCTATTATTCAGCCCGGAACCAATCTAGTCGGCGAAGGGATTCCACCAATAACTCAAGAATTGGCAAATTCCGTCGACAGCTACAGCCAGTTTCGCATGTCCAATTTGACAAGCTGGCATCCGACAAAACGCGAGTGTTTAATGGGGACCCGCTTTGGTGATACCACGCAAGTGCATTTATTGAAAATGCCCGGCGGCGCAAGAAAGCAGTTGACATTTTTTAGAGATGCTGTAAGTGGGGGATGGTTTGAGCCTACCAAAGGCGATTTCTTTATCTATTCCAAAGACTCCGGCGGCGATGAATTCTTTCAACTCTATCGATATGATCTAAACAGCCTTGAGATCACATTGCTGACAGACGGCAAGTCTCGCAACACAGGATGTTCATGGCAAAAGTCAGGCAAAGAAATTGCCTACGGCAGCACGCGCCGTAATGGTAATGACGTAGACATTTACGTTATGGATCCACGCAATCCAAAAACCAATCATATGGTGGCACAATTGGAAGGCGGCGGCTGGAGCGCCTCAGGGTGGTCCGACGACGGTCAGAAGATCGTTCTTGATGAAACCATCTCAGTGAATGAATCATATTTGTGGTCACTTGATCTCAAAACTGGCGAGAAAAAACTTCTCACCCCAGGAAAGAATCAAGATAAAGCTGCTTATGAAGGTGGACTGTTTAGTCTTGATGGCAAGACAATCTATACGGCAACTGATAGAAATTCCGAATTTGTCAGGCTAACTGCAATTGATGTTGCAACCGGCAAACACACTCCATTAACCTCCCACATAAACTGGGACGTAGATGGTTATACATTGTCTGATGACGGCAAACACATCGCTTACACGACGAATGAAGACGGTATCAGTGCATTGCATATTTTGGAATTAGCCACAGGCACCGACAAAAAGATCAATGAATTACCAATTGGCATGATTGGTGGTCTCGAGTGGCACCGAAACAATTACGAGCTTGGTTTTAATATCAACACGACCAAGGCGCCCACAAATATTTATTCTCTCGATATTAATAGCGGCAAAATTGAAAAATGGACCGACAGTGAAACCGGCACCATGAAGACCTGGGACTTTGCCGAGCCGGAGCTTGTTAAATGGAAAAGCTTTGATGGCAAGACTATTTCTGGTTTTCTATACAAGCCGCCGGCCAAGTTTCAAGGCAAGCGTCCTGTCGTAGTAAACATTCACGGTGGACCAGAGGGACAATTCCGACCATTTTTCCTTGGGCGAATCAATTACTACATCAACGAACTTGGAGTTGCCTACATATTCCCCAATATCCGCGGATCTTCCGGTTATGGGAAATCTTTTCTCAAGTTGGACAACGGCTACTTGCGACCAAACTCCTACAAGGACATTGATGCGTTGCTTGATTGGATAGCTGCCCGTCCCGACCTCGATGCCGATAGAATCATGGTCACAGGTGGAAGTTATGGCGGTCACATGACTTTGGCAATTGCCACCTTCTACCCGGATAAGATTCGTTGCGCTGAAGATATTGTTGGCCCCTCAAATCTCGTTACTTTCTTAACGAACACACAGGGTTACAGACGAGATCTTCGTCGCGTTGAGTATGGAGATGAACGTGATCCTAAAATGCGCGCCTTCCTGGAGAAAATTGCCCCAACCAATAACATCGACAAAATAAAAAAGCCTTTGTTTGTTGTACAGGGCAAGAACGATCCACGCGTGCCTGCCAGCGAGTCTTTACAGATGGTCTCGGCACTCAAAAAAAATGGCACTCCCATCTGGTTTCTGATGGCGGAGGACGAAGGACATGGCTTTGCCAAAAAGAACAACCAAGACTATCTCTCCTACGCAACAGCCGCCTTCATCAAGCAGTTTCTGCTCAACTAGCACAAAACTTACAGACGAATAATTCACCCTGCAGTCTGTGAGACTTGCGTGTGGCGCGACTTGCGTTATGCTTATAGCCATGCAGGTTCCAGTAAAAACACCTTCAAACCTGGGGAGCTACCTGCGCCAGCTCCGCTTGGCGCGCGGTTTTGATAGCGTAAGTGACTACTTACGCCGCTATCCTATGCCCATCACGGATACCTATTACAGAGATCTTGAAAACAGACGAAAGACAGTAAGCATCGAGACTTCAGAGCAGATCTGTAGCGCTCTCGAAGCAGACATTCATTCGTTTTATTACTATTATCTAAAGGACTTTCTGCCCGAAAACATCGTCGCTACGCTCTCGCCGCCTGCCAAAGCGCTGAGCGAACTGGCCGACACGCAGCCTGATAGTTGGTTTTATTTATATCTTCCCAACCAATTCCATGTGCTTGATGAGCGAACTAATCAGTTTTTCTCAGAGCGTTTAGACCTGTTTTCAGCCTTGCTCTTCATAGCTTGTAACAGTCCAGCCGGTGTCACCGATAAACAGCTAGCGTATTTTTTGACTACGAGTTCTATCGAGACTCCAGTAGACGAAGTGCTCCAACTCTTCGAAGACCTCAAGCTGATATCCATTTCAAAAACTACTCCAAGACGAATCACAAGCGCCAGAGTGCTGTTGCCCAAAGACTTGAATAAAGGACTGCGCAACAAATGGTTATTGGCGGAAACTGAGAACTCACTCAACAAATTACAAAATCCTGCGTCAAGGAAAGACGTCACTCTTCTGCGATTTGGTGTCAAGAAAATCCGCAAAGACAAATACAAAGCAGTATTATCCAGAGTTGCCGCCTTGATGAATGAAATACGTTTATCTAATTCCGGCATGAATGAAAACAGTCAGGCTTATTCATCTCAAATAGTTATCTCATCCAGAGTAGAGGCAGGCGACTAATGAAACATTCAGTTTCCTCTCACCTCGGTAAATTCTTGCTTGATCTGCGCCTTACACGTGGGCACCACAATATCAAAGCATACGTTCAAGAATACAAAGTCCCCATCAGCAGTACCTACTATCGGGATCTTGAATTAGGAAAAAAACAAGTAAGCACGGAAACTGCAAAGATTCTTTGTGACGCTCTTCAAGCTGACGAAAGTAGTTTTTACAACTCAATGCTGAAGGATATTATCCCAGCCAAAGCACTAAGCATGCTGACTGCCGCATCGATAACTGAACACGACGAGCTTGAAAAGCCTGACGTGTATGTTGAGAAGAATGTGGATAAGGCTCAGGTATTGGCCGAAGCACAAAAGTCATTTGATTTGCCGGTACACCCCGACGGGCTACACGAAGGCTGCACTCTGAGTCTCTATTCAGTTGGAGGCATCGATCGTCAAAATCTTCGATCTGTTCGCGACAGAATTACTCAACTTTGGCAAGAGCTGGAAGAATGTGATGCAGAGGAAGAAGAAGGAGATCCATTCTTCTGCATGGTTATTCTTTCAGCTAGACCTGAATACTCGCCTTCATAATTTAGGTTCAACAATTTCCACATGATCACCGATGGTAATTTTGCCTTCGCTTGCATGTGTAAGATTCTGTCCAAAGAGCACTTTGCCATCGCTGCGTCTAAAACCAGCAAGCGTTCTAAGTGGTTCTGCACCAGCTATTCCGCTGTCTTGATTTACCGTCGTAATAACGCAACGCGCGCATGGCTTAACGACATCAAACTCAATACCGTTAATCGCGATCTTTTTCCAGGTATCTTCCGCAAAAGGCTCCGTGCCGGACAAAACAATATTGGGTCGAAAGCGATTCATCGGTAACTCTTCGCTCAAACGTTGATTTAAGTCAGAAAGGCTCGCCTCTGTCAAAAGTAGAAATGGGAAACCGTCGGCAAAGCCCACTTGATCGTCAGCACGTTTCGCATATTTCCGGCTGACTTGCCTTGTGAATTCGGCATCGAATTTTACAAGGCGGACTTTTATATCGAGGAATTTGGAAAACCATCCAGCAGCTTCATCACCTTGATCAAGGGCGGTGCAATTATCATTCCAAACTCTAACCGGCACTCTTTGCCCACTTGCATCCAGACTCAAAGCAAATTCCATCATAGCCGGGGCATTTAATCTAATTTTCCCGGTCTGCTCATCAATGAGAGGTTTAATTAATGCCATTCTGGACAGTTCGCGTTGCGTCAAAAAATCACCGGCTTCATCAACAACCATCCATTGTCGGTCATATTTAATCCCGCGCGGACCAATCTCAGCCACTCTCAGTGAAGTACCGGCGCAGGACTTGACCGGATAGAAATAGAGCTGAGAAACAACAATTGCCATTGCTCAATTGTAGCCAACCAATCAGACAACGATTAACTTGACAACCATCCTTTAGATCTTTAGAGTACTCGGTCAGGGGTTTATCAATTTACACGGTCTATCAGCAATGGATTTGCTGGTCGGTCTTCTGCTATGCAACGGGAGAAAACGATGATTAAGCGAGCAAGAGTCTGGTCACTGTGGTCGGTTTTAACCTTCAGCCTTATTTCGCTGTTTACCTCACAGCCAGGATTCTGTCAGAGTTCGGAAAAGTTTGAGCTCAAGTTGCCGCAACAACTTCCAACGCAACGAGCACAGCAAACTGCCTCATACGAAGATGACTTAATCATGATCTCTCCAAATCCTGGAGCAGACAAGGATGATATTTCAGATGCTTTGAAAGAAGTGCACGGCACGATAGTCCACACTTTTGGCGCTGACGGACACATAGTGTATGTAGTGAAAACAGAAAAAGGCAAATTAGCCGAAACAGAAAAGACTCTAGGAAAAGACAAGAATTTTCACGGCATGCAGCGCTGCTATCGCAATGTGCTTCACGCAGTTTCAGTCCTACCGGCACCCAATGATCCTGTCTATGCTCAGGAATGGCATTTAAGGGCCATGCAAGCAATTACTGCTTGGAATATAAGCCAGGGTGCCGGACAAATCATTGGCGTTATCGACACGGGCGTCAACGCTTCAGGAAGAGATCTTTCCGGCAAAGTCTATCAGGGCTTTAACGGAATAACGTACTCAACGAATACAACGGACAATCATGGGCACGGCACTATGGTGTCAACAACCGCAGCGGCAATCACCAATAATGGTTTTGGTATTGCCTCACCTGCTTGCCGCAGTTATATTTACCCAACCTGTATTGCCATGGGCAATTACATTTCTGAAATTGCTATCGTCAATTCAATTTACAACGCTGGTTCACGCGGAGTAAAAATACTCAATATCAGCGCCGGTCCGTCAGACGGATCGTTTGGTGACAAGTCGAAACATCCTGCCTTACATGAAGCGTTGCAATGGTTCTACAGCACCAAAGGTGGCTTGTGCTTTATTGCCTCCGGTAATTCCGGTTATGCCGATCGTTATCCAAGACAGCCTTACATGATGCTTGTTAGCGCAATAGACAGCACCGGTATGCTTTCGTCGTTTTCCAATTACGGTAATACCACTTGGTTTACCGCACCTGGACGTGACATATTCTGCATCGACAACAAAGACAGACAAGTAGTTGTCGCCGGTACATCGTTTTCAGCACCACTTTGTGCGGCAGCGGCTGCCATGGTCTGGAGCGTCAATCCCAGGCTAAAAAATTATGACGTGCAAAACATTCTCACCAGCACCTGCTTGAAAGCGGCAAACTCACCCTCATGGAATATTTACTATGGATTCGGACTGCCGAACATTGACGCCGCAGTTGCCAAAGCCCGTCTATATTGACAAAGCCTGACCAGTAAATCTGTTATGATAGCCGGATATGACAATTCGGCGCTGTCTTAGTGTCTTAATTTCGTTATCAGCCTTGCTTGTGCATCCAGCTCCGGCACTAGCCACAGATGACGCGTCCAAGGAGACGCCAACTCCTACCGGTCTATACAAGCAAGCTTGGACGCTTGTCCATGACAGCTATTATGATCCAACCTACAATGGTCAAAACTGGGACAGATGGCAACATCGTTATGACGGCAAATTGAAAACGATGGAAGACTCTTACAAGGCGACAGAAACAATGCTGTCCAGCCTTAACGATCAATACACTCGCTTTCTGCAGCCGTCCGCATTTAAAGACGAGACAAATGCTATTGCCGCCAAAATGTACGGCATTGGATTGCAAATAGCACCGGATCAATCACAAAAGATAATCGTCGTAGCTCCCATGGAAGGAACACCGGCAGAACAAGCCGGCTTCATGCCACTGGATGAAATTATCGAAGTTGACGGCAAACCAACAAAAGGATTGTCAGCCAATGCGGTATCGCAAATGATCCGCGGTCCAATGGATACGCAAGTGACGCTGAAGATATTACGCAACGGCAAGGACTTCAAAACAATTACGCTCACACGCGCGGAAATCCACGTCAAGTCAGTGCAAACAGCAAAAATGCTCGACAGTGAAATAGGTTATTTCCGACTAAGCACCTTCATGTCGGAAACTGCCGGACAAGAAGTACGCGACGCCATTTCAAAATTATCGCCGGCAAGAGGTATCATTTTTGATTTGCGAGGCGATCCCGGCGGACTTGTCACCAATGCTTTAGATGTCTGCAACAACTTCCTCTTTGGCGGCATCATTGTCTCTACGGTTGATCGCAACAGCAAAATCAACTCCGCATTTTCGCAAGGTCATCCTTTTTACACCAAACCAATTATCATCTTAATAAACCATGGCTCTGCCAGCGCATCAGAAATTACAAGTGGCGCACTACGCGACAATCAACGCGCAGAACTTGTCGGCGAAACCAGCTTCGGCAAAGGACTCATGCAATCCGTTAACAAGTTGCCGGGCGGCTCAGGAATTCACATCACCATTGCTCGCTATTTGACTCCCAATGGAACAGACATAAACAAAAAGGGTATTACGCCTGATTACGAAGTAAAACTAAAACCGGATGACTATCGCCAAGGCAAAGGTCCCTGGTGGACAGATCCGGGAGGTCCGCTTGCCAAAAGAAGCCCTGAAGATCTCAAAGATATTCAGTTGCAAAAAGCTGTTGAAGTCTTGCGTGACAAACTTGACAGCAAACCAAGTGAATTTCCCCCAGTACCTGCCTTCTAGAGGAAATAACATGATTCGCAGACAATTTGGCCAATGCCGGAGCAGTCCATCTCGTATTGGATACGTCTGACATCAAATTGATAGATGCGAATTTTCCCGCACTTGATCACGACAAGCCGCCGGCTACTTTATAAACCACTCTAGCTAAAATTGCAGCCAAGTTTCGTCCCATTGAAATATCGTCTGAGGACAGCTGTCTGAATTGAAAATCTCAGATGGAAAGTTCTTTTTTGTTGGTGGCAAATCAGCCTGTGCAAAAAACTTTAACTCCAAACTTTCATCATCATTGATCTGCAAAGTGCCACCAACGATTTCACAAGTAAAGACAGCCACCATGTATTCAACAACATCACCGCTCGGATATGTATGCCTGAAGCCATCGGCACCACCAAACAGCCCGATTAATTTCGTTGGACGAACACGCAAGCCCGTTTCTTCATAGACCTCGCGTGCCAATGCTTGAGCCGGCTTTTCTCCAGGATCGACGCTGCCCGCAGGCAAACCCCACCAGCCGTCGTCTGCGCGACGCTGCATCAATATTTCACCTTTGTCATTGCGAATGACGCCGGCTACTCCCGGCATCAATAAAAGCGCATGCCCAACATGCTTCCGAACGCCCGCTAAATATTCAGATATCGGCACTGCCCGGCTCCTTCCAGGACCCAATTTCGGCAATTATACAGCCTTCACATGGGGGGATTTCCCATGACGATGCCCTTTCCTAAGTATTTCTGCCACAGACAGCGCCAAGAGCAGCTCCTAGACTAAGAAATCATGTTTGAAACGCTGAACCACCTATTGCACGATCTGCTCCACATACCGGATGCACAAGAAAGTCATCAAAAATTGCTTGATGACGCTGGGCATCGCTTGGAGAGGCGCGATCATATAATTCACTTCGGCAAGAGCGGTGACAGAATACCCGATGAATTCATTGTAGTCATCGATTCAAAATACGACCCCAGTTTAGTATTGAAAGACCTTGGTCTGGACAAATTGTCAGCCAACAGCAACCGTCATTTGAAAATTTATCGTCATGCCTTAAATGGCTTCGCCTGCCGTCTTACAGCAGAAGAGAAGCAATTGTTGAGGCATGATCCACGCATTCGCTACATGGAAGCGAACCAAGTAATTAAGTTAAACAAGAACGAACAATCTACTTGGACGACTCAAGATGACGAACAACCGCCACAAATAATTCCTCCAGGTATTGCTCGAATCGGCAAAACATTCAGCGGTCCGCCACACGACAAAGACGTCGACATCGCCATCATCGACACCGGCATTGAAAAGAATCATCCAGACTTAAATGTTTATAGAGATGTCACATTTGTTGAACGCACAACTAGTGGTAATGATGATCAAGGGCACGGCACTCGTTGCGCCGGAATTGCCGCAGCAAAAAATAACGAGATAGGCACAGCCGGTGTAGCCGAAGGCGCGCGATTGTGGGCAGTGAAAGTTGTCGATGCTACGGGTTCCGGAACGGTCGCCGATGTAATTTCCGGTATCGACTATGTAACCGAGCAAGTTGACGAAATTGAAGCGACAAACTTGAGTTTAGGTCTAAAGAAAGAGCACAAGGCATTTGCCGAAGCAATTAACAACTCTGTAGAAAAAGGCATGTGTTTCGGAGTTGCAGCCGGCAACAATAAGGAAGCAACCTATACCTGGACACCAGCTAATTTGCCGTCCGTATTGACGGTAACTTCCTACTGCGCCAGTGGTGAAAGACGCGGCAAAGGTCCGAAGGAAACCTGCGCGTACGATCCAACCGACACATTTGCCACAGACTTCTCTAATCACGATCCAAAAATTAAAGGCAATCCCGATATTGGTGTTGAGATAACAGCGCCAGGAAGTTGCATCTATTCAACAGAGCTCGGTCAAAGATACGGCACCGGAAGCGGCACCTCATTCTCAGCACCGGCAGCGACCGCTGCATTGGCATTAATTCGCGGCAAGCATCCTGATTGGAAACCCAGAGAGATCTATGCCGAAATCATACGAACAGGAAAGCCTCAAGATGACCCCGAATGGGGCATTACAGGTGATCCTGACGACATGCGCGAAAAATTATTGCATGTAGACGAATAACTTGATTAGCGAAAAGTAACTGGAGCCTATAGAGCTTTTCAGTCAAGCTTTTTACGTCGATTCAGGTAGAAACCATGACCGCACCGCCGACAACAGAGCTGCGCGATGCAATTGCCCATCACTGGGGAATTCATGAATTACGCCCCCTTCAGGAGCCGGCAATGCAGGCTGTCTTGGCAGGCAGGGACTCACTTGTCGTGATGCCAACAGGTGGCGGCAAGTCACTCTGCTATCAGGCGCCGGCAATCTTGCGCGAAGGACTTACCGTAGTTGTTTCACCACTTATAGCCCTCATGAAAGACCAGGTAGACGGTCTTATTTCATGCGGCATCAATGCCGTGCAATATGACAGCTCAAAGTCATTACAAGATCGCCTTGCACACGAGCAAGAAATTCGCCAGGGAAAAGTGCGCCTGCTTTTCGTATCACCGGAGCGGCTCGCGCAACCAGGATTTATAAGCTTGCTTGAATCCGTGACAGTAAATGCATTTGCAATCGATGAAGCGCACTGCGTAAGTCACTGGGGTCACGACTTTCGTCCGGAATACCGACAGCTAAAGGGACTGCAATACCATTTCCCTAACGCATCCTTCCATGCTTACACGGCAACTGCAACCGAGCAAGTGCGCCAAGATATTATCGAGCAGTTAGGCTTGCGCAACCCGGCAATTCTCATTGGTGATTTCGACAGACCAAATCTTACCTACAGAGTATTACCAAGATTTGGTTCTGTAACAGAACAGGCTTTGTCAGTCATCAATCGCCATCAAGAAGAAGGCGGCATTATTTACTGCCTAAGACGAGCGGACGTTGACAGTTTGTGCCAATCACTGAAAGAGGAAGGCGTAAAAGCTCTACCCTATCACGCCGGCATGGACGGGACTGATAGAGCCAAAACGCAAGAAGCTTTTATTGAGGAACGTTGCGACGTCGTTGTGGCAACGGTTGCCTTTGGCATGGGAATTGATCGCTCCAATGTGCGATATGTACTTCACACAGCCATGCCCAAATCTCTGGAACATTACCAACAGGAAGCAGGACGCGCCGGACGTGACGGCTTACCGGCTGAATGTGTTCTTCTCCATTCAGGAAGTGATTTCTTCTCCTGGAAATCCATGATTGAAAAATCCGCCTCTGAATCCGGCATGGACTCAATCTACTTGCAGAATGCAATTAAGCATCTAAACTCGATGGACAATTACTGCCGAATTGCCAATTGCCGTCACGGAATGCTCGTTAAGTATTTTGGACAAGATTTCGAAAAGAAGAATTGTAATTCTTGCGACATCTGCCTTGGTGAAACAGTTGCCGTAGAGAACGCGACCGAAGTAGCACAAAAGATCCTTTCGTGCGTTGCCAGGCTTAATGAGCGCTTCGGCGTAGGCTATGTAATTTCGATTCTGCGTGGCGAGAATTTGAAATCAATTCGCGAGAAAGGTCACGAAACACTCAGTACTTATGGTCTTCTAAAAGGTCACAGCCCGGATGAACTGCGTGACTGGATCTATCAACTTATCTTTCAAGATGCTCTTGCTCAAGAAGAAAAAGCAAACCTTGAAGGACGTACATTCAGTATTCTGCGCTTAACAAGAACTTCCTGGGAAGTTATGCGCGGCAATACGTCCGTCAACTTATCCAAATCAACAGTCGAGCGCAAATCGTCTGCAAAACAGAAGAAGGAAAAAGGCAGTCTTTCTTCAAGCGGACCAGATCAACAACTTTTCGAAGTATTACGCCAACTTCGTCGTCAGTTAGCAGACGAGCGCAATGTTCCTCCATATATCGTATTCAGCGATGCTACACTGCATGAGCTTGTGCGCATAAAGCCGAAGACCCTTTCGCAGATGCGCAGCATCTACGGTATAGGCGACAACAAACTTCAGCAATACGGCCGACAATTCATGGATGCAATCACAAATAATGGCTAGATGCATTTACCGGCAGACTAATTTTGTGCAAGCATTTAGCGGCACAAATATGTCGGTTTCGTGATCCATAGCTGAAATCCATTCAACTTCCGGCTCATAAATCCAGGCATGAATCTCCAGGTCTGCTCTATCTAAATTCTCTGCCCAGATTTTCAACCGTCTGACCATTTTGCTCAGCCAGTTCTGTTGTAAAAGACCTAATTTATATTTTGGTTTCCAATCGCTTTCATCTTCCTCATATTCACCGGCATCATCACCACCTTGGCTAGGTGAAGAACAGCCAAAATGCTCACAAAGACTATGTGCGCAGATAACCAGATGTTTGATGTTCCGGTTGTCTTGCAGCAGTCGGGCAAGAATCTGCCCATCGCTGGAGTTAGAGATGTCCGGGATTGCTCCCGGTGATCGCATTGCCACAAAGGGTCCCAGAAAATAATTGACTGTCTTAGTCGGCAATTCATCTAGTTGTGTACAAGTAACTATCAGTGTATTCACGGGGCTGCCTGAATATCCAGGAAGCTCCACATGCCCGCAGCATTTTCTCATTGGTAGAACCTCTACTTATTTGAACCATTCCTACAGGACCCGTCTGCACTAGTCCAGTGGGACTAGAAACGAATCCACGGCACCATTAGAGATTTGAATGGATCAAATAAGTAGACTGCAGTACAAAAAACAGAGCGGTAAATTGTAATAAGACTCATTGGCGCCGACAAGGTTATCGGGCAACTGAATTAGCTTAACCAGCGGCACAATCCATTGTTTGGCAATAGTTGCCGATACAGCAGGACGTGGGCTTAACTGGTTTTTGTTATGCGAGGTGTGCGGTAAAGCTTGTTCTAAGTCTTCTCGATCGCTTCTCTCCTGCTTATCAAGCGACTCGTTCTCTTGAATTACGGCAGTGAGCTCCAACTGCTCGATTGGCTCAGATAGTAATGCAGCAACAAGCTGGGCATTGCTGGACTCTATTTCAAGCGAGGTAAAAATGCACAAAAATGCTGATACAGCGACAAGGACAAGCGTCCAGTATCCACTAACAGTCCTTTTGGATAGATTTCTTGAGGGGATACGCATTTCCAACACTCTGAGGACTAACTAATGTCATGCTAACACATCAGGATATCGCAATATGTTAATAACTACTAGTTGTGAGCCCGATTATAATGTCAAGCCTGTCTATCCTTACGGCTTCTTGTGCCTTTGGGTGGGCTCTTTTGAATGGCATCCTGGCTCCACAGGTTGGCTGCTAATTCAATGGCATCAAGCATTCTGGCAGATTCAACTTTATCCGGACTTACAAAAGTCAGGCACTGTTTAATAATGTCGGCCAGCTGGCTGTGGCGTAAGTGATAGTGAACATGTTTGCCTTGGCGCCGCTCAATAACCATACGATTGGCGCGCAAAACACCCAAATGCTGTGAGACCAGGGCGTGAGGAACTCCAAGAGCCGCTTGCAATTCATTAACCGTCAATTCGCGGTCACGCAACTCTTCTACAATCTGTACACGAAGCGGGTTTGAAAGCGCTCCAAAAAATTTCGCTAGTTCAGTGGCTACCAGCCGTCTTTCAGTCATCACATTAAATTAATTAGTCTTCGACGTCATTGTATCAGGTCATTCTTTTTAGGTAACAGGGCAAAAGCGCCAGAAACCCAGCCCGGAGAGCCATTGAGCACTATTGATGCATCTTGATGCAAAACACCGACTGTGGTATATATCGTCATATGGCAATCTTGCAATATTTTGATTATTGAATCCACTGCTCGGAGGTAATAGCCATGATTGGTGTGCACATTGATGATAGATCGATCAAAGACCCTCTGACTAAAACCGGCAAAAATGTTTGCGCAATTATCTTAAGCGAAGCGCAGGATGGGGGCGCCCGGCTAGCCAACTGGCTTACCAATCAAGATAATTCCAAGATCGACAGACTAATTTTAGCTTCCGCTGTCAACGAGCCATGGCATTCATCTATCCCTCAGTCAACGCTAAAAGCACAGAAACAAGTCTACGAACACCATATTGCCTTCGGCAAAAAGCACATAGAACTTGAGAAGCTGAAAGCCGAACTCACGTGCCGGTTTCCTGAAATACCAATTGAAGTTTTCTTGCAATCAGGAAGTATCCAAAATCTAGCATCGGAGATTGGCAAAAAATATAAATCCCTGCAAATTCTAGTCGACAGCGATACATCTCTTTTAGCCACCATTGCAAACAAAACAAAGGCAACCAGTGTGGTGCTTTTGTAGACCAAAATTAGTTAAGTCAAAGTCTGGAAATATCGTGAATAGCCAAATAAATACAACAAAAAACAACCTCATGGAAAAGAAAAACAGCAACGTATTTCAAGACGCTGCTGCGAGGTTTATTCAATTCAACAAAGTTTTCGATAGTCGATTTGAGGACTTTAGTGGTGCAAACAAATGGAGCATTCTCTATCGGGACATGAGCGCCGGGCTGGTTGTGGCGCTTACAGCGATTCCGTTGGCGATGGGTTTTGCCATGGCTATGGGACTGAGACCGGAGCAAGGAATTATTGCCGGAGCTTTGGCTTGCCTTGTCGGAAGAACCTGGGGCGGCTCTAAGTATCAAGTCTATGGACCAACCGCCGCATTTATTCCAGTAATTGCCGGGCTGATGAGCAAGTACGGGCATCCGGCAAATGGCGGCAGTTTCAATGAAGCCCATGGAATGCTGATCTTCTGCAGCATGATAGCCGGTGTTCTGCTTCTTGCAATGGGTTTGACCGGAATGGGCAAGTATGTCAAAGCCATCCCAAATTCTATTGTAGTCGGGTTTACCGTGGGTATCGCCATAGTAATTGGTCTCTCAAATTTTGGCGAAGTACTCGGATTGCAAACGGCAATTCGGGGAGATTCTTTTGAAAAGGCCAAATTGATTGCTACCCATATCGGCCAATTTAATGGCTATGCGTTTTTCTTGGCAATGCTAACCTTTCTCATCACCCGTGTATTACTTAAAATATCCGTATTTATTCCTGCTCCTCTAATTGCCTTGGTGGTGTGTACAATTCTTGCAGAAACTGTATTTAGTACTTACGGAATAGCAACGATTGGTGAAAAGTTCGGCAGCATTCCTTCAAACTTCTTTTTCTTCACACCGCCAACATTGCCACCATTGACCAATCAAGTTTTATGGGACTGTACTTATTTCGTTGTGGCAATATTGTTCGTATCAGCAATTGAAAGCCTTCTCTGCTCATCTATGGCTGATCGTTT
The DNA here is from genome assembly GCA_019744775.1 of Candidatus Obscuribacterales bacterium. Classification (NCBI taxonomy): domain Bacteria; kingdom Bacillati; phylum Candidatus Melainabacteria; order Candidatus Obscuribacterales; species Candidatus Obscuribacterales bacterium. Next base: position 578,126 of record JAIETZ010000001.1, read on the forward strand.
ATCCAACAACAAGAAAACACCATTTAATCCCGACAAAGAACTCTGGGGGCAAGGCTTGGTACAGATCTTTGTACCGATTTTCAATGGTTTTCCCTGTACGGGAGCTTTGGCAAGAACAGCAACAAGCATCAAAGCCGGTGCTGTTACTCCTTTTGCCGGATACTTCAAGGGAATATTCAAAATCACCTTAGCACTGTTTCTGGCTCCCTGGCTGGAAATGGTACCAATGGCATGCATTGGTGGAATTTTGATTTGGGTAGCCACCAACATGGTTAAACCGGCAGAAATTAAGGAGGTGCGCGCAACCGGATTACTAAATACCTTTTTGATGATTTATACCGCAGCAATGGTACCTTTGACCGACTTCCTCACCGGGGTATTGTCGGCCATGGCTATTTATGGTGTCACCAGATTGGTCATGAATACACAAGCCAGCAAAGCAATGTATACCAAGCTTAGAACCTCTAATAGTCCCGAAGCGATAGTCGAAGTGATCACAAACCAATAATTATAATCAACAGAAATTCTCGTTATCGGGTGCCTTGTATGCTAAACTATCAATATATTCATCTATTTGAATATATTGATAGTTTCAATGAGTGGTCACAATGCCTTACAGGATACTAGTTGCTAAAGAACTAAGCGAGCTATTCGGCGTGCTGTCCCATCCAATTCGAATTCGCATAGTCGAGGAGTTAGGGGACGGAGAAATGGATGTTAAAACGCTTGTCGACATTGTCAACACAAGTCAGTCGGGCGTCTCTCAACATCTTGCACTCTTGCGCACACACCGGGTAGTACTGGAAAGACGGGAAGGACGAAATGTCTATTACCGTTTGCGGGATGAATCCTTAGCCAACTGGGTTTTGGACGGACTGCAATTTATTGAACCCGACAAACAGGAGACCAGGGAATTTCACTCAGCCATTAAAAAGGCCAAAAGCATCTGGTCACAACAGTAGGGCGTTAGCGAGGAAGGACACATGCATAAGCTTATTCAGGGACTGCATCACTTTCAATCTTATGTTTTCGAATCACGAAAATCCTTATTTGAACGACTAGACAAAGGGCAACATCCGGAAGTCCTCTTTATCACTTGCTCCGACTCAAGGATTGATCCCAACTTAATCACCAACACCGACCCCGGTGACTTATTTGTCCTACGCAATGCCGGCAACATCATTCCACCATACGGTGCAATCAACAGCGGTGAAGCTGCCACTATTGAATTCGCCGTATCCGCACTTAAGGTAAAAGACATTATTGTTTGCGGACATTCATCATGCGGTGCTATTAAAGGACTTCTTGAGCCACAGCTACTGGAGGACCTGCCTACGGTCAAATCGTGGCTTTCGCACGCGGAGGCAACCAGACGTATCATAAAAGAGAATTATGGCGACTTGGATGAAGATAAAAAATTGAACGTTGCCATTCAAGAAAATGTGCTTGTTCAAATTGAAAATTTACGCACACACCCATCAGTAGCTTCGCGTTTATCAGGTGGACACTTACGCATCCACGCATGGACATACAAATTTCAAACTGGAGAAGTTTTCAGCTACAGCGAAAATGGACAGTTCTTGCCGGCAACGGAGGTTGTAAATGAAATCGACAAATCAAGACCAAGGCTTACTAGCGCAAGTGCTTGATAGCCGTACTTCAACATACTGGCAGCACGCCTTTGCCCTTGATGGCTCCATAACCCCTCACGTGATTCCAAACGTGTGTATTATGGGGCTAGTAGCATTGGCTATTTGTTCCCTATCAGGGCTTCTGGCAAAATCAACGGGAATAGATCTTGGTTTACCGGTAGCACCTTATGAATTCATTGGTGCAGCCTTGGGTTTACTACTCGTATTGCGAACAAACTCCGGATATGAACGCTGGTGGGAAGCACGCAAACTCTGGGGTGGAATCGTCAACCAAGCACGAAACATCGCCATCAGCGGACTTACATACGGTCCAAGAGACCCTGTCTGGCAGAATGAATTCATCGCCTGGGTGGCAGCCTTTCCTTTTGCTTGTTGCGCGTCATTACGAAATTCAGACTACATGTCAAAATTCGAGCAACTACTTGGACGGAAATCTTCAACTGAATTACACAATGCTGAACATATGCCTACCTGTGTAGCGCAAAATCTAGCATCACTATTAAGACAAGCCTATGAACGTGGAGACATGGATAGATTTGCATTTATGCAAATTGATCGTGAACGTGCGCTGCTGATTGATCACATAGGCGCATGCGAGCGCATTATGAATACTCCGCTTGCACTTGCATATTCAATTAAAATTCGTAGATTCATCATAATTTTCTTGCTCACGCTTCCCTTTGCCTTAATTCACATCGTTGGGCACAATTGGTTGGTCCCTGCACTCACAATGCTGGTTGCTTATCCACTATTTTCACTTGACCAACTTGGCTGCGAGTTGCAGAACCCATTTTCAGTAGACAACTTAAGCCACCTTCCGCTCGATGAAATTTCCGCTGCAATAGAACGGAATGTGCTGGCGCTTCAGAAACCTAGCACAAAATCGATGCATAGCGAACTCAAGTGCAGCCCAGAGGCAATCTCAAGCAGCCTTAGTCGCTAAGTACCACTTTCGGCAACTTCAGTCCTTTATCCATACACCCAACGCCGAAGGCAAAATCTCGTCAGTTGGTTTTGGGCAGGTACTATGGTGTCCAAAACACCCAAAATTAACATCACCATCGTTTTGCACTTCAACAATGCCTTACTAGAATATTCAACAATTATCTGTCTAACTCAACAATTGCTGAGCTTACTTTTCGTAAGTGGTCGTCAATTTGAGTTAAGCCATTTTCAAGTTCGGCAGCGCGCATTTTCATCTTGTTAATGCGCTCATAAGTCCTATTGAGTTTCAGTTGAATTTGAGACTTCGCTTCGCGCAAGTAAGTCTCGCGCTTAAGCAATTCATCACGCTGGCAGGACGACGAAGTATCGCCTTGCCCGAAGCAAGCAATTCCTATCATTGCTTGTAATACAAGAACAGTCCCCATTATTCGGTAGAACATTTCCCGTCTCATATGAAGCAACCTTCCTCACAAACTTGACCCGAGTATACCTGCCGAGATCAAAAATGCAAGGATTTATAGCAAGCCAGATTGACTTACGCTTTCATGCTTTAAAAACTAAAAAATGGGGCAAGCGAGGGGACTTGAACCCCCGAATACCGGAACCACAATCCGGGGCCTTAACCACTTGGCGACGCCTGCCACAAGTAGCGGTAATTATATCATGCAGCCAGAGGTGAGGCTTTCGGGGCTTTTTCTACGCGTGAAAATACGCAAAGATGGTCGGCAAAACTTCCGCCAAAAGTCCGCCTATGGCAAAGGCACATAACCAGGAGCCTACCCAAATAGTCAGGGCTACCTTCGGCCCTCTTTCCTTAATCATGACGCCGACTGTGGCAATACATGGCACGAATAACGTAATAACGATCATGGCGACTACTGCTTGCACTGCTGTTAACGAGACGTCAGTTAAGCCAAAGGCAGCGAAGTCGCGGCGCACGATTCCTAATATGAACGTCGTAGCAATACGCGGGTCATTGGGTAGTTTCAACCAATTGACGACAATCGGCTGCAAGAGATTGATAAACCAATCCAATAATCCGGCGACTTGCGCAAACGTAACAACCAGTCCTGCTAAAGCAAACATCGGCACGGACTCACGGAAGAAATTCCACGACTTCTTCCATGTCTTTTTCAATACGTTGCTCATACGAGGCAGACGCATTGGTGGCAAGTCAATTACTAGTGCACCGGATTGACCAGGCATCACCATATTCAGCAAAAGACCAGTCAAAGCTAAAATGCCGAAGACGACTGTTCCATAGACTGACCAGGCGATAGGTCCTCCTGATTTGGCTAGTGTGCCGGAGACAACACCAAGTTGCGCTGAACAGGGAATTGCCACACCAAGAAGTGCAGTTGCAATTATTTTTTCTCTGCGCGTAGTTAAAAGTCTTGTCGTGATTGTTGCCATTGTCACGCAACCCAAACCAAGAATAAGGGGAATAATAGCGCGACCATTTAGCCCGATCTTTGTCATCAGACGATCAACAATTACTGCTAGCCTAGGCAGATAACCAGAGTCTTCTAAGAGAGAGAGTCCCAAGTAAAAGCCCAGGACAAGCGGCATCAACAAACCAATTAGATAAGTCACTGTAAGAGTCAAAACACCATAGTCACCAACTAAAGCATTGCCGAGAAATTCTAGAATTCCAGCTTTTGGCCAGAAATTCCATTTCACATCATCAGCAGGCGTGCTTGTCATTTCCGCATCCATTAGACCAGCTTGATCCGGCACAGAAAAAGTCCCATTGGGATAAGCATAAGTTGTGTTTCCCACAGTTATGACTGACGGAAATACATTTGCACAAATACGGCGTACTGCAGGTTCATAAAAAACGCGCATGCCTTTCTTCTCGGTGATATCCACTATATTGCCGGCGATAAAAACACCAAGGAATTGGTAGAAAATGAAATAGCAAACAAGTATTGCAACAACATTGCCGTAAATTGGATGCAATAAAAGGCGACCAAGCTTTATTAACAATGACTCTCGGCTTTTTGCAACTGATACCACTTGCGCAACAATGTCGTTAACGCGCTTGCGGCGTTCTTTATAAATTTCTGATCGCCACTTGCCGGCTGTTAGGTTGTGCATCGATGCGGTTGGTTCATCACCTTCAATTACTAAAAGTGCTTCTGAAGGTGAAAGGCCATGCGCAAGTAGTGGTTTGACGAGATCCGTAATCAAGGCGCTTACATTTCCCACGCATGCATTTTTGATGTTGGATTTGATTTCTTCAATTCCCTGACCTTTCACGGCAACGCAGGTTAACACCGGTATGCCCAGCAATTGCACCAGTTTGTCTATATCGATAGTGACACCACGCGCAATTGCTTCGTCAAATTGATTGAGCACGAGAAGCATAGGCTTTTGCATATCAATCAATTGCTGTGTCAAAAAGAGATCACGATCAAGACTCAAGGCGGAGGCTACATTTACAACGAGATCTGCCTCTAAGATCATGCGTCTTGCCGCGCGTTCTTCATCGTTGAAGCTGGAGACACCATAAACGCCCGGCGTATCTGCCAGATGATAGTCGCCCATTTTTCCAGAGGCGATGTCAATAGTTGTGCCTGGGTAGTTGGAAACATCAGCTTGGGCGCCTGTCAAAGCATTAAAAATTACAGATTTTCCAACGTTGGGGTTGCCGGCAAGAACAATCGTATCCAATTGCAAAGTAGTGCTTTTACCTGCATCGACTCCAATGCTGGCGGTCTTTTCAGGATAAACAACTACCGGCGTCAACTGCCAATTTCCTCGGAAAATGCCCTAGTTGAGAAATATTATCAATTAGAAAGTTTCCGTTCAATGGCTATGCACTAAACCTATACAATGAAGTTTTTAATAAGGCGACACCAAATGCTCACTTTGAACATCGGCATTCAAAAAGCGCTCGCAGTACTGTGCGTTTTGTGTTTGGCATTCATTCAGACAACATCTGTTGCACTGGCTGAGACTTCTGAAGACAACAAAACAACCGCACCGGCATATTTAGAATTACCAAACGGACTCAAAGTCATTTTGATTGAGACACCGGCGTTTCCGGTTGTTTCATGCTTGATGTGGTATCACACAGCAGCAAGCAACGATCCATTAGGCAAAACAGGGACCGCCCACGTTTTAGAACACCTACTATTCGGCAATATCGGTAGTTTCAAGAAAGACGACCTAGCTTCAGCAATTGTGCGCAATGGTGGGCAATTCAACGGCTACACATCAGACGACTTCATTACCTTTTTCGAGACTCTGCCATCCAACAAATTAGAGTTGGCGCTGAAGATTGAGTCAGAGCGCATGCGCAACGCTAATTTCACCGAAGACGACCTACGCAATGCCATTGAAGAAGTCAACGATGAGCTTGACGACAAAACCAAAGACCCCCTAGATATTCTCTCAAGAGAAGTGCGGTCACTGGCTTTCGTGAGGCACCCATATCGCAATCCTTCGATTGGCTGGAAGTCTGACCTGGATAATTTGAAAGTTGCCGACGTAAAAGAATTCTATGACCACTATTTCTGGCCCAATAATGCCACTCTGGTAATTGCCGGTGATATTCAGAAAGAAGCAGCCCAGGGGATGGTCAAAAAGTATTTTGGCAGCATACCGATTTCAGCAAGCCCGATCCCAACAGTCTCCATTGTAGAGCCGGCTCAACGCGGCGAGCGCCAAGTAACGATGGTGCACGCAACAAAGCAAGACGCTATTCAGATTGCTTATCACTGCCCAGGTGTTGATGAAGAAGACGCTCCGGCTTTCGTCGTACTTGAGCAATTGCTCAACGCGACCTATTCCGGACGCCTAAAGTTAAAAATCAATCCGACAACCAAGCTATTCACATCTGCAGCTTCTTACTACGAAGCTCACAAAGATCCCAGCTTGTTTACATTGACTTGCCAGGCAAATCCCGGCAGCAATTTGAAGAAACTGCTTGAAGGCTTAGATCTGATAATCAATCAGCTGAAGACACAACTTGTGTCGGAGAGCGATTTGAAGCGCGCGCGACTATTGGCAGAATTTGCATTTCATAATGAATGTGACAGCCCTTACGAGCTAGGTTTTCACACTGGCTTCTTTGATGTTATTTCCAACAAGCGCACAGCAAAAGACTGGGCTATTCGCTTGCATTCAGTTTCATCAGGAGACCTGCAACGCGTTGCTCGTCTATATTTGGTTCCAGAAAATCGTGTAATTGGTTATTTGGAGTCGCCGGTAGCTCCGAAATCTGTGCCGAATAAAGCTGTTCAAGAAAGTCCCAAGCCAGCTACAAAGTCAGAGCCGAGAATACCCAACTCCAAGCCTCTCGATCATGTCCCGCTTATGGGCTTCAAGATTAACGATATGGCGCTGCATCCCATCAAAAGGTTGAGAGCAGCCACATCAGACAAACCAGCGGCAGAGCAAGAGCCGGATACATCTGAAGTCAAGTCTTCGGTCGAAAAAACCGAACCGCGTAAGCCGCGCATCTACGAACGCATTACTCCAAGAAGAACATATCTAAGACCCAAATCAGCTCCGGTAAAAGCGACAACGCCTCCACCAACAGAAAAGGCACCAGCGATGTCGACACCGGCACCAATTACGACCGACGTATCGCCGGATGCAATACCTGTGCCACCTGCTGAACCGGCAAAACCAAAGATGCCGGCGGTTACAGAAAACTGGCTCAACCGTCTGAAGTACAAGACTTTGTCCAACGGATTGCGAATTGCAGTTTTGGAAAGTCATATCAGCCCGATTGTACAAATCCGTGGCGCCGTTCGCGCAGGCGAAATTTATGATCCGAACAACAAAAAAGGTCTGGCCGAAGTTGTAGCTGAATCACTCAACTATGGCAGCACAAAACACAACCAACAACAGTTGAGAATTGCTCAAGAAGATCTTGGACTACAACCAAATTCAATGCTGCGCTTTGACTGCCAGACAGAAACAATCGAGTTTGAAACAGCTTGCTTGTCCAACAATTTGTCATCACAACTGGCAATTGTTGCTGAATCCCTCATTACGCCGTCTTTCCTTGAATTGGATGTAGAGAAAGCAAAGCAAGACGTAATTAGCTTGGTTCGCCAAAATGAAGGTTCTCTGCCGTCAAGAATTGAACGCACGGCAATGCGCAATTTGATAGCCGCAAATACGGCCTATTACCCGGAAGATCCCCTGTCTCTCGTGCGCACGATACCGACATATAGATCCGCCGATGTTAAAGCGTTCCACAAAGAGCACATAACACCTAATCAAACTGTCATTGTTTTTGCCGGTGATACCACTCTGGATGAAGCAAGTACGTTGGTTGAGCGCATGTTCCAACCATGGTCATCGGTGAAGTCCGCAGCCAAGCCTCTGGTCAAACCGGCAAGTCGTCGCGTTCTGAGGACGACAATACCGACGACTGAAAAAGATGATGCTCGGATTTGTTTGGCAAAATTGCTGGAGTTTTCCGAGGGAAATAGTGATTATCCATATTTGCTTTTAGCCGATTGCGCGCTCGCTAGCCATCCACTGATATCACGTTTGGTTTTGGCGTTGAGCAAAGACACGAAGTTGGGACAAATCGTCAATTCCGGAACTCTGGAATCCAAACTTGATCCGTTGTCGGATGCCACTGCCTGGTCGCTATCAGTTTCGGTACCAGCGCAAGCCGCAGCTCAGCTGGTAACGACAGTAAGAAGTGAGATAGATACTTTCTCCAAAGGTCCATTAGGTCCAATGGAATTAAGCGAGTGCAAGCGCTATTTGTTGGGCTCTATACCGGTGCGCTCGATGAGCAGCATGTCCACAATGGCTTCCACTATTTGCGAGAGCCTAATTCAAGACTGCGAACCGAACTACGTCAGTCAATTACTTGCCACCATTCGCTCGGCAAATGTAGATACAGTCGGCAAATTCATTCGCACTAACTTCAAACCAAATCAAGCGACATTGATAATGACAGGCAATAGTGACGCTATCAAAGCGGTAAGCGCAGCCACAAAAGTTGTCAATAATTAATCTCGTGACGATCACGCTTAATCTAGCCAATTATTCGATATGCCGCCAATGGTAATACCAATGAGGCTATACACGATATACGCTTGATCCTAAACCGCAGTTAATGAATTTGACTTTGGAGTGACAATTCCTAATAATATGTCAGGCGGGTTAGAAGCCCATTTATCGGCACTAGCTGTGCCTTTCGTATGTCGGGAGACTTAATGGTGATTAACTGCGATACAGAAAAAACAGAGCGCGAAAAACTAGATTTCGATTCTCTGCCGGAATTCATACGCGAGCCATACACCTCGGTGAAAAACTCTTACACGACTGCTCCTGCTCGTTCAGAGCGTTTCTACGAGCGCTATCGTGAAGATGATTCGCAACTGGTCAAACCAAACGAATACGCAGCCAGCTATCCACCTACATACGGTGAATCTTCTTTAGGCACCAAGTCGGCCGAATTAGAAACTCTCTGGCCTGGTCATCACCAAAATGACATGCACCACAACGAATTTCTGCCACCGGCTAAGCGCTCCGCCAGCATGTACCTCACTGTTGGTTTCATGGCAGGTGCTGTTGTTTCGTTGATTGTTGTTTGGGCAATTTCGCTCTTCAATCATGCAGAAGCGCCAACCGTTGCACAATCAACACCATCAACTCCTGCAAGCAAAAAAATTGTTGTTGCTACAACTACCAATAGAGCAGCTACACCAGCTCCCGCTGTAGCTCCCAAGCTGCCGACTATTGCGCTTCCAACAATTTCAGTCAGCAAGCCAACCACTCCGGCTGTTGCACAAAAGCCGGCAGAAGATGTAATTCCTGAACTCATTATTCCGACACAAGCAACTTACACCGTACAAAACGGCGATACGCTTGCAGGTATTGTCTACAAAACATACAAGCGCGTCAGCCCACGTTTGCTTGACACCATTTGCAAGCACAATGGCATGCGCAGCGCCGATGTTCTGGAATTAGGTCAGACACTTAAGCTTCCGCACTATCGTCCAATTCGCATTCAAGTTGCTACCCGCGCCAACAGTAACATGTAGGTGTTGGTCGATTCGGACAGGACCAGCAACGGCAGTCATCTAAGCGTAGAAGATGTCTTCTCGCTTCTAGGTGAACATTTGCCCGGTTATGAATATCGCTCCGAACAATTGAAGCTGGCACATCTTATTGACCGTGGCTTTGTCACGGGTCAAGTAGGATTGTTTGAAGCTGGAACGGGTACAGGTAAAAGTTTGGCTGCTCTTATACCAGCAGCACTTTCCGGCAAGCGTGTGGTCATATCGACAGCCACAATTGCTCTGCAAGAACAATACATCAACAAAGACATTCCGACGCTACAGGACATTTTGCCATTTCCTTTAAGAGCCGCACTAGTAAAAGGTCGCGGCAATTATTTGGGTATGCGCCGCTTTGAAGATCACTTAAAAGAAGCTGCCGTAGATGAGCGCCTAGAAGATTGGGCTAATGACACCACCACAGGCGACTTTTCAGAACTTGATTTTGTGCCGGCGAAAGACACCTGGATGGAAATCAATTCCGATTCGGATGATTGCTTGCGCAACAAGTGTCCAAAGTTCAACGATTGCTACTACTTCAGAGCAAGAGAATTTGCCGAAGATGCGCATTTGCTGGTCGTCAACCACGCACTACTATTAGCAGATGCAGCTTCCGACGGCAGTATTTTGCCCACTTATGATTACTTGATTGTTGACGAGGCTCAACATCTACCTTCAATTGCAACGGATGCTTTTTCTTCCACGATAAGCAACCGCGGCATAAAAGTCCTCTGCAGTAAATCCGTCAACAAGCTGCAAGCGCCCGTTCAAATAGTCAAAGACTTGGAAGTTGAGGCAGAAGGCTTCTTTATCAACCTCGAACAAATGTGCACCGGCGCCAAAACTCGTTTCCGTCAAAGCGTAGATGGCTCACAATATTTGCACCAGGCACTAACAGCTCTCAAAACCTGGCTTGAAGAAGCAACCTTTGAAAATATTCTCGATGTAGAAATGGCACGTGAAAAAGCCAAACTCAAAGCACGGGGATTAATCGCAACCATAAATGGTTATTTGCACTGCCTAGATCTACTAATCGAGCCGGATGCTGCTTATGTTGTCTGGGCGGAGCGTGATTTCAAAAAGCAAAAGCTGGAAGTCATTGCCGCACCACTAGATGTTTCAGAGATGCTCAATCAAAAGATCTTTAAAAAATCCGGGCTGGTTTCTTCGGTATGGATGTCGGCCACACTAGCAACAGGTGGTGCTAATCCTTTTGGATTTTTTAAACGGCAAGTGGGCGCTCCATCAGAAGTAGTGGAAGCAAAAGTTTCGAGCCCATTTGACTACAAGCGTCAGTCTGTTTTGTATTTGCCAGGCAAGTTACCTGAGCCAAATCATCCTGAGTTCTTTTTGAAAGCATCCGACGAAATTGAGAAAATCTTGCACCTAAGCGATGGTCGGGCCTTTGTGTTGTTCACTAGTTATTCAGGCATGAATAATGCGTTCAGTATACTCAATGACCGTTTGCCATTTCCTTGTAAGCGACAAGGTGAAGTGCCACGAAAGAAATTGCTGGATTGGTTCCGCGAGACACCACAGGCTGTCTTATTCGGTACTGCTAGTTTTTGGGAAGGAGTTTCGATTGACGGTAACCAATTGAGTTGCGTCATTATCGATCGCATTCCCTTCCAGGCACCCGATGATCCTGTATATGAAGCGCGCTGTGAGGCATTGCAGAAAGACGGACAAAACAGCTGGTTCGGAGACCTGGCGTTGCCTCACGCCACCATGCGCCTCAAACAAGGTGTCGGTCGCCTTATCCGCACGGCTACAGACACAGGCATCGTGGCAATTCTGGATCCACGACTCACAACAAAGCACTACGGTCGCTCTATCTTGCAAGCGCTGCCACCAATGAGCATAGTAAAGAGCCTTAACGGCTACAACACCCTGGACGACGTGCTCGAATCTATAAATTAAGCTTGACGCGCTTCTACTGGTTCCAGGTAGTCGGGTTCTGTGTAGACCCAGAGATCGCCTGGTCTCCATGGCAATGGATGCCTGAGCAGGTACTTGTAAACCAAAAGATTGCGAATGATTCGTCTGGCAGCCGGGTTATCTTCGCCGCGCCTGTCGTTGGCCAGCTTGGTTCTAAGCTGTATGGCTTCGCGCTTAGACCAGCAGTATGCCGGTCCCGGGCTGGTTCCACGCGATCGACAAAGGATTGCCACCTTACCCGTTGGCTGAGGCCAACCCAATACGTAATAGATCTCTTCAGTCATATACGGTGGGTGCCTTCCTGTCTCTCTTTTGCCAATGTTTCAGTCAATTAATTCAAGCGTACCATTGACTGGTATCAATAACATTTAACCATGATAAGTCAAAAACAAGCTAAATAACTTACCGGTTAAACTAATAGCTCACCTGCAGTCATGCATGAAGCCCTAGGTATGGGCGACAACCGAGGCAAACCGGCTATGGGACAGGGATTTAAGAATATAGCGATTATACATCCAGCCGCTATCGGCGATGTCATGTTCGGAACGCCTGTGGCTGGCGCGCTCAAAGAAAACTTTCCCGATGCTCGCTTGACATACTGGACTCACGAGAGCCTGTTTAGCCTGCTTGAACTATGCCCGTCAATTGATGCGATGACACCATTCAATCGCAAGGCCGGAATATTTGCGCAGCGCGGTCAGTTGGCTCAATTCAACGCCGACTTAATTGTGGACTTAGTCGGTTCGACTCGCACAAAGTTGATAACGTTATTCAACAAAGCAACTGTCCTTACTCACAACAAGCGTCAATTCAAACAACGTACAAACTTACACATCGTTGATAGTTTGTTTTCAACACTCGCTCCATTAAAATTGAACGCTCGCAAAAATAAATATCCAACCCTTAAAACGGACAAGCTTTCCTTGCAAGCAATTTCAGAACCACTCTATTCAACCATGGCAGCAGGCAAACAGCTTGTTGCCTTGGTGCCGTCTGTAGGTACACTTCGTCCACATAGAGCGTGGCCCGTTGAAAATTGGATTGCATTAGTCGAGAAATTGAAAACGAAACCCAACGTCTATCCACTTTTAGTCGGCGGCAAGGAGGACATGGAAATCTGTCAAAAAATTTCTACCGCCTTCGATGGGCAAGTAATTTCATTAGCAGGAAATTTATCCCTTCCCCAAACTGCTACTGTTTTAGCTTCATGCAGTCTTGTTGTATCAGCCGACACAGGCCCTGCGCATTTAGCAGTTGCTGTCGGCACTCCTGTTATTGGAATATATGGACCCACCCTGCCTGCTCGCAATGGACCATATACAAATATCGGCCAAGCAATTGATAATTGCTCTAAATGCAAATGCCGGAATTCAAAGTTTTGCTTGCTGACTCCGGAGCCGGGACCAGGTGCCTGCATGCAAGAAATACAATGCGATACAGTGTGGGCAAGAGTTACGGAGACTCTTTAGCCTCATCGTTGGACTGTATCTTGTATTCCTTGTCTCTATCAAGTACTGATTTCACACGGTGTTTATCAAATTCCACAACCAACCTATTAGTTAGGCGCTCATAGTCGTATTCAGGGGTGCCTTGTTTGCTTTTGTAGTCATGATCATTTTGACGTACTAGGATCATATCCCCACTCGGTTTGAGAAACACGTGTACATCATTGGAAAAAATCCTTTCTCTAAGCATCGTCTTCTGTTCCGGATGTTTCGGATCAAGTGATTGAGGAGTTTCCTTTGAATAGGACCCTCCCTTCCATCGGATGGCCTCCACCTGACCGCCATTCTCATCCTTCATAGTCCATTCGCCCTTATCATTCATAATGAGTTTGTCTTGGATAAGAGTCTCTGCGCCTCTTTCCTGGACAATTTCCAACTGGTGCTTTTCGTTAACCCTAACACCGGACATAGTCACTGGTTTGGTTATCCTGGGCATCGTCAATTCCCAGTGATGCTCATAAATATCCAATGAGCAGCGATCATTAATAGGCAGATGCTGCACAAGCGCGTCGACTGGTTTACCGGACTTTTGCTCTTTTGCGTCTTTGGTCGTGTCTTTAGCAGTTGAATTGTCGGCAGCTTTACCGTCAGCTATAGCAGGTGCTCCCCAAGCTTGCTGGCTCAATTTATTTCCGTCGGTCGAATTCTCGCGACCGTCTTTCTTTGCTGCCAAATCTTCCAACATATTCCAGTGACCTCACCAAATAGGAGCTTAAGCCAACTTTAATGTCAAAGCTCTAAGTCTCCTAGACGGAAAACCCCACTGTCAGCGCATGCTGCCCATCACCTTTAATGTCACAGACTTTCTTAAAACGCTCAGCTTCAATTGGGCTCGGCAGCCAAATAACGTCGCCTGCAGCGAGTCTCAAGACTGCTTGTCCGCCCTCTTTGGCGACATTTAGGCGGTGAAGGTTAATCGTGCGGATGAGTTCTGCTAAGCGCTCATCCCCCCAACGCTTCCGGGCGATTGATTCAAGCGAATCGCCTTGCTTGATGGTATAGGCGCTGCGACGTGGAGTATAGCCAAAGCCGAGGTCTTTTTGGGTTGCGGCTTCAGGCTGGCTTTGCGCAATTTGTTCGACTTTGTCCGAAGCTGTTTTAGTGTCTTTGATAGGAGGCGTTGCTCCACCGAAATTTCCACCTGGTCCAACGGGCAAAATCGCGTTATCGCGAATAGCGCCACCGGCAGTACTTGTCGTAGCATCTGCAGACTTAACCGCCTGAACTCCCTGGATTCTTTTGCCATCATCTACAACATCGTTGCCTGATTTAACTCCCTGGTTGTTTTTGGTGGGCTCAATCTTCTTACCGCCATCAACAGGATTGCCTTCAATTTTCTTGCCACCATTTAGTCTTGATCCTTCAACGGATTTGACTCCCTGCACACCTTTGCCGCCGTCCGCCATGTTGCTGCCGCCTCCATCTTGCTTGGTGCCCAACCTGGAACCTTCTGCGCGAGCGCCAGTTGAAGCTCCAGCTCCGCCAACTCTACCTGAAATTGGAATAAACGGTCCGGCATCACCACCAGCAGCATGTCCACCGCCACCAGCAATTGCCTTAACAGGCGTCCACTTGTCCGTCACTCTTGTATGAGTAGCGGGTGCATTGTCAGAGATTAGATTCGGACGACTATGACCACCCAAAATGTTTTTACCCGTTGCTTTGGTAGTGTCTTGCATTTCAGTTAGACTCTTACCAAAACTATTGAGTGCACCATTGGCAGTCTTATTCAATTGGTTAAAGGATCCTGGATTTGTATAACGCAAAGCCTGGTATGGAGCAGCTAGATTTGGCTTGGCGAGCGGATCTGCGCTTGTAATACTCTGTTTTGCAAAGGAGTTATATGGTTGTGGCTGTTGTTGATTCGGCAAAGCAATTTGCTTGAGCAAAGGACTTGCTGGATTATTCATAATCGAATTTTTCAGAATGCTATTGAGTCCTGGTTGAGACATCAATGGTTGTTGTTGTGAAAGCGGTAGTTGCAGCTTGGCTGCATCTGCCAGATGTGTTGCAGATATTGGCGTCAACTTCTGGACAGCCTGCTCACGCCCCGCGTTAGCTTGCATCATCTTATAGTAGTTTTGAGCAGTATTAACTGCTGAGATTGATTCAGCTGCAGCTTGCCTTGCCGATATTGGCATATCAGCCGATCTAACCAAGGGTGAAAGATTTGAAGAACTTATTTGCTGAACGGCAGGTTGAATCACTCTTTCCGTTATTTGTTGCTGCGCCGGCAGCCCTGTTTGCGAAATACTTTGCTCGGCAGCTCTTGCAACTGCGGTATTGGAACGATTATCTTCCCAACGCGCAAGAGCAGAAACATCACCACGCGTCACTGCTGCTCCGCCGCTTCTTTCAGCAACCTGGCTTGTCGAACCACTTGCTTGTTCTCTACCGGAACCGTAAGTAGAACCCGAACCACGTGGAATACTTCCACCCCAGTTATCTCCACGTGAACTAACGGGCCTTGGTTGATCACCTGGATTTCCTTTTCCATCACCGCCGCCACAGTGACCCGATCCCGGCAATCCAGCCTCACTGGTCTTCCGCTGCAACTCTGCCATCGACTTTACATTTTCGGCATATCGGTTCATAGCCTTTTGATCGCCGGCTCCATCAAATGATACTGCAGCCCCATGACTTTCTATAGACGCATCCAGAGTTTTCCCACATCCACCGCCTAGTTGAATAATAGGATTTTTCGAATCCGTGCATGGCTCATTAGGATCGACCTTTTGTAGTGCTCCGTCTTTAAACACATATGACTCACGGGTTGCCGCACTACCGATTACCCTATCAACTTTGTCGCGCGTTTCAACTAATTGCCCGTCTTTCACGCTGTAGCTGACCTTGCCTTCAGGAGTTTTGAAAGTCAATTTATTACTGCTGCTTTTAACATCAAAGTTGCCGTTTGCAGTTTCAAATTTCAAGCGAGCGGAGTTTGTCGACAAGTCAATCTTGCCGCACTCAATCCCTTTTTTAATATCGGCAGTCGCTGCAACTGTCCTTGCGTCAATAGTTTTACCCAATGCGTCCATTCTTGAAGACATGTCCTTAAGAACTTTCTCGGTCAGCCTAGCCATTTCCCTTTTCTCTTCAGCCGATTTTGCCTCATCCATGCGCGCATGCAAACACTTAAGCATTTTTGATTGAGTCAGTACTAAGCGCCGCAAATCCTCAGACGAACCTTTCTCGAGCAATTCGCGAAACTTTTCTTCAGACATCTGAGAACGGGTATCTTTTGCTGTATCTTTTCTCGGTTCTTTGCAGTCGCTCTTTGCCGGCGAGTAGCATTCTTGAACGAAACCGGTTACACCACTTTGTTGTGGTGTAACCGGCTCCTTTATCGCCTCTTGCGGCATATACAAGTCGTATGAGACTGAAGCTGACAGCACTATGGGCTTGGCTTCGACTTCTTGTTTTTTAGTCTCAACTGGAATATCACCAGACACAGACAGCTTCCTTTCCTAGTAAGAGTGGTTGGGGTCTCTCCGCTTCCGCTTCCACGACCGTCAACCACAGGGTTCAAATAGATCTATCCGTGCACCTTTCAGATTGGACAAAAGGCGCAAGGAAAATTTGTTTTGTAGATTAAATTAGGGCTTAGCCGGCGGCAGGTCAGCCTTTGCAAAAGCGTCTTTATCTAGCTCTTCAGCGGCCTTTTTATGAAATTCAGCCTGCGCACCCTCACCCAACTGCTTTTCCGCAAACGAAAGCAGGGCGAGGATTTCCGGGTTTTTCTCATCTTTCTTGAGGGATTCTTTTAACAAGGTCTCTGCCTTATCGTATTGACCAGCCCAAATGAGCACCCTGGGCACCGCTGTTTTTGCTCTGGGAGACTTATCAATTTTTTCGGCCATCAGTGCCGCTCTATAAGCTTCATCGCCAGAGCCCATCGCAATCGCTGCCCGAGACAAAGGCTCCCATGCTTCGGCAAGTGCGGGATTTAATTTAACGGCATTCTGCAACTCAAAATATGCCAGATGAAACTGCCTGGCTTGCAACATACAGTTGCCGACGATGTAATGCACTCTTGGATTATTCGGATCAGTTTCTTCTGCTAGTTGTGCGTAAGACATGGCATTTTGTCCCTTGCCCAAGCGCATCAATGATTCAGCTGCACCTGATGCCGCAGTACCTACTATTTCCGGAGATAGCTTTTGCTTTTGCGCCAACTCAACGGCATGCGCAAATTGTTCGCTGGCACCCTGATAGTCCTTGCTATTAAGCAAAGTAGCCGCAACAGCAAGCGTTGCCGGAACAGTACCCGGACTTAATTGCAGAGCTTGCTTTGATTCCATAACTGCCTTTTCAGTCTTGCCATTTTGAATTAGAGACAGGGCATACATAGCATGCGCTCTACCGCTATTTGCGTTGGCCGCGATTGCCGATTGCCACAAAGCTTCGTTAGATGACCAACTGTAATTGCGCCACATCGTCAATCCAATTAAAACAAGCAATGCAGATGCAGTGACAATAAGTGTCTTTTGCCAGTTTGTCATTGCTAGTTTCGCCAATGCCCAACCAGCAAGTATCGACAGTCCAGCCAGCGATAGATAAATCCGTCTATCAGCTACGTACTCAGGTTGAAGTAATGCGATACTGGGGACAAGCCCGGCAATAAATAAGTAGAAACCAAAAGAGATCATTGGGCGGCTTCTGAAAAACCAAATACAGAAAATTGCACCCAATAAAACAACACCGCCAAGTATGGCTAAAGGATCAGCAAAATCGTTAGCCAAAACACAAGGTGGATCCACAGTCAATCCAATTGGAATTAAGAACCCACGCAAATAGTAAGTAACAACAGCCTTTAGTTGAGTGGCGTAGTAGGAAACTGCCGGCAAAAGTTGCAATCCATTACCGTTACCAGATGGCACGCTGACACCCAACAATGCTAGATACGGAAGAGTTCCTGCCAACACAATAAGAGTACAAAGCACCCATACTTTGCGAGTTGCCCACTCTGTCCATTTGATGCCAGGTTGTTTTATTATCAATGCAATCATGATCATAGTCAGCGGCAATAACAGAGCTTCGTTGCTAACCAGTATTGCATTTACAACAAAGATAGCTGAAAAAATATAACCCCAAATTCTAAGTGCTCTGGACTTTGCCAATTGCGAAAGCAAAAAGCAATTAAGCGCTAAGAAATAGTTGGCAGCCATAAGTGGTGCCACGCGTCCGGAAATGTATCCAACTGCTTCTGATGTAAATGGATGGCAGGCAAAAATAGCGGCAGAGGCAAAAGCAAGCATGTAAGGATCTACATCCAATCTTCCTTGGTGTTTCAAGCGCCACGACATGGTAAACACGAGAATGAACAAATAACCGCTTGCCACCAAATGCAAACCAAGATTGACAATATGGTGCCAGACAACGCTAAATCCTGCTGCCTCGTAATCCCAAGCATAAGTTGCCTTCAAATATTGTTGAGTCAGGGGGGTCTTAAAAGCTTGTGTCCACAACCCTGACCAAAATGTATGGCTGTCCTGCACAGTAGATAAAAACTTGAGGGTCTCAAGGTCGTTAAAAACAAGGCCACCCCAAAGACCACTTAAGTGGGCGGCAAACACAATGACAACAATCGAGGACAAGAGCATGTAGAAGAACTTCCAATTGATCTTGTCCTGATGGGATTCTGCTTCTGTTTTGTGAACAGGAATTCCCTTCTTGTGCGACTTACTCTTGTCTACTGAACCTTTTTGCTTTGCCATATGCCATTTTCCGCCGACAACCAATCATCCTAGATTGTACTAATCTTTTGGCTAAGAAAGGTTTCTTTCCATGCGAGCTAATAGTCGGCTGAAAATGCGCGGTGAAGCAAAACCTTGATCGTACATCAACGCCATTTGCCCACTCGATTGACTGACCGACACCATTTGTTTGTCCAAAAGCAAAACAGACTCATAGAGATCAGCTATACCAATTTCATGCTCTCCCTTTTGCATAGCACGAGCTTTGCCGTAGATAAGGCTCACGAGCGCCGTTGCCACTAAGTGATTAAACCCAGCGACGACAGAAAGACCGCCCATAGCCGAACCAAAGTAAGTCTTACCAAAGAGTTTCAAGTATAAATATTGGCGCATAAAATGATCTATTTCCGGACTTAATGCATCAAATTTCTCGGCAAATGATTTTTCTATGCTTACCAATCCGCAATTCGGAAACTCCATTTTCTTGGTTATTAAAACTCCTACGACATAACGCAAAATATCCAGTCGCGATGCAGGTTTTAGATTACTTTGAATACGACGTCTTTTGATCAATGGCCAGGTCAGTCCGCGAAAGCAGAGTAGTGTAAACATGAGATTTTCAAACGATGTTGGGACTCTGTCCTGCCAAATACTCAAATTTGGTTTAAATTGGCTAATAAGACTGATGTCTTGCTCAGTTGATTTAAGCCGAATTGCCTCAGCAAGAATTTCACCGGCAGATAGCCACATCTGGCAAGTATCTCCAAACGGTTCTTGCCTGGTAAGGTTCAGCATCCTTTCTTCTATCAGGAAATATTCATCCCAAGAAATAGGTATACCAGGCGCCAGATTCAACGACGACATAGAAACATTGTCGTCTGTTTTACCGGCTTCTTTTTTCAATTGGGCTTGCAGTTGTTTGTTTAACTCAAGCATTCCTTCAAGCATTTCACGCTGTTCTACAAGTGGTCTGCCCAAATTTCTCACGGAAGCCATACTGCTATGGGACACACCGGCAAAGACTCCTTTTGGGGTACCTACAAATGTGTAAGGAAACATTTGGCAAATAGTTGGTTTTTCACTTTCACCCAACGTGCCGTGAATGAAGCAAAGGTTATCGACTAGAAATGGACAAGCACCATCTGCGTGAGCCTTGGTATAGATAGGAAAAGGAGATAGTCCTTCGGAAAATTCCTTTTCCCTATGGGCGAATAATTCGATTCCAGCCAACTGCGGATGCATTGAAGCCCAATCGACATCTTTGACTTTGTCGTAATCCTTCAATGTCAGTCCAACTGCAAATCCGGAACAACAACGACCACATCCCTGGCAGTTGTAGGAGATGCCTTCTGGAATTTGTAATGGCTTTTTTTCTTCAGTCATAAATGCGCTCTTATATCAAGGCTAGCATTTAAAACTCCGGCTTGCCTCTGCCCAACCACTCGGTGTATGTCGGCGGTTCGCTGCTCTCATCACCGAAGCTGCCGTTACCTGCTCGCGAGAAGTAATCAGCTAAAAGGCGATTGTAGCGAGTTAAGTCTGTTCCATTGCCCTTACTTGTAACTACATGACTTGGCTTTACAGCAGCCCTTGCAGCCGGCGCTGCTTTAATAGCGGTAGAAGATGCTTGCCAAACTGTTCTTGCTCTTGCATTACTTGCGTCGCTTGTGGATTTCGGCAGCACGGATTCCGGTGCAATTGCCGGTTTAGCAGGAACAGCTTTTGCAACCGGCTTCGCCTGGACTTTCGCCGGAGCTAAAGAGGAAACTGGTTTAGTTGGTTTTGCAACAGGCACAGTCGGATGCACCGAAACTGATTTCACTGGAACAATTGTCTTAGCCGGCGCCGGTGTAGTTACCGCTGTTGGTTCAGGCAACTTCGTCTCAGCAACAGGCTCAATGACTGGTGTCTCCACCGCTTTTGATTCTTGAGGTGCAGTAGGTGCAGCAGGAGCAACGATAGTCTGCTTCGCAGCAGTTGTCTCCGGTTTGAGAATCGTCATTTTGACAATATCAAACAAACAATAAATAAGTATGCCTGCTAAGAAGCAAACACACAGCCAAAGAATGTTCGTGATTTTGATCTTGTGAACAACTTCTTCCGGCGACTTTCTATTTTGAACATCATCACTTACTCGCGGTCTCAATAGTGGAGACTCAAGAGCAGTCCATCTGGCCTTGAGAATTGAGTCATCAACATCTTCTTCTATCTTCTCGAAATCGACTACTTTTGGAATCGCTTTAATTTCAACCAATTTGCTTTCAGTAGGTTCTTTTACTTCCGGCTTCGTGACGACCGGCTCAATTTTCTTGGGCTCGGGTGGTGCAACAGGTTTAACTGGTGGCACAATTGGTGGTGACACCGCTTCTGGTGGCACAGGTGGTGGCGGCAGTTTTACCTCTACTGGTTTTTCAACTTTCAGTTCCGGTTTTGGTTCCACCTTCGGCGCTTCTGGTGTCACAGGCGTCGTATTAATTGGCACTGCAGGTTGCACCGGCAGAGACTGCGAAGATATCGACTGCTCGGATGCAGACTGCACAAAAGATCTAATTGGAGTTTCAACCGGTTTTGCCCAATTCGACTCAGGCTTTTTCCAGGATGGCGCGATCGGCTCGCGATCTTCTCGACTCCACGATGGTCCGCTTGGGGCTTTCCGCCATTGCGTATCACGCTGAGACAACATCGATGTGCGCACACCGCACTCTTGACAATAATTGTCGTCGTGCCAAATCTCAGACCTGCACTCAGTGCAATTAGCCGATTCAAGAACCATGAATTTTCCTCGTCCACCTTTGTTCTCTTGCAAACCCATAAACCTAATATAAGTAAGCAAGGTCTAAATAAGGATAGCTTCAAAAAGCTTAATTGCAATTAAATTTTCTCGGGATGGTAACATTGTTGAGTCAGATAAACGGGCGCATGCAATGCGCCCCTACAGAGGTCCTTTGAAACCATGAACGAAGTTGATAGAGCTGAGCTCATTCAATCGGTAAAAGCTTTTGCCATCCCCGCCTCACTATTTTTGTCGTGCGTCATTCTTGCCGGCGGCGTTTTCCTTATTTACAACGGCTACGCACTCGGTTGGGCATTTGCCGCCACGTC